>NZ_JBICXB010000057.1:0-30340 GCF_043200055.1 Streptomyces sp. NPDC048496 | reverse complement strand
GTGGAGCCATGAATCCCACCGCAAGACCGCCCGAACCAAGACCATCGAGGACCTCATCGCAGCGTAATCAACCGGCCACCCGACAGGCTCTCAGGCAGCGGCCTCGCGAAGACCGGGGGACGACAACGCCGGGGTGCCGTACGGCACCCCGGCGTGACATCGAGGGCGAGGAAAGCGAAGGGACTAGTTTCAGGAGAGGAATGAGAAGGAAGTCCGTTCATGGCCTCGCTGGGATCAACGGTAGCAGTCAGCCGGGGATCAGGTCGCGCAGATTTTCCGGGGTGATGATCACAGAATCCGGGTGCAGTCCCTCCGGGCGTTCCAGGCCGATGTACGTGACCGGGCCGTCCGGGACCGTCTCGCCGTCCCACAGCGTGGTGGCCGTGGCGCGGCCGCCCATCAGGTCGGTGAGGTACCGGACCGTGAGGTAGTCGCGCTCGACGATGCCGCGCAGCAGCGTCGCGACCGACACCCGGTTTCCCTCGACCCGGTTGGAAGCCGGGTTGCCCTTGAGGTAGAGGTGCAGCCATTTCGCGCGCCAGCGGCCGTCGCGCCCGCGCAGGAACGCCAGCGGCAGCGCCACCCTGCCCGGGCCGCGCAGCTCCGACTTCATGCGTACGGTGCGCGCCTCGAAGGGACGGCCCTGCTGTTCGGCGTCGCGCAGCATGAAGCCGAAGAACGACTCCTCGACCTCCTCGAAGCCCTCTCCCGAGAAGATGTTGACCTGCGGGACGATGAAGGTGCCGCGCACAGCCCCCAGGCGCAGGTTGATGAACTCCGAGGCGCCGTCGGGCGCGTCGGTGATATCCCCGGAGTGCTCGCCCTCGACCTGCGTGAGCGCGGTGTACGACAGCCAGCCGACGGTCCCGTACGAGGCATTCAGGAGCAGCGCGGACAGGTCGAAGTCGGTGGTGCGGCTGGTCTGTTTCCAGTGGACGAAGAACCGGAGCAGTTCCCCGTCGACCGGGGAGAGGGAGCCGCGGGGCAGCACGCCGAGCCCGGCGGCCGTGGCCTTGCCGCTGAGCGGGAGCGCGACGTCGAGGACGTCGGGGTCGATCAGCAGGTGCCCCGGCTCCGGGAGGCGGCGTCGCGTCTCGGCGTCCAGGGCTGTGATCAGGCGTTTGCGCTCGGGCGCCGGCACGGGTGGGCGGGTGTCGGTGGTGACCCAGGCGCGGCCGAGGCGGTTGACGAAGACGCGGAGCTCGCCCGTCTCCTCGGTCCGGTTGTGGAAGTGCTCACGGACCGACAGCAGGACCTGGCCGGAAGCCTGCGGGACGACCTGCTCTGCGGCGGCCACGACGGCGTCGCGCTCGTCCTGGGTGCGACACGCGCGCATCAGACGGTCCAGGGAGCGGAACAGCTTGCCCGGGGCGGCCGTCAGCAGCCGTGCCGCGCCGGTGACGTCGTTCGCGCCGAGCAGCTCCTCGATGCGGCTGTCGAAGGAGCGGGCCTCCTTCTCGCCCCGGGCGACGGCGAACACGTCGGCGGCGTGCGGCCAGCGCGGGTACTCGTGCGGGTGGAGGCGCTCACCGAGGCGCTTGAACGCCTCGCGGTGCGCGGTGACGTCGGCAAGCTTGGCGGGGGCCGCGGCGACGACCGCGTCGAGGCCGGCGAGCAGGGCACGGCGGACCGGTCGCGGCAGCGACCGGAACCGGGTCGGTTCCACGAGGGTCACGTCGCCGTCCGACAGCGCGCAGGCCAGGCGGAGCACGTCGGTGACGGTGTCCAGAAGGAGGTCCGCGCCGGCGTCGAGGCGGGCGAGGTTGACGAGGGCGCGGTTCTCCCGGACCGGGATCGCCTCGGGCTGGGGGCCGTCGACGCAGTGCCCGGCGAGCGCGCCGAGGTCGCGCAGGCCTTCCTCGCCCAGCGGGGTGGTGCTGCCCGCCAGGGCCAGATACAGGGCGGTGACCTCGTCGTCCAGGGCGCCGCCCAGGTGCAGGACCGTCATGCGGTCGCCCCAGGCGGCGATCAGCTCGTCGTGCGCGGCGAGCATCTCGGCGTACGTGTGCTGGTAGTTGCCGTACGACGGGAGCGTCAGCAGGTCGACCACGCCGGTGCGCAGCTGGGCGAGCGTGCTCTCGCGCGACGCGTCGTCGGCGAGCGCCTCGGCGATGCACCGCATCCAGAAGTCGAACGTGTCCGGCACGTTGGCGGGGAAGTCGACGAAGTAGACGTTGTGCTGGACGTGGTCGCCGGCCATCTCGCGGACGGTGTCCAGTGTGCGCACGGCGGTGTCGACGACCGTCTCCTCGGCCAGGCCCGACAGATGCTCCAGCAGGTTCGCCGAGAGCTTGAAGCCCACGGACATCAGCGCGGCGTCGAACTGCCGCGCTGCGGCGCCTCCCTGCCCAGCGGGCCCGGCGGGGGCGGGGATGCGATACGTGTGCCGGATGACTGTGGGTTCGAGACGCTGGGGCATTCGGGCAGGGTCCCAGAACCGCGCGGGCCGACGCATTCGGGTTTTCGAGCACGGCGTGCACCAGTCGGCGGGCTGAGCGCTTCGCAGGAAGCGGGGCCGACGGGCGACGCCTGTTTCTGTCACCGCCTCTGAGCCGGGGCGGGTCTCAGAACGACGGTTCCTCACCCGCCAGTAGGGCCCGTCCGAGCGGGGTCAGGCTGTGCAGGACGGACAGGCCCGTCCGGGCGGTGTCCACCAGTCCGGCGTTCCGCAGGACGGTGGCGTGCTGGCTGGCCGTTGCCAAGGAGATCCCGGCACGTCCGGCGAGCTCGGTCGTGGTGGCCGGGATGCGCAGAACGGCGAGCACGGCTGCCCTTGTCCGGCCCAGCAGTGGTCCCAGCACGTCGCACGAGAAGGCCGGCTCCTCGGCGAGAAGCATCGGATGGACCAGGACCGTCGGCTTCTCCGGCCGGTACATCACCATGGCGCCCACTGCGAACCAGGACGGTACGAGCAGCAGTCCGCGGCCGCACAGCGCGATGTCGTGCCGGGACGTCGACGGGAGAGTCAGTACGGGCGCCTGCCAGCTCCATGTGGGGCTGAGCGTGGTGAGCAGGGCGTCGACCCCGCCGCGTAGCAGCGTCTCGGCGCGCACCGCCCGGTCGGCCATGGCGTCGGCTCTCACCCGCGGCCACAGCGGGGCGACCGCCGAGGTGAAGTACCCCTGGAGGTCGCGCTGCAGGGCCCGCCGCGCCGCCGGTGAGCCGTTCGCGAGCTCTCGCGCCCATCGGCTCGGCTGCTCCAGGAAACCGTTGTGCCCAGGCGTGTCCGCCAGACCCAGATCCAGGGCCAGCTGTTCGGCGGGGACGGCGGTGACGAGGTCGAGTGCGGTGGCGAAGTCCCGGGCCGTCGGCTGTTGAAGGAAGTCCGGCAGAAAACCGTTGCGGGGAACCAGGTCGAGCAGGACACCGGGCCGGGGGCGGGTGTCCTGCATCGCTTTGTGCCACTGGGTAAGGGCGGGGCGCGTGGGGCCCCCGGTGGGCGTTCCGCCCCGCAGACGGCGCACGCTGAGCGCCGTTTCCAGCAGGGCGTCGGGAGCCTGGGCCACCGTGACCCGGCGCAGGTCGGCGTCGGAGAAGTGTAAGCGGATCACGCCGCCTGATTATCGGTCCGGCCATGCCTTTCCGCGAGAGCCGAAAGGCGATGCGGCCGGATCGCGTATCGGCCAGGCTCCCGTGAGGCACGCCGGTCCACGAACTCCTGGAGGTCCCCACGATGCGCGCCGCCTCACGATTGCTCTGTCTCTTCGCCGCCGTTCTGGCCGCCGTCTTCGGCGCTACGCCCGAGCGGGCCGTCGCCCGCCCGCTGCCTCGCACCTACGTCGTCTCCGACGCCCCCGGCGTCCTGCCGGAGGGGATCGCCGTCGACCAGGACGGCACCGTGTACGTGTCCTCCGACGGCACCGGCGCGCTGTACCGCGGCCATGTCCGTGACTCTCGCCTGGATGTGTTCCGTGCCGAGGGAATCGAAAGCCGCCCTAGTTCCCTCGGCGTGCACACCGACAGGCACGGGTGGGTGTTCTCGGTGGGCGGCGCTGTCCTGACCGTCCACGACCGCAACGGGAGGCTGCTGGCCGAACGTACGGCCGAGCCCGGTCCGCTCGGCCCGCCGCATCTCAACGACCTGGTGATCACGAAGGACGCCGTCTACGTCACGGACTGGGCCAATCCTGTGGTCCTGCGGGCCCCTCTCCAAAACGGCCGCCCGGGGCGGCTCGAACCGTGGCTGGACATCCGGTCCGCGTTCCCGCAGTTCCCGGCGCAGTACTGGCTGCTCAACGGCATTGTGGCGGACCGCTCGGGCAAGACTCTGCTGGTGTCGTCCAACGGAACCGAGGCGGTCTGGCGGGTGGACACCGCGACGCGCGTGATCGAGCAACTGCACCTGGATGATGAGTCGTTCGGGGCGGACGGGATGCTGCTGTCGGGCCGGACGCTGTACGCCGTGCTCAACTACGGTGCCCCGCACGGCGTGTACATCGCCGAGCTGGACGAGGAGCTGCGCACGGGGACGGTGACCGCACGGATCACCGGCGAGCCGTTCGACCTGCCCACCACGCTCGCCCGGCACGGCTGCCGACTGTACGTCGTCAACAGCCAGCTGGATGACCCTCCGGGCTCGCCCCCCTACACGGTCAGCGCGATCGACGACCCGACCTGCCCGCGCCGCTGACGGGTGCCCGCCGCACGGCCCGTATCGACCCGATGCCCGGCGGGGAGGACCGGTCGGACTGATCACGCCCGCAGCCCGACCGGTCCGACCGTCATCGGGCTCTCATGGCCGCCGCTCCGCCGGAATGCGCTGTCGGGCGGACGGGCCCGGACCGTCGGCGACCATGCGGCCCCACTGCTCGGCGAAAGCCCCCCAGAGCGTGCGCAGCCGCTTCTCCTCGCGCCCCACCTCGGCAACGATCCCGCTCGGTTCAAGGCCCAGGGCGTGCAGCGAGCCGACGTCCTGCGTACCCCAGGTGCGTATGTCGTCGGCCAGCACTTCGGGGTGGAACTGAACACCGTTCCTAACCAGTGTGCGTGAGTGAGTCCTGTACCCACTGTTGCGTACTGGGCGCATCCCGAACGGTGTTGGATGCGCTGGGTTCCCGCTTTCGCTTCCCGCTCGGCGCTGGCCCTCCGGGGGGCCGGTCCGTTGTGGGCGGGCGGGTTCCCTCGCGCCCGCGGGCGGCCGGTCCGGCCTGGACGGTCCGATGCCCCGCACGATCACTCCGGTCGCGTGGGGGCGGTGCCGTCCTTCCCCAAGCTCTCAACTCCGTTCGAGCAGGGGATACCCCATCCCGGATCGGGTGCCCGAGGGCGCGTCGTCCGATCGCGATGCCCGCGGCATCGTGACGGGACATCTTCCGGTGCGGGGTGGCCAGCGGCTTCTGCCAGTGCTGGGCACCCCACTGGGAGGTGTAGGCCGGATCCACCGCGACAATGCTCAGGCCGTGTTCGGCGGCCATCGACACCAGCCGGGCCTTGATCTTTCCGGTGGGCATGCCGGAGATGAGCTGCCGGAACCGCTTCCGGCGGCCGTGCTTCTCGCGGGTCTTCTCGGCGGTGAAGTCGAGGTCTTCGATGCCGATCGCCGTGATCCCGACACGCCTCGCCCAGTTGATCAACCCAGTGAGGGCGTGGCGGATCTGTGCGTCGCGGTGACCGGCGGTTCCGGACAGGTCGTAGGGGAAGCGGTGCGGGTCACCGATGGGGTTGCCGTGCCACCGTTGCCGTCGTGGCGGGCGCTGACCTCGGGGCCTGCGGCGCCGGCCCGGCCGGCGAGCCGGCGCAGGAAGCCGTTGGGGCCGTGCACGGTGAAGTCGTAGGCGCCGTGGGCGTCCGCGGGGACGTTCCGGACGCCGGAGAGCGAGTGCCCTGAACCGGCGGTGTACGTCCACGGACCGGAGGCGTCCGTCACGGCAGCGGGTCAGGGTGGCGGCGAGCCGGTCCGGGTGCCGGCGGACGGGCTGGTTGCCGGTTGCGCTCGCCGGTTTCTCCTCCAGGGGGCCGGGCGCGCGAATCCGGCTGCGCGTGCGCGGGTCGGGCGTCGCAGGGCAGGCGGGACGTCACGGCCACGCCCGGGCCCGCAGGCCGGGATCGGTTGCGGCTGCGGCCCGGCGGCCACCGTCTGCCTACGCCGGACCCACCGGCGCCGCGTCCGGGCCCGTCTGGCGGGCCAGCGGGTTGTTGCCGATCGAGTTGTGGACGCTGAAGCTCACCGCGCCGGAGCGGTACCGGTCGTCGGACCACTCGACCGGGCGGCCCTCGCGGGTGGTCGTGACCCGGCGCACCCGCAGCAGCGGACTCGTCCGGCGCGCGCCCAGCAGTTCGGCGTCCTGCGCGCCCGCCGCGACCGCGTCGATCAGATGCTCGCCGTACGCGAAGACCAGTCCCGTGTCCGCGAACAGCCGTTGCGTCACCGACGGACAGTCCGCCTCGATGCGCTCGACAGCCGGGGCGATCCAGTCCGCGTACACCGTCCGTTCCAGCAGCACCGGTTCCCCGTCCAGGCCACGCAGCCTCAGGACGTGGAGCAGCGGCACGCCGACCGGCGTCTGGAGGCGTACCGAGTCCTGGGCGGTCGCGGGGCGGTACTGCGAGGACACCACCCGGCCGGTCGCCGTACGGCCCATCGCGCGCGCCCACTGGGCGAAGCTGCGCAGCTCGGCGAAGCTCTGGTTGCGGCGGCTGGCGAGCACGACGCGCCGCGCGCCCTGCCGGGACCCGATCAGCCCCTCCGACGTCAGGGCGGCGACGGCCTGGCGGACGGTGCCGCGCGAGACGCCGTAGCGGGCGGCGAGTTCCGTTTCCGGGAGCAGCCGGCTGCCCACCGCGTACTCCTCGCGATCGATCGCCCGGCGCAACTCCTCGGCGATCTCCTCGTGTCGGGCTGTCATGGTCCCCTCTCGTGCTGTGCGCGGTGTGCAGGTGAACCAGCGTAGACGAGACGGGGAGGGGACCGTTCTCCCGGAAAGCATCCGGAAAGTGTCCAGAAGAATGGGGGCCGGAGTTGCCCCCTTGTTCACCGAGGCGACATCGAGGACGTGCCTACTGAGGCCAACTTGTTCGAACAAGTTCTTCAAACAAGTTCTCTGTCGAGCCCCTGCGGGATTCACCGTCCGGGGGCGCCACCCCAGGAGAGATCGTGACCGTGTCCCTGCCCAGGATCGCCGTCCTCACCGGCGGCCTCGCCGTCGCCGCACTCGGCCTCAGCGCCTGTGGCGCAGCCACCAGCCAGTCCGCTGCCACTCCCGACGGCAGGACGGCCGCCACGGCAACGTCCGCGACGGACTTCGGCGGCATGGACAGCCTCGTCGCCGCGGCGAAGAAGGAGGGCACGCTGCACGCCATGGCTCTGCCCCGCGACTGGGCCAACTACGGCGCGCTGATTGACGGCTTCGCCAAGAAGTACGGCATCAAGGTCGAGGTCGAGAACCCCGACGGCAGCAGCCAGGACGAGATCAACGCGGTCACCTCGCGCAAGGGCCAGGACCGTGCCCCCGACGTGCTGGACCTGGGCAGCTCGTTCGCGCTGAGCGGGGCCCAGCAGGGACTGTTCGCCCCGTACAAGGTCGCCTCGTACGACGGCATACCGGCCGCGCAGAAGGACCCGCAGGCGCGCTGGTACAACGACTACGGCGGCTACGTCTCCATCGGCTGCGACGCCAAGCGTGTCAAGCACTGCCCCACCACCTTCAAGGATCTCCTGGGGGCCGAGTACAAGGGCAAGGTCGCGCTCAACGGCAACCCGACCAAGTCCGGCTCCGCGTTCGGCGGCGTCTGGGCGGCGGCCCTGGCGAACGGCGGTTCCCTCGACGAGATCCAGCCGGGACTGGACTTCTTCGCCCAGCTGAAGAACAACGGCAACTACACGCCGGTCGAGTCGACCCCGGCAACCATCGAGAAGGGCGAGACGCCCATCAGCATCGACTGGGACTACCTCAACGCCGGCTACGCCGACGAGTTCAAGGGCAAGGGGGTCGACTGGAAGGTCTCCGTCCCGTCCGACGGCCGGTACGCGCAGTACTACTCGCAGGCCATCACCAAGGACGCGCCGCACCCTGCCGCCGCCCGCCTGTGGCAGGAGTACCTGTACAGCGCCGAGGGCCAGAACCTCTGGCTGGGGGGCTACGCCCGCCCGGCGCTGATGCCCGCCATGGAGAAGGCCGGGACGCTCGACAAGGACGCCGCCGCCAAGCTGCCCGAGGTCTCCGGCACGGTCGCGTTCCCGACCGAGGCCCAGCAGAACAAGGCCAAGGGCATCATCGCCCAGGGCTGGGGCAAGGCCGTCTCGGGATGACCTGCGGCATGACTGTCACTTCTGCGCCTGCCCGCGTCGGCGCCGCGCCCGGCGCACCCTGCGGTCGGCGGCGCCGGCGCGCCGGGTGGCTCGCCGTCGTTCCGTTGCTCGTCTTCGTGGCGATCGTCTTCGGGATCCCGGCCCTGGCCATGCTGAACGGGGCCTTCACCGTCAAGGACCCGGTCACCGGCGCCACGTCCTACACCACCGCCAATCTGACCGCGTCGCTGCACGGTGCCTATCTGACGGCGCTCCTGGGCAGCGTCAAGCTGTCCGCCGTCTCGGCGGCCATCGGTACGCTCCTGGGGCTGCTGCTCGCCCAGGCCGTGGTGGTCTCCCGCTTCCGCGCACTGCGCGAGGCCGTACTCACCGCCTCCGGGGTGCTCGCGAACTTCGGCGGTGTCCCGCTCGCCTTCGCCTTCGTCGCGACGCTCGGCAACTCCGGCGTCCTCACAGGCCGCCTGGGCCTCGCCGACACGGGCTGGACCCTGTACAGCTTCTGGGGTCTGACCCTGACGTACCTCTATTTCCTGATCCCGCTGATGGTTCTCACCATCACGCCCGCTCTTGACGGGTTGCGCTCCCAGTGGCGCGAGGCCGCACAGAACAACGGCGCCACGCATGCCCAGTACTGGCGGCACGTCGCGCTGCCGGTGCTCGCGCCGTCGCTGCTCGGCGGCCTGGTGCTGCTGTTCGGCAGCGCGTTCGCCGCCTACGCCACCGCCGCCGCGATGGTCGGCAGCTCGGTCCCGCTGGTCACGCTGCAGATCGCCGACGCCATCTCCGGCAACGTCCTGGTCGGCCAGGAGAACGTGGCGCTGGCCCTCAGCCTCGACATGGTCCTCGTCGCGGGCCTGGTGATGGCCGTGTACCTGCCCCTGCAACGACGGAGCGCGCGATGGCTCGCCTGAACACCGCCTTCCGCCCCTGGCGGGCCGCGGTACTCGCCGTCGCCGCGCTGTACTTCCTGGTGCCGCTGGCAGCCTCCGTCATCTTCACGGTCGACGTGCCGGGTCAGGGCCTGAACGTCGACGCGTATGCGCAGATCCTGGGCACCGACGGCTTCCTGCCCAGCCTGGTGCTCTCCCTCGAACTGGCCGCCGCCACGATCGCGGTCGTTCTGCTGCTGATGGTGCCCGCCATGGTCGCGCTGCGGCTCGGCGCACCCCGGCTGCGGCCCGTCGTCGAGGTCGTCTGCTCGCTGCCGCTGATCGTCCCGCCGATCGCGTTCGTCGCCGGGATCGGAACGGTCCTCAAGTGGGGTCCCGAGTACCTCGCGGCGACGCCGCTCTTCCAGACGTTCGTCGCGCTCCAGAACCCTGACTTCCCGGTCGTGCTCGTCCTTGCCTACGTCGTGATGGCTCTGCCGTTCGTCCACCGTGCCCTTGACGCGGGGCTGCGCGCGGTCGACGTGCGTACGCTCGTCGAGGCCGCGCGCAGCTGCGGCGCCGGCTGGCCGCAGGCCCTCGTCCGCGCGGTGCTGCCGAATCTGCGCGGCGCGCTGCTGAATGCGGCGTTCCTCACGCTGGCGCTCGTGCTGGGCGAGTTCACGGTCGCCCAGCTCCTCGGCTTCCAGCCGTTCGCCGTCTGGATCTACAGCATCGGCGGCTCGCAGGCCCAAATGTCCGTCGCCGTGTCCGTGCTCAGCCTGTTCATGACCTGGGCACTCCTGCTGGCCGTCGCCACCCTCGGCGGCCGCCGCACCCCCTCCCGTACCGCCTCCCAGGGATGACCCCCACCATGACGATCACCACGCAGGAGAAGGCTGCCGCGACCGGCGCCGCAACCGTCGAATTCCGCGGTATGCGCCGCAGGTTCGGCGCGACCGTCGCCCTCGACGGTCTCGACCTGACCGCGCGGCCCGGTGAACTCCTCGCCCTGCTCGGCCCGTCCGGCTGCGGCAAGACCACCGCACTGCGGATGCTCGCCGGGTTCGAACACCCGGACTCCGGCGAGGTCCTCGTCGACGGCGAGGACGTGACCGGGGTGCCGGCCCACCGCCGCGACGCCGGGATGGTCTTCCAGTCGTACAGCCTCTTCCCGCACCTCAGCGCGCTCGACAACGTCGCGTTCGGGATGCGCATGCGCAAGGTTCGAACGGCCGAGAGGCGCGAGCGCGCCGCCGAGCTGCTGGAGCTGGTCGGCCTCGGGGACCTGGGGACACGCTTCCCGCACCAGCTCTCCGGCGGGCAGCAGCAGCGCGTCGCGCTCGCCCGCGCGCTCGCGCTGCGCCCACGGGTCCTGCTGCTCGACGAACCGCTGTCCGCGCTCGACGCCAAGGTACGGCTGACGCTCCGCGAGGAGATCCGCCGCCTGCAGCAGGAACTCGCCATCACCACACTCTTCGTGACACATGATCAGGAAGAGGCGCTCTCGATGGCCGACCGGGTCGCCGTGATGCGCGCGGGGCGGCTGGAGCAGTGCGCGGCCCCCGCCGAGCTGTACGCGCGGCCCGCCACCGCGTTCGTCGCCGAGTTCGTCGGCACCATGAGCCGGATCCCAGGCGTCCTCGACGCCGAGCGCACCACGGTGACAGTCCTGGGACGACGGCTGCCGGTGGACGGCCGGCCGGGCGAGAGCAACGACGTGGACGTCCTCGTACGGCCCGAGGCCGTCCGGCTCACCGCGAACGACACCGGCAACGGCCAGGTCGTCGCCACCGCCTTCCTCGGCGCCGCCACCCGCGTCACCGTCCGCCTCGCCGACGGCACCGAGATCAAGGCCGACCTGCAGACGCACGAGGCAGCGGCGCTCGCCCCGGGCGCCGCCGTGACCGTCACCCTCCCGGACCGGCCGGTGCTGGTCGCGGCGCGCCGCGGCTGAGCCCCGGCGCCCGCCGCATACCCATGCCCGCAGGACGTCTGCGGTCGTACCGCCCTGCAGTCCTGCGGTCGTACCGCCCTGCAGCCCTGCGGTACGCCAGCACCCGTACCACGCCGACCCGCTGAAAGAGACCTCCGTGACGCGCCCCCGCACCACCCCCGTCCAGCCACCCCTGCTGAAGGCCGTGCTCTTCGACATGGACGGCACCCTCGTGGACACCGAGCAGCTGTGGTGGGCGGCCGTCGACGAGGTGGCCGCCCAGCTGGGGTACGCGCTCACCGAAGCCGACCAGCCCGATGTGCTGGGCCGCCCCGTGGAGCACACGGCGAAGATGCTGGGCCGGGCCGCCGGCGCACCGGTCGGCGCGGTCGCCGCCGAGCTCCACCGGAGGTTCGCGGCCCGGGTGCGTGCCGACGTCGTGCCGCGCCCCGGCGCGGTCGAACTGCTCGTGGCGCTGCGCGGCGAGGGCGTTCCCACCGCCCTTGTCACGGCCTCGCCGCGGCACGTCGCCGACACCGTCGTGAAGGCCCTGGAGTCGCTGGGCGCGGGCCGGTTCACCACCACGGTCACCGCCGACGACACGCTGCGCACGAAACCCGACCCCGACCCGTACCTCGCCGCCTGCCAGGTCCTGGGTGTGGCCCCGTCCGCCTGTGTGGCCGTGGAGGACACTCCCACGGGCGTCGCTTCGGCGGAGGCGGCGGGCTGCCACGTCCTCGTGGTCCCGTCCGTCGCCCCGATCGAACCGGCGGCCCGGCGCACGGTTCTCGGGAGCCTGGAGGAGGCGTCCCCGGGGCTGCTGAGTGCGCTGGTGCGCGCCGGGGTGCCGGGGCCGCGTGCGCTCGGCGAGCCGGCGCCGGCTCAGGGGACACGTGTCCCGGACGGGCCCGCCACTGCCCCTCCCGCAAGGCGCCGCCATGCTCCGCCACCGCACCCTCGGCCGGGAGCGTGACCCGGCCTTCGCTGCTGCCCTTCCCCGGAGCAAGTGGCGTGCGCGGCCGGCAGATCACACCGCTGCGACGCGGCCCGGGGCACACAGTCGGGCAGTCGGGCAGCCGGGCAGCCGGGCAGCCGGTGGACTCGAGCAGCCCGCCGGACCGTTGAAGGTGTGTCCCAGCGATCCGTCCACTGCTGTGGGCTGTCGCTGCCGGTGGTGGGCGGCAGCGGGCGCGCGCACGGCTTGGCCCGCCGCCCTGGTGGCGGTTGCGGGGTCAGGGCGTCCCGTCCAGGGCCTGGACGGCCGCCTTGGCCGCCTTCTCCACCAGCTGGACACCGTCCGCCATGCTGACGCTGCCCCGCGACAGCACCGCCACCAGGCGGTCGTGTCCGTCCACCCGGACCAGACCGATGCTGTTGACGTCCCAGCGGCCCGTCGCGGTCCGCTGCAGCCAGCCGTTCTTCAGGCCGGTGACGGGGCCGGCCGCCGAAACGCCCCAGTCCTGGCCTGCCGCTATGCCGCCCATGAGGCCGCGCACGTAGGCCCGGGACGCCTGGTCCAGTGGGGAGTCGGTACCGAAGACGGCGCTCAGCAGGGCGAGCTGATCGGACGCGGTGGTCTGGGTGAGCCCCCAGTGCCCGTCGCCGCCGCCGGTCGTGCCGGTCAGGCCGAGCCTGCGGTTGGCGGCGTTCAGGCCCGGCGCCTCACCGATCACGCGCCACAGCGCGTCGGCGGACGCGTTGTCACTGATCCGGATCATCGACGCGGCGGACGCCTTCTCCTGCGCCGTGAGCCCGCGGTGCTGGTCCTGGGCCTGGAGCAGCAGGGCCGCCAGGATGTCGACCTTCACAATGCTCGCCGTGTCGTACGTCGTCCCCGCCCGCACGCCGTACCGTGCCGCGCGCCCGTCGGCCGGATCGAGCACCGCCACCGAGAGCGAGGCGGGGGTGGCCGCCACGACCGGCACGAGCCGCCGGGACAGCGCCTGGTCAGGAGCCACACCGGTCCCGGCGGTCCGCAGGGCCGCCACGGACACCGACGGCGAGTGCGCCACCGCGGCGGACGCGGGCGGCGGCGCGAGGACCGCGGCCGGCCGGGCGATGCCGGGCACCGCCCCCGCCGCCGGGCCCGACCGCGGGACGGTCCGCGCCCTGTCGGCCTCGGCCGCGTCGGCGAAGCCGCCCGTCGCCGCCCAGCCGGTCATGACGAGCGCGAGTGTGGCCAGGGCGTAGCGCGAAGGGTGGCGCCGGGCGAACGTGACGACCAGCGGAGCGAACAAACGGCGAGACATGGCGCGAGGATAAGAAGACCATCCGTGAAATAGCTATGGCCCACGTAACAGCTGCGTGACCCGGTTCGTGATTCCGCACACATCGCCCATAAATGGACTCTGTGGAAGTAGCGCTCAATGAGGTCATTGATGAACTTTCCGTGCGGGTCCAGCCGCTCATGGCGACCATGAAAGGCGCGCTGCCGTCGAGTCGATGAGCGCGGCCGGCCAGTCGGTGGCCGCGGCTTCGCCGGCGGGCGCGTCCCGTGATGCCGCCGGTCCCGCGCTGCGGCTGCCGGCCGCAGGGGCGGCGCCGGCCGGGCTCCTCCCCCACGACGGACGGGGTGACAGAACGGCCGCGGAAGAAGCCCCCGGGCCGGTGGGGTCGCCGATGCCCTGCAGGAGCGGACGAGGCTTTCCAGGACCAGGCCGTGCGCGGCGAGGTGGCCGGCGAGCGCCGGCGGTCCGGTCCGGCGGGCTGCGCGGACTCGCCGGGTCACACGAGTCCCGTCCCGTAGGCGGGGACGACGGCCTGGGCCGGTCGCGCGGGGTCAGCTTGCGCGAGGACGTGGCGGGCGGCTTCCGGGCCGTCGGTGTCCGGCGGGCGGATGTCCGTGAGTACGACATCGGGCCGCAGGCGGCGCACCGCTTCGACGGCCCCGGCTCCGTCCGCGGCCTCGCCGGCCACGTTGATGCCGCCGGCGGTCAGGATCAGGCGGAATACGAGAGCGGCGTGCCACCGCCCTGTGCGGGTGGTGGCACGCCGGACCAAAAGGGCGGCACGCCGGGGTCAGAAGGTGCGCCCTCGGTCAGTCGCGGGGCAGGGGCCGGTCAGCGGCGGTAGCCCCAGGACTGGGTGTCCACGGTGCGGCCGTCGTCGTCGCGCAGGGTGGCCTTGTCGGCGTAGTTGCTCCAGATGTAGTCCCGGCTGCCCTGGTAGACGTCCCGACGGGTGTCATAGCCGCGCCCGGTGTGGACGCGGACCGTGGCATAGCCGGGCAGGCGCAGGTCGTCGAAGCGGTAGCGGTTGCCGTCGCGGTCCGAGAGCGTCCATCCGTCCAGGTCGACCGCGCGGCGGCCGGTGTTGGTGACCTCGACCCACTCCCGGTTCAGGGACCGGTTCGACCAGTCGTCACGGCCGGGGCTGTTGTACTGGATGTTGCCGAGGACAACGTTGGAGTACGAGTGGTGGCGGCCGTGCCCGTATCCGTGGCCGTGGCCGTGGCCACTGTCGGCGGCAGCCGGCATCGCCGCCGCGGCGACGACGGAGCCGGCTGCCAGAGCGGTAGCGGCGATGCGGCGGACGGTACGAGAAGCAGACATTGATGTCCCCTCAAACAAGGGCGCCCAGGACCCGGTCAAGGGCCATGCTGCGCGGTGCGGTTCCCGGCCCCTCAGGCCGAGAACCCAAAGACTGGAGTACCTCCCCCGCCACCGGCAGCGACTCCGGTTCGTGTTACTTAATGCGGACATTTCCGTAACTCGCGATTGCATTGATCACACATCCCGCCCAGACGTGCCCCTGACATCGACTGCCGGATCCACGCACCCGCTCCACAACCGGGGAGCAGCCCGTTCCAGCCCCCCACGCACCCCGCCGCACCACCCCGCAAGCCACCCGCCCATCAGCGCACCCATCGGTAACAGCCACAATGCCGTGCAATTCAGACACATATCGCGTGGCCGAACACCCGCCCGCAGAGTGCGGCCCTCCTCGACAGCCACGGGCTGGACAGGTCAGATCAGTACGTGGGTGAGCTTGTCCGGGTTGAGGACGGCGGCAGTTGGCCGGGGTTGCGTCGACGATCTCGGCAATGCCCTGGCACCGCCGCAGCCGTCATGATCTGGTTCCGCGCTGGATCGGCCGGACAGAGCCCGGAACGACACGGACATTCTTTTCCGGGAGTTCTTCGTGCGCCCGGCTTTCCGGGTCCTTCAAGAGATCCGGAATATCCTGAACAGTGATCTCTTGACCGGTTATGTCCGTCGGGAATTCCGTTCCCTGGAACAGCCGTACGAACCTTGGTTTCGACCGGCATTCGACCGGTCTCACGCCTCCCCCTTTCCCCTTGCTCTACAACGGAGAGTTCCATGAACACGATGCGTGTCGCCCAGGTCAGCGCCGCGGGCGGGAAGTTCGAAATCGTCGAGCGGGAACTGCCGCAGCCCGGCCCCGGCCACGTCCGGATCACCGTCGAGGCGGCGGGCATCTGTCACAGCGATGCGGGCTTCGTCTCCGCCGGCTTTCCCGGCGTCAAGTTCCCGCTGGTCACCGGCCACGAGGTCGCCGGGCGGATCGACGCCCTCGGCGAAGGCGTGACCGGATGGCAGGTCGGCGACCGCGTCGAGGTCGGCTGGTTCGGTGGTCACTGCGGCCGCTGCCTGCCCTGCCGTGAAGGCGACTTCATCGACTGCCAGAACCTTCAGGTTCCCGGCTGGGCCTACCCCGGCGGCTTCGCCGACGCCATGGTGGCCCCCGATACCGCGCTCTCGCGCATTCCTGACGGATTGCCGGCCGCCCTGGCCGCGCCGCTCGGCTGCGCCGGTGTCACCACTTTCAACGCTCTGCGGCACAGCTCTGCCCGGCCCGGTGACCTCGTGGCGATCCTCGGCGTCGGCGGCCTGGGACACCTCGGAGTCCAGTACGCCAACCAGTTCGGCTTCGACACCGTCGCCATCGCCCGCGGCCAGGAGAAGGAGCCACTGGCCCGGGAGCTCGGCGCCCGGCACTACATCGACAGCAGCGCCGTCAACGTCGCCGAAGCCCTCCAGGCGCTGGGGGGCGCCCGCGTCGTGCTCGCCACGGCGGCCAACTCCGACGCGATGACTGCCACCGTCGACGGCCTGCGTCACCGTGGGCAGCTGATCGTCATCGGCGTCACCCCCGAGCCGCTGCAGATCAGTCCGCTGCAGCTGATCGGGGGAAGCCGCTCCGTCCACGGCCACCCGGCCGGCACCGCCCAGGACGTCCAGGACACACTGACGTTCAGCGCGCAGACCGGGGTGAAGCCGATGGTGGAGACGGTGCCGCTGGAGGAAGTCGACGAAGCCTTCCAGCGGATGCTCAGCGGCGCGGCCCGTTTCCGCATGGTGCTCACCACCGGCAACTGACCAGCACCTGCGGCGCTCGCTCCGTTACGGCCGCCGCGGGTCCTGCTGGGCGGTGTCCTGCCAAGGGAACGGGGCGAGGTCGGGCTCGACCCAGCCGTTCTTCGCCTGCGGGCCGGCCAGCGTTGCCGGGCGGTAGAAGCAGGTCAGCAGTCGTTTGTCGAGCAGCGCGGGGTGGTGGTCGGCGAACGCGGTGAAGTCGCTTTCGTCATGCTCGTCCGCGTGGTGCCCGACCAGTTCCACCCAGGCGCGGCTGACGGTCGCGTGGTATTTCTGGGGCGCACCCGCGTATCGGGCGGTGCGCTGGATGCCGTCGCTGACCAGGCCGACCGCCGTGGGCACGCCGTACTGCCGCACGGCCAGCCACGTCAGGTGGACATGTTCGCGGTGGCCGAACCGCTCGGCGTTCGCCATCACTTCGGCCATCATCGCTTCGAAGGTGGGTGTGTCGTCGGCCTGTGTCCGGGGCTGGTGCAGGGTCATGAGGACACCTCCGTCAGGGCTTGCAGGGCCGTGCGCAGGGCGGCGACAGTGTCGGCGGGCAGGTTGCCGAGCGCGCGGTGCTCCAGGCCGGTGACGGCCTGTCGGATCGTAGTGGCGGCCACGTGCCCGGAAGAGGTGAGCTCGATGAGCACCGCCCGGCGGTCGCCCGGGCGGGCGCCTCGGGTGATGTGGCCGCGTCGTTCCAATCGGTCCAGCACGCTGGTCAGCGTCGTGGGGCGAGTACCCACGGCCGCGCCCAGTTCGGACACGGTTCTCCCGCGGCCGTCAGCGAGGTTGGCCAGCGCATTGATCTCAGAGGGGGTCAGGTCCAGGTCGACGAGCTCTGCGGCGAGCACTTGCAAGGTGGCGTGGGTGGCCCGCTGGAGCGCCAGCAGGGCAGACCATTCACATGGCACGGGTTCGGACTTCATGATTTCGGACTATACGATTTCGTATAAATTGCTGCAAGTCGAGGCCTCGTCCACGACCGGCCGCCTCCCCGGGGAATTCCTGATCCACGACCTGATCTCGTCGGTCCTGTCCTCGCTCTCGGACAATCCGGGTGCGCCCGGCCGTCCCGGCTGATATCCCGGACGGATGGACGATCTTGTGACTGCGCGGCTCGTACTCCATCCGATGAGCGTCGGCGAGGCGGAACGGGTGCTGGCGGGCCGGCCGCCGGCACGGACTGCTGGGCGCCCGGATATCCGGCCCCGGGCGATGCGGCCGGCGCCCGGCGCTTCCTCGGTGTCTGCGCGGCCGCGGGCGATCCTCAGCCGTTCGGCGCCTACGAGATACGGCGCCGCGCGGACGGATACGCGATCGGCGGCCTGGGCTTCCACGGGCCGCCGGACGAACTGGGCAGCGTCACCGTCGGATACGGCCTCATCCCCTCCGTACGGGGCAAGGGGTACGCCTCCGAGGCACTCCGCGCGCTCCTTCTGTTCGCGCGTGAGCGCGGCATCACCCGTGTGGTGGGGACACGGACCACGACAACATCGCCTCGCAGCGCGTCATGACCGCCGTCGGCATGCGGCTGGTCGCAAAGGACGAGCGGCTGAAGCACTACCGCATCGACTGGAACGACGCCGAATGAGCGGCCGTTGACCTTCACCTTGGGGGAAGCCCCAGCATCGGTGGGGCCGGGCGAGGTGCCCGGTACGAGGAAGGGCGGGCCATGGAGCTGTTGACCATCGGGGCCTTCGCGAAGGCCTCCAGGCTCTCGCCGGTCGCGTCCCCTCTCGTGGTGTAGCAGCGATCTTCGCGGGAGTGACCTCGGCGGCGGTCCTCGGGAGGGGGCCGGCGGTCACTCGCGCCGACTGCACACGCTGACAGCCTGTCAGGGGGCGGAGGCTGAAAGACGCCTCCGATCCCGGTCGTGAGCTGCGCCTTTGCGCTTGATCGCTGCTACACCACATAGCGGGACACCATCCGGGAATGACCGCTGGCTCGCGGGCCAAGGCCGGCCCCGCCGCGTGCTGGGCATCGATGCATCGCCCAAGACAGCCGAGACCCGCGCCCAGGTGGAGAAGATCTCCCGCAACACCGCCGAACTCACTCCGGGCGTGCCCGGTACGGGGCTCCGACAGGGCCGCCCGTCCGGGCCAAGCAGCGGAGCCACTGGCGGCCATCCACGACGACGGCGGTACATCATCGACTGCCGCTGACACGACGTGGACGCCCCGGGGATGACCTGGAGCCGGAGCTGCCGGTCGAAACAGAGTCCCCCGGGGGGGCCCACAGGAAGCCGGCCCCTGGCGGTCGGCTCACGTCACCAGACGAACCTGGCGACCTGCGTCACCGTCGAGGGGCCGGCGTGCCGGGTCACAGCCGGGTGGCTGCTCAGCGGGCTTGTATTGCGTCCAGTTCGGCCACTGTGGCGTAGCGGTTCTCCGGGCCGTGCTCGCTGATGACGCGCAAGGCGACGTGACGTGCCTTCACCGGAGTGAAGGGCACTACGAATTCCGCACGGTCGCCAGGGAAGCTGCCTGCGGCCACTTTCCGCCACGTGGTGCCGTCCGAGGAGACCAGCACCTCGTACGATTTCACCCTGCCATTGCTCCCGCCGTCCTGCCGGGGCATGTAGCGGATGCCGGCGATCCGTTGCTCGCTGCCGAGACCGACGGAGATCTGCTGCGGCAAACCGGCCGAGTACGCACTGTGCCAGATCGTGTACGGGTCATTGTCGACAGCCCGCGCGGCCCCGCCGGGCTCGCCGATGGCCTCCTCGCTGGTGGCAGTCGCTGTCCAGCCGTTCTGGCTGACCATTCCCGGGTTGGCCCCGATCTGCGAGTCGAGGTCTGCCGGGTCCGCGCCCCGCACCGGCAGGGCGTCGCCCACCTGGTCGTACCGGTCGAGGAAGGGACGTACGTCCGAACCCGCCGGCGTTCCCCAGGTCCGGTCGGCGACGACGGCGAGCGGCCGTCGTGCGAAGTAGTCGACCCAGCCCACGGGCATCGTCTGTGTCCGGTCCGACCAGCGGGCGACGCGGTAGCCGAGGATTCCGGGCTGCTGCGCGAACGGATAGTCACGGTAGGTGGTGCGGATGTCGAAGAAGCCGTACTGCCCCGGCTTGTTCCCCAGACCGGGGCTTACGTAGAGGGGGCCGTCCTGGGCGCCGATCACCTTGTAGCCCTGAGCGGCCCGGCCTGCGGGGCTGGAGAGCCACTCGTTCACGACGATGCGCTTGTCCGGAGCGATGCTGGTGGTCTGCGCGAAGTCCCACCACTGCCAGACCTGTGTCGTCTTGCCTGCAGATCGCACAGCGGCATCGAGGTCATTGATGAACTCGACGAGTACGTCGCTGGTGTACGGGTAGCCCTTCTGCTTCTGGTAGGCGACGAGTTCCGGGCAGGCCGCCTATGCGGCAGTCAATGGCACCTCGTCCGTCCCGATGTGCACGTAGGGACTCTTGACGAAGATGTCGGCGATCTCCGTGACGAGGTCCCGGGCGAACGAACGGGTGGCAGGCTTCGTGTAGTCGAGCGTCCACTGGCCTTGGTCGCTGCCCTCCCAGGAGTTGTTGGGCCGCGACATGGACTCGCAGGTGAAGGCGAGTTCCGGCTTGGCCTTGCCGATGGCCGCAGCGTGGCCGGGAAGCTCGATCTCCGGCACGATGGTGACACCGTAGCTGTCGGCGTAGTTCTCCAGGTCCCGCAACTGCCGGGCCGTGTAGTGCTGGGGAGAGACGATCTCGGGGTACTTGGCGCTCTCCACGCGGTACCCGTTCCAGTCGGACAGGTGGAGGTGGACCGTGTTCAGCTTGTACCAGGCGGCCTGACGGATCTGCTGCTTCAGGTAGTCCAGCGGGAAGTACTTCCTCCCCACGTCGAGCATCTCCCCACGGGAGCCGTGCGCCGGCCAGTCGGTGGCCGTGCCGCGAGGAACAGTGCGGACCGTGGAGGACGTACGCAGGGACTGGAGCAGAGTGCGAGTTCCGTGCAGGACCGCCTGCCGGGTCCTGCCGGTGACCTGCACGGCCGAGCCGACCTCGAGTTCGTAGCCCTCGGGAGAGGCGACGCCTGGGGGTGTGCCCAGGGCCAGGCCGATGTCGTGCCTCCCAGGCGTGTCCGTGACGACCTTGGGCCTGATGCCCTCCTGCAGAAAGAGCTCGTTGGCCAGCAGCCGGGCGGTGGCCGTGAGTTCGGATGCCGAGGTCGGGTACACGGCGATGCGGCTGGTGCTCGTCAGCTTCCACTGCCCCGTGCCGCCCATCCACGTCCGGATGGCCGGAACGGTGACGGGAGCAGGGTTCGGCGACTGTGCGCCGGCTGCCGGGCTGCCCGGCAGCAGCCCGATCAGTGCAGTCGCTGCCACAGCGGCCGCAGGTATCCAACGTCTCATGCTCTGGGCTCCTCGCGATGCTGCCAACACGGGCTGCCTTATCGTGAACCGCCCCCCACCATGCGTCAATGCGCTCGACACTCCGATGTTTCACGCAATAATGAGCATCACGGTTCCTTTGTGTCCCCGTCACGTGGAGCTCCTCCAGGGCGGCCTGGTCCGTCTCGCGTTCAGCCGGGTTCCTGGCTCGTCCGGCGGCCGTGGTGCAGGGCTGAGGCCGGGAGGCGAAGCCACATCGCTGTACGGCGCGGTACTTCGGGCCGCCACTGGATAGGCATGCACACCGAGAGCTGCCGATGCTCCTGTCCCGCTGGAAGGACGACAGCAATGCCGTCCGGTTCACTCTCGCCGCCCTCACGGCGCTCTGTGGTGCTCATGACCAGCGCGTATTCTCGGGGCCGGCCGCGCTCCCGGCTCCGGCAGGCAGCTCCTGCGCCGACATCGTGTCGCTCGTGGGCCAGCAGTTCACCGATCTCCGTCTTGAGCGTCTCGGCTTCGGACTTGGTGCCGTGCACCAGCACGACGAAGTCGTCGGCGTATCGCACCAGACGGTAGTTCGGCAGCCCCTTGCGCCGCCGGGCTTGCCGTTGCCAGCCAGGACTCATCTCGGTGTTCCAGATCCGCGAGAAATGCCGGTCCAGAACGGAGAGATAGATGTTGGCCAACAGCGGGGGGCGACTCCTCCTTGCGGAGTGCCCGTGAGGGTTTCCGCGAATCCACCGTGCATCTCGACAACTCCGACCCGCAGAAACGCACTGCGGAATGCGGTCCAGCGGTCTGTCTCCACGCGGGCCCGGGTGAAGCCGGGCACCCTGGCCACGGCGGAGGTGAGGTTGTCATAGCGGACCTTGCCCCTGGGTATGCCGCCCAGCACGTGGAAGGCGTGGACATGGCCCTCGAAGAAGGCTTCCTGCCCTTGCGAGGCCGACACGTGGTGCACAGCTTTCCCGGAGAAGGAGAGCCGGAAAACGAACAGGTAGCACAGGGTGCGCACGCCATCGAGCGTGATGTAGACGTCCCCGAAATCGACCTCGGCCTCCTCGCCGGGGCGATGCGTCTGCGGGATGAACACACTGGGAGGTCCGCGGCCCTCCTCGACCCAGATCTCGGGCTTGCGGCGCCTGATGTAGTCCCGTGCCCGGCCGTAGGAGACGTTGTCCATCCCGTGCTCGTCCACCAGCCGGTCGAAGACCCGCTTGGCGGTGTGGCGCTGCTTTCGCGGGGAATCCAGATCAGCACGCAGAATCGCGTCGATCAGATGCTTGTAGGGGTCGACCACCGAAGGCCGCGGAGGCATCGGCTTGCGGGGCGCCGGCCACGGAGACGTCAGAGCTTCGCGTACCAGACGCCGGTGCACCCCGTAACGGCGCGAGAGTTCGTGGATCGACAGCTTCTCGGTACGGGAGTCGCGGCGGATCGCCGCGAAGAGCTCAACCTTGGTTCTCGAGCCATCCATGCGGGCCCCCTGACTGTCGGAAGCACATCAATGCTCCCACTGCAAGACCGCCCCTGGGGCCACTTCTGACGAACACTCAAACTGCGATCAAACTCCTGGGGCCCAAAGGTTCGTTCCGCTGGGGCCAGACAAGTCGTTCATAGCCAGCTTCACCGGGCCGGTCTCTTCGGCCCTGGTAAGGACGGTAGAAGCTGCCGCAGCGGCAGTTTCAGGCCCGGCACGCCGGGTCCCTGCCCCACCGGGCCCTTCGCATGCGCGCACCGTCCAGCCGGCCGGCGCCGTCGGCGTCCTGTGCGGTGCGGTCTGCGTGAACCGCCCGTGGCAGCGGTATGCGGCGGCTGGGGTGGGTGCGTCGGGAAGTGTCACCACCGGGGGCACCCACCGCGAAGCCCGCCGCGTTCCTCGGGCCGGTACACCGGTCGTGGGCATGGCGCCCTCGGCGTTGCAGCGAACTTCCCGGCGCGGCCACGGCCGTGGGCACCGGCCCACAGGCGGCGGCCGCGGGCCGGGCGGGTGCCGGGCGGTGTGTTCGGGCGTCCTTCGGGGCCTGCGGGTTCAGCCGAGGGCGCGGTCGAGGTTGAAGGCGGCGCTGATGAGGGACAGGTGGGTGAAGGCCTGCGGGAAGTTGCCGAGTTGTTCTCCCGTCGGTCCGATTTCCTCTGCGTACAGGCCGAGATGGTTGGAGTAGGTGAGCATTTTCTCGAAGGCCAGGCGGGCCTCTTCCAGGCGGCCGGCCCGGGTGAGGGCTTCGATGTACCAGAATGAACAGATCGAGAAGGTGCCCTCCGTACCCAGGAGGCCGTCCGGGCTGGCTCCCGTGTCGTAGCGGTAGACGAGCGAGTCGGCGACCAGGTTCGCGCCAAGGGCGTCCAGCGTCGAGAGCCACTTCGGGTCGACCGGGGAGACGAACTTGACCAGGGGCATCATCAGCACGGAGGCGTCCAGGACGTCGCCGTCCAGTTGCTGGACGAAGGCGCCGGCTTCGGCCGACCAGCCGCGTCTCATGATCTGCCGGTAGATCGCGTCACGGCTCTGCCGCCACCGGACAAGATCGGCAGGCAAGCCGCGCCGGGTCGCCATGCGCATGGCCCGCTCGATGGCCACCCAGCACATCAGGCGCGAGTACAGGAAGTCCCGTCGTCCCCCGCGGATCTCCCAGACGCCTTCGTCCGGCTGGTCCCAGTGGTCGCAGACCCAGTCCACCACGGCGCCGACCTCGTCCCAGCGGTGGCTGCTGATGGGCTGCCCCCACTTGTCGTACAGGTAGACGGAGTCGATGAGCGCTCCATAGATGTCCAGCTGGAGCTGGGTCGCGGCGGCATTTCCCACCCGTACCGGGGACGACCCCAAGTACCCCTCGAAATGTGATAGTTCGCGCTCGGGAAGCTCGCGGCGTCCGTCGATGCCGTACATGATCTGCAGCGGTCCGGCGGCCTCGTCGTCGCACATGATGCAGGAGGACAGAAAGCCCATGAACGCTTCGGCCTCCGATGTGAAGCCCAGCCTGAGCATGGCGTAGATGCAGAAGGCGGCGTCCCTGACCCACGTGTACCGGTAGTCCCAGTTACGCTCGCATCCGATCTCTTCGGGCAGGCTCGTCGTCGGCGCTGCCACGATCGCGCCGGTCGGCGCGTAGACGAGCAGCTTCAGGGTCAGTGCGGAGCGGTGCACCATCTCCCGCCACCGTCCGTGGTAGCGCGAGGCGCCCAGCCAGTGCCGCCAGAAGCGGACCGTGGCCTGGAACTCGTCCTCCGCCTCGCGCCGGGCGCACCCGCGCACAGCGACCTCTGCCCCGATCCGGTCGAGGGCGAAGACCGCGGACTCGCCTTCCAGCAGCTTGAAGTGCGACCAGGCGTCCGTGCCGTCGCATTCGAGCGGCACAGTGGCCGTCAGTGCCAGGGACAGGTTCTTGGATTCGAAGTGCGCCCTGTCGCCCTCAAGGCGTGCGCTGTGCGGCTCGGTCCCGTACCCGAAGCGGGGAGCCACCCGCGCGGTGAACGGAAGCGAGCCCCGGACGCAGAGCAGGCGTCTGATCAGCCGGTGCCGGTGGACCTCGCCCGATTCGTCGCCGATGGGCATGAAGTCCTGGATCTCGCCCACCCCGTCCGTGGCGAAGAACCGTGTGATCAGCACATTGGTGTCGGGAAAGTAGAACTGGCGGGTCCGCGCGGGCACGTCGGCGGCCAGCTGAAACGATCCGCCCCGGTCCGCGTCCAGGATGGAGCCGAACACGCTGGGTGCGTCGAATTGTGGGCAGCAGTACCAGTCGATCGTGCCGTTGGTGCCCACGAGCGCGACGGTACGAAGGTCGCCGATCAGACCGTGGTCGGCGATCGGCAGGTAGCGCGGGGAACCCTCCCCTTGCCCGTATCCACTGCATCCGGCACTCTCGAACGCCATGCCAGGCCTCCCTGCCACCGCGGCGCCACCGCCGTGAAGCCGAAAACAACCCTGATAACAGCTTAAATCGCCACGCATGTGCGCCTGGCTCTGCCGCTTCAGCCGCCACCGCCGTGGGCGGCGCCGCGGATCCGGCGGCGTGGTTCGTCAGCCTCGCAGAGCCGGCAAAGTCACCGGCCGTGCGTTCATGCGGCAGGCGGCGTGGGCCGGCGCAGGTGGGCCAGATCGTCGGGTGGCGGGGTGTCGGGCCGGTGGAAGAGCGGGGTCTGGTCGACGGCGGCCGCCGGGGCGTCGGCCAGCTGGAAGCGCTCGCGCAGCCGGTGGTAGAACGCCAGCGGTGCCAGACGAGCCAGGCGCAGCCGGTACGGTGCGCGGTAGGCGGCAACCCAGTCCCCCGGTTCCAGTACTCCGCGCGTCTGCCCGTCGATGCTCACGGCCACCTGGCCGGAATGCGGCAGCACGTGTACCACGACCGCCTCGTCGACCGCGGCTATCACGGTGCGGTCGAAGGCCATGTGCGGAGCGACCGGGGTGAAGACGATGGCGTCGGCGGCGGGGTCCAGAACCGGCCCTCCCGCGGCGAAGTTGTAGGCGGTCGAGCCGGTGGGGGTGGCCACGATCACCGCGTCGGCCGAGTAGGAGGCGAGCAGCTGCCCGGCCAGGTACACGGCCACGCTCGCCTGCCGGTCCCGGGCGAGTTTTTCCAGAACCACGTCATTGACGGCGGTGACGTCCAGGGCGACACCCCAGCCGGCCGTCTGCACCCCGGCGGGGCGCACGGCCGGCGCGGGCAGCGCGGGACCGCGCCCGTAGCACAGCACCGTGTCCAGGCCGACGGGCGTGCGGAGCGGGCGCGACGCGCGCAGCGTGAGCACCATCCGCTCCTCGATCACCGCCTGATCCCGGTGGAGAACGTCGAGCGCGTCCTCCACCTGGTCGGTGGTGATCTCGGTCAGGAAGCCGAGCCGGCCCACGTTCACGCCCAGCACCGCCGCCCCGTCCTTGGCGGCGATCCGCGCCCCGCGCAGAAACGTGCCGTCACCGCCGAACGTGATGATCAGCCCGGGGTGGCCCGCCGCCTCGGCCTCCTCCTGGCCGCCGTGCCGCGATTCCCCCTCCCGCCACACGTCGATGTCGGTGCAGGCAATGCCGCGCGCGGCACACCACAGGCGGGCGGTCCGCGCCGCCGCGACGGCGGCGGGCCGGCCTTGGTGGACAACCAGGCCCAGCCGATTCAGAGGCATCACTTCTCACCGTAGACCGCCCCGGCACGCCGCGCAGATCGCAACGGATCTTCCCCGGGGCCACCGGACCGGCCGGTGATGTCCTCTCCTGCGCCGGTCAGGAGGAGAGGTGAACACGGACCGGTCCGGCCTGCGTCGCAGCGCCAGCTGCTGCACCGGCCTCGGGTTGCCGTGGAGCCGGCGCCCGGTCTTTTCCCCGCGGTCCGGGAAGAGTTCTTCCTGCCCTCCCGGTGCCGGAGTCCTCGCGCACCGCATACCGCACCGAACGGCATGTGCAGCGGCCGCATATCGTAGCGTTACGATCATTTTGTATGCATGTGTTCCGACTGTGGAGGCAACCATGCGCCCGACCGACGAGTACCCGACTCCGTCGCAGGCCGAGGGCGAGAGGCTCGAAGAGGACATGAATCCGGCTGAGCAGCGGCATCCGGCCACCACACGCACCCAGCCGTCCCAGGCCGAGGGCGAGCGCCGGGCGGAGGACGACGAGAGGTGACTCCTCCCCCGGATGAATCCGGGGGGCTTCTCCTGTTCGGTGGCTGGGCCACGTCGGGAAGGACCTGCCTGGCCCTGATAGCGGTGTTCAGTGCGCCGGCCTGGTCGGCGTTGGCGGTATGACCGCACTGAGTGCACTGGAACTTCTCGTGTGTCGGGCGGTTCTCCTCGGACACGTGCCCGCAGTCGGGGCAGGTGCGGGAGGTGTTGCGGGGGTCCACCGGGATCAGGTCTCGACCGGCGCTTTCAGCCTTGTGCGCGAGGATGCCCAGGAACACCGCCCAACCCGCGTCGTGGATGCTTGTGTTCAGTTGGGCCCTGGCGGCGGCCCCGTTGGGCAGGAAGCCGCCCGGGTTCTCGGGGTCGGCCTGGGCTTGGGGGCGCGGACCATGTTCGCGATGCTGAGCCGCTCGTGCGCGATGCGGTCGTAGGTGCGGACCAGCGCGAGAGCGGTCTTGTGTGCGTGGTCGAGGCGCCGGCGGCGTACCTTGGCGTGCAGTTCGGCGACCTTCTCGACGGCCCGGCGGTGCTTGGCCGTCCGCTTGTCCCGGCCGGCACGCGAAAATGCCTTCAACGCCCGCTGGGCATCCGCGAGGGCGTCGGCGTTCTTCCGGCCGTTTCGGGGGCGCGAACAGCCAGGCAGGAACGTCGCGCAGAAATCGGGCCTCAACCGCTCGATCAGCCAGGAGGCATGGGGACGGACCGTCACGATGCTGACGTACAAGACCGCCCGACGCGGCGGCACCCTGCACAAGGTCCCCGCCCCCGGCACCTCCCGGCGCACGCTGACCGGCGGTGGCACCCGCCGCCGGTACCCGGGCGCGGCGGGTGCCGGCGAGGCCGGGGCCGGGCGCGGCCGGCCGCGGCGCGTCGGTCCGGCGGTGCTTGCGGGAGTTGCCGGCCGTCACGGCCCGGACCATGACGGCCGGAGCGAGGCCGGGCAGGAACGGCGCGATCCATCGGGCCGGGCGCAGCAGGGGCCGGTCCGGCCGTGCGGTTTGCGGCCGGTCGTGCGGGCAGGCGGTCGGCCCCGTGCGCGGCTCACTCCCGGGTGCTGCTGCCCGACGACATGCAGGCGTTCGATTCCCGCGAGATATGGCGTGATGGCCTGGCCGCCCTTTGGTGCGCAGGTGGATCCGGTGGAACCGCAACCGCGCGGTGTTCGATCCGCCGCAGCTCGCGGGGGGACGGCCATGGCGACGCGCGGGTTGCCTCGGTGGACGCCGGGCATGGCGTAGCGGGTGCGGGGGTTCGGGGTGTCTGCCGGGGGATGCGCCTCGCATGCCGGAAACCCCGGCCCGATTCCGACGGGCCGGGGTTTCCCTGTGACGCAAGCGGCTGGGTCAGTACCGGTCGCCCTCGTCGTACCGGTCGCCCTCGTCGAACCTGTCGTCCTTGTCGAACCTGCCGTAGTGGTCGCGGACCACCCGGAAGCTGCCCACGACACCGTTGCGGACCTTCACGCCGCCGCGGATGTGCTTACGGGTGAAGACATTGTTGCTGGTGCTCCAGGGACCGACCGTCGCGACCGGGGAACCGTTGTCGCAGGTCGCCCCCTGGAAGAACTCAACGGTCCGGCGGCTGTCGTTACGGACGTTGAAGCTCTTGGAACCCAGACCGCTCACCACCGTGATGCAGCCATCCTCCCCACGAGCGGAGTACGACCGCTCGTTGATGAAGATCCGGCCCTCCTCCCGGTGGTGGCGGCGCTCTTTGTGGCCACGCTCGTTGCCGCCACGCTCGTTGCCGCCACGCTCGTTGCCGCCGTAGCCGCCTCCCTCGTTCCCCTTGCCGCCTCCCTCGTTCCCCTTGCCGCCACCGCTGTTCCCGCCGTCACCGCCCAGCGGAGCCGCGTCAGGGGCGGCCTGCTGGACGGACGGGGCAGCCTGGGTGGATCCGGCGGCCGAGGCATAGGTGATGCCGGTAGTGGCGATGACCGCGGCGCCCACTGCGGCAGCGGTCACGGCGACGGTACGCGTCTTCATGTCACTTCTCCCTTGTCTCTGAGGGTCGGCCGGGCAACCGGCCTGCAATGAACGTACTTATGGCGCCTTTAGCTGTCATATCGGATGTATCACCAGGGGGCCGACCGGGTGTACGAACGACCCGCACCGCACACCGATCAACACATGACGTACCGTCAACACATATGAAAGTAAGCTTATTTGGCACAGGATTAGGCCTTCTGGGCGACTTGATGACGCCCGATCACCCTCTCGGCAGCATGAACACCGGATCCGGCACACCCAGAACCTCACCCCCACCGCCCTGAACAGCTGCCATCGCCCTCCACCCACCACCCCGGCCACCACAGCGACCCACCACACCCCTGTTGCTCCGCCGATGCCGCCGCGGCCCGGCAGCCCGCACGTGCGGGCCCGGGAGAGGCGGCGATCTCCAGCGGTGCTTCGTGGCCGGCCGCTACCGGGGGCATGGCGAGCGCCGGGTCACGGATCGGCTCCCAGGCCGGCGTCGGCGGAGCCCGGACCGAAGGCATCCGGCAGCCCGGCCGCAGGGAGTACGGCCAGTTCGAGGAACTCCCCCACGCCCAGGGAGCGTGCGAGCGGATGCGGGCCGGCCCTGGACGGCCCGCCCACGGCCGAGGGCGCCGGGCAGTCACACGACCTGTTCCTTCGCTGCTTCGAGGCTGGACCGGCGGACATCCCGCCCGGCCGGGAAAAGCCGCTCGGCGCGAAGCGGGATTGCGCGGACGCGGCTCGCTGCAGGATGCGGCCGGCGGTGCCGGGGATCCGCTGGGGGTGGCGCGCGGGATATCGGCGGCGTCGCCGACGGCGCCGGTCCCGCACCGGCCAGGGACCGCGCGCCGGCGGGGCCACCGCCAAGAAGCGCTGCGGCGCGCCGAGGACGGAGGAATGCCGCGATCTCTTACGGACCCGCGGCCGGCGACCGCCGCGGCGCCGGGCGGGGCGTATATATGCGCGTATGTGCGCGCCGGTCCGGAACGTGACGAAGTCCTGCGGCAGCGTCAGGCCCCTGGCCGCCGGATCCCCCGCCACACCGTTGAGCTTCGTGACCCGTTCCGGGACATGGCCGCCGACATCACCGGGCCGCTGAAAGGCGCCCGCGAACCGGCTGGAGTCAAGCGGCGGCAGACTCTCGCACGTAGTGCTCGCGGGCGCAGCGGCAGGCACGGTACTTGCCGGGGCCAGTGGCGCACCGATGCGGCATCGAAGCCGGCCGGGGGCAGGACGGACCATCGTTCGCCAGGCGCCGCAGCCCCCGTTCGAACACTGCGAGCGCAATGGTCGGCGCGAGTATGGCACCGGCCACCGACACCCCATGGGCGGGTGTCAGGGCGCCACCTCGGGGGCCGTGCAGTCGTGGCGCGCGGTGGCGAGCTCTTCGAGGTCCCGGACCGTCTTCCCTGCCACCGTGCGCCACAGGCCCCAAGCCCCCGCGGTTCCGCGGGCGGGGAGGATTCCGTGGCGGAAGACCGTGCGGCGCGGTCGTGACCGTCCTCGAAGAAGGCGAATGCTGCACGCGGTGGTACTCGCCGCGTGCCGCCGCCGTCGTGTGCCGCCACCGGACCGGTCACGCGCCGGCCACCGGTCAGGATTCCTTGCCGATTCGCGTCGATAATCGCCACCCCGCCGCCAATACGGCGTGTTTATTCGGCATTACGGTGAGCGAATAGGGCGCCCTTTATGTGACGCAGACCATGTGGCCTGCGCCACTCTTGTGCCTATTTGCGGCATTTGCCGTGTGGGGTGAGCCACGTGACGGGCGTCACCTCGAAGCCGGATAGTAGACCTGTCGGGACCTGCTCCGCAGGCTTGACGGCGCTTCTCCCGATCATTTCTCGCACCCATTACGAATTCCATTAGTAGAAGGGGGCCATTGACCCGCATTTCTCCTTCACCTAATAATTCTTGGCATCGCCCGACAACAGATGAGGAATTACGGAATGCCGTTCAACACGATGTCCACGAAGTTCGCCCGCATGACCAAGACCAAGAAGATGTCGCTGGGCATGTTCGCAGCCGGTGCCGCGGTCGTGGCCGGCACCGTCGCA
>NZ_JBICXB010000056.1:0-31274 GCF_043200055.1 Streptomyces sp. NPDC048496 | reverse complement strand
CATCTTCTTGGTCTTGGTCATGCGGGCGAACTTCGTGGACATCGCGTTGAACGGCATTCCGTAATTCCTCATCTGTTGTCGGGCGATGCCAAGAAGTATTGGGCGAAGAAGAAATGTGGGTCAATGGGCCCCTTTTGCTATTCGTATTCGTACCGACTGAATGGAATGGTCGAGGAATCGCCGTAAAGGAAGAGGAGCGGGCCATGATGTTCTACTAATCGGTTTCATAGTGACGCCCGCCATGTGGTCCACTCCACACGGCAAATGCCTTAAATCCACACAAGAGTGGCGTAAGTCATGTGGCCTGCGGCACATTAAGGGCGCCCTATTCGCTCACCGTAATTCCGAATAAACACGCTGTACGGGCAGCGGTGCGGCGGGCTGTCGGTGCGAATCGGTCGGCGCTCGCGGCCTGTGGCGACCACTGCAGCCCGGCGATGGTTTCGGCGATCGGTGCGGTACCGGCAGTCGTGATCGCCGCTGCCATCGCCGCGGGCGACCGCCTCCGGCCGCGGGCTGCGGGAAGAGCTGACCCGAACGGAGAAAACGCCCAGGTCGATCCGCGTACCATCTTTGGGGCCGACTTGGGTCCGTGGACCCAAGCCTCGTTCCGGCGCGCTCATTACGCTCGTGCACGACCAACCGTGAGGCATGTGATGGCGCCGCCCCGAAGCGGCAATCCGGCGTGCCTGCGCGCACGAAGAACTTCACGCTCCATTCGTACTGGCGAGGTGCCCCCACACCGATGAGGTGAAGCGTCGATGAGTGACGGATTTTTCTACTCGTACCACCTTGGCTGGAGTCGCCCCGATGCCGAGTCGCTGCTCGGTGATCTCGATGCGGCCGGACTGCGGATCACCCACCCCACCACCCGGCGGATCACCCTCGTCACCCCGGGGTCCGGGCCGGTGATGACCCAGTCGTGGGTGACCAGGGAGCAGCTCGCGCTCCTGGCGGGCCTGCAGCGGCTCGACGAGATCGGATTCCTGCTCTGGGTGAAGCGCGGCGCGGAGATCCAGGTGTGCATCCGCCGCACACGGGACGGCATCGTCTCCCTCGGATTCGGGCTGTACCGGCTGTCCCGGGACGAGCAGGAACTGGCCGTACGCGCGATCAGGGAGGCGATCGGCAGGGCGTCCCTGCTCTGCATCGGCTTCGTGGTCGACCGGGAGGGTGATTCCGCGGCGACCGACTGGCGGGCGGTCATCGTCAACGGCACGACATTCTTCGAAAGTTGGCCCGACACCCTTGCCGTGCGGCATGAGATCGCTGACATGCAGCCGCAGTTGTCACGTGTGACGCCCTTCGAGCAGTCGCCATGGGTGCTGTTCGGGAGTGAAGTCCCCAGCAGGTAGGACGCGCAGGCCGGGAGGCCGGGGCCGGGTTTGGGCCCTGGGGTCCATGCCCTGGACGGGGCGATGTGGTCGGGTGAATGAAGTGGCCCAAGTCTGGTCACACGCCGACCAGTTGGGGGACTCGTCGTGTCTGGCGCAGGCGGAATGGCAGTTCCGGGCGGCGCCGGCGGCGGCGTCTTCCTGGCCCGTTCCGGCAGGAAGTCGCTGCCGCGCCCGCTGCAGGCGGTGCTGATTCTCGTCCGGACGCTGTTCGTCTTCGCGGTCCTGGGTGGCATCGGCGTGCTCACAGTGGCGTCGTCGATCAACGAGGTCGACGGAAGGCTGATCGGACTGCTGCTGTACGCGGCACTGCCGAGCGTCTTTGCCTTCGTGCTCTCGCTGTACCTGCGTACCGGCGGCATATGGATCTGGCGCGGGCTCCTCGCCGTCCACGTCTGGCTCACCCTCGGCGCGCTGGCGACGCTGGGCGCGGGCGGTGGGCGCGGGGCGACACAGCTGGTGATGCCGGTCGTGATCGTTGTCCTCCTGTTCCGTCCGTCCTCCCGAGACTGGTTCGAACTCCCCCTGGAGCGGCGGAAGCCGCACCGGCCGTTCAGCATCGCCCGGATGATCAAGTGGCGCCGGGACGGCGGCCAGACCGCCATGGAGTACCTGGGCATGGTCCTGGTGGTCGTGGCCCTCATCGGCGGGCTCGTGGCGACGGGGATCGGCGCCCAGCTGACGGGGGAGATCCGGAGCGCGATCTGCCAGCTGACCGGCAGTGCGTGCCCGGCACCGGGCGGCGACGTGGAGGCCGGGGGCGGCACGACCGGTGGGGGCACGGACTCGGGTGGCGCGGTCGCCGGCGGGGGCACGGGACCGGGCGGGTCGGCCGCGTCCGGGGGTTCGGACTCCGGCGGGTCGGACTCGGGGCGTGCCCGGGCCGGTGTTCCGGGCGGTGCACGCAGTGCCCGGAAGCGGGCGCCCGGGTGACCCGTGAATCAGCAGGGTCCGACAGCCGCAGCCGCTGTCAGACCCAGCCCCGCATCGCCGCGAACCCGACCAGCAGCCCCACCGCGAACACCCCCAGCACCACCGCGAACACCGCGGGCATCAGCACCGGACCCCAGGCCCGCGGCCCGGCGACCGTGGCGCGCCTCTCCGGGTCCGCCGGATCGTACGAGACCCGGACCGGCGCCCCGACCTCGAAGCCGAAGGGGCCCGGCGCATGGTCGACGAACTCGACCTCGCGGCCGTCGAGGGTGCGGAACGCGAACACGTACTCCGTCGCATAGCTCCGCTCCCGGTCCGCCCCCCGGTCCACGACCCGGCGCTCCGCGCACCGCCCCTCGGCCCGCTCCCCGTGCCGCACGAGGCTCAGCACACGGCTCAGCCGCAGCGCCGACCGTACGGCGAACGCACCGAGGAACAGGCCGAGCAGCAGCAGGAAAGTGGCGGTCCCGCCGGGCAGTACATCCATGAACGCCAGTCCTCCGCCCGCTACTTCACGGTGATCGAGTCCACGAACGCGTCGAGGTCCTGAGCGCTCAGCGAGCCCTTCACCGCATTGATCCGGATGGCGAACGGTACGTCCTTCGAATCGACCCCCGCCACCACGACCCCCGTCATCCGGGTGCCGCTCGCCGGCGTCTGCTCCTTGCCGGACGAGGTGAACTCGTAGTCGATCCGACGCGCCTCGCGGGCGCTCTCCTCGCCCGCGAGCCGCACGTCGGTGGTGCCCTTGCGGGTGGCGCCGAGGCCGATGCCCGCGCCCGCCGCGGAGGCGGCCTCGCCCGCGTCGTCGATGCCGGTCGCGAAGTCGAGCTGGACCGAGACCATGCCGGTGCGCAGCCCGCCCTCCTCCTTGAGCGCGACGGCCGCGTTGTTCTTGTTGCGGTCGGCGGCGGACTGCTCCTTGTAGCCCTTGTCCTCGGGGTAGCCGACGGACACGCTCTTGGTGTCGAGCGTGCCCCAGCCGTCCGGGACGGCGGCGGCGTCCGAGGAGCCGCAGCCGGTGAGCAGGGTGAGACCGAGGGCGGCGGCAACAACCGCGCCGGACGTCCGGGACTTCCTCACTGCCGTCATCGCCTTTCGTTGTGCGGGGTGCTGCGTACCGGGCTCACTTCGCGCAGTAGCTGTACGGGAGGAACGTGCGCTTGTCGCCCTGCGGAGCTCCGAGGAACCGCGCGTCCGTCAGTGTCTCCTTCTTGTGCTCGTCCGAGAGGGAGAATCCGAGGCTCATGCCGAGCGAGACCTCGAAGCCGAACTCCTGGGCGTCCGTCTCGCCGTGGTACCGCATCGTGCTCGACAGACCGTCCTGGAACATCATCCGGTCGAACGGGTCGGTTCCGTCGGGCTTCTGCTGCAGGGACTTGTCGCCGAACATGTACTCGAACGGGGCGGTGTTGTTGCCGCTGCCGTCCAGCCACTGCTCGGCGATGGCCCGCTTGTCCTCGGTCGCCTTGTCGGTGTCCTTGCCGAAGACGATCGAGTTCGTCTGGACCTCGATGCCCGTGTCGCCGGACGAGTCGGTGGCGCCCGCCTTGCCGCCGCGCTTGTCACCGTCCTTCTTGCCGTTGTCGCCCTTGGCCTCGCCCTTGTCGGAGGTGGAGCCCGTCTCGACCGTCTTCGTCATGTCGATACGGACGATCTTGCCGGTCTTCTGGTCACGGGTGACGGTGATGGCCCCGGTACGGGTGTCCTTCGCGCCGGACGTACCGGTGAGCGGGCCGGCCGAACCGCTGACCTTGCCCTCCAGTTCGAGCTTGGCGGTGTACGTGTACGACTCGTTGCCGTTGACGTCGTCCTTCGAGATGGTCACCTCCGGGGAGAACTTGACCTTGCCGCCGAGCTTCGCGCCGAGCTGGGACTCGTCGCCCGCGCTGATGGCCAGACCGCCGTCCGCGTACACATTGAGGCCGATCGTCGAGTAGGAGATCTTCTTGTTGCCGATCTGCTTCTCGACGTCCTTCTTCTTGTCCGCCCACTTCATGCCCGAGTACCAGTTACCGCCGTAGGCGCCGCTGTACTTCGTGGAGGCCTCCCACATCTTCATTTCCTCGATGTCCTCCCGCATCTTCTTGGCGTCCTCCTCGCTCTTGAAGACCCAGGTGTCACCGTTGGTGATCTTGACACCGCCGCCGACATCGACATTCGCCTTGCCCAGCTTGCCGAGCTTGAAGCCGGGGGTGCCGGCGGTGGCGCCGACGGACGCGGCGTCCGTGAACGTCATGTAGACCAGCTTGTCGTTCTCGTCGACCTTGCCGTCCCCGTTCACATCCGTTTTGGCCTGGCTGACCTTCTGCTGGAAGCCGTACTCGTTGCCCCACTCGAACCAGCCGATCTTGACCTTGTCACCGACCGTTTCGGAGACGCTGGAGATCTGGCAGAGCTTGGGCTCGTAGTCGGCATCCGTCCTCGGCTTCGCGACCGGGTTGTCGCCACCGGTGGTGCATCCCCCGGTGCCGCCACCGAGCGAACTGATCGCACACCGGATCCGCTCGCCGATCTGACCGCCGACACCGGCCATCGCCATCGCGCCGATCATCGTGACGACGAGGACGATCACCCCGAGGTACTCCATCGCGGTGGCGCCGCTGTCCCGCCATGAGTACGAGTTCGGGGTGACGGACTCCGTGCTGTCGTCCTCCTCCAGCAGCCGGGCGACGGCCAGCCCGGCGGCCGAACCGGTGACCAGCACCACGAGCGGCATCAACACGCCCTCGACGCCGACGAGATGCCACGAAACGAAGAGGCCGTACGCGAGTCCGGCGACCGGCACACCCAGGGCGGCGGTCAGATACACCGGGCGGGACTCCCGCTGCTCCTCGGGCAGGACGCGGGCGGCGGCCAGGACGGTGAGCAGAGTGGTGATGACGCTGGGCACATGCAGCAGGCCCAGCCGCCAGGTGAACTCCTCGAGCCGCTCACCGGTGGCGAGGGTCTCCACCAGCCCGCGGCTCACCAGGAAGCCGGCGACGATGTAGACGAGGGCGCCGACGGCCCAACTGCGCGTCAGCGCAAAGAACGCACCGCCGCTGCTCGTGCCGGAACCACCACCCCCGCTCCCCGGCGGTATGTGGCCCGCGCCTCCGCTTCCCCAGCCCCCGCCACCAGTCACGGTTCTCCCTCTCCGACGCCCACTTGCCATGCCTGTGCCCGCAGTTCCGCATTCGGGTGTGGGCGTGAGCGTACGGCCGTACGGGCTGGGTGACCTGGGCCCTCGGCCCCAAAGTCGGGCCCAACGACGGACGGTGCCCGGCCCCGCCCGCGCGGGTGCGCAGGGGAACCGGGCACCGCGGGAGAGGCGGCGCGGGTCAGTCCAGGCCGTCCGCGAACGATCCCGCTCGTTCGGCGACTTCCGGCCTCCGGACCCGCAGCACGGCGAAGCCGACGACGCCCGCGACCAGCGCGCCGACGAACACGCACGGCAGCACATTCAGCGGCCAGGCCGGGGCGGGACACAGGTTGCGGTAGAAGACGTAAGCTCCGCCCGTAGCCGGGCCGGGCCGGGCCGTGGCCGCAGCCCGGCGCCGCTGCCCGGCCCCGTGGCGGGTGGGGCCACCCGCTGCGGAGATAATCGGCAGCATGTCCGACGACGATCCGGCCGCTCAGGCCACCGCCCCCGCACAGTAGCTCGTGCGGCAGCCCGTCCAGCCAACGCAGCCGCAGCCCCCCGTGCGCGGCCGCCTCGCCATGGCCCTCGCGGCGGCGGCACCGGCCCTCGGGGCGTACGCGGCCGTGCGTCTGATCGGTCTCGCCGTCTTCGCCGCCGCCGCGTCCCACGCCGACAAGAGCGCCTTCCATCTCCTCGGCGAGCGCTGGGACTCCGTCTGGTACCAGCGGATCGCCGAGAACGGCTACGGCTACACCGTCACCCTCCCGAAGGGCGGCGCCCACTCCGACCTGGCCTTCTTCCCCCTGCTGCCCGCTCTGGAGCGCGGCATCGCCGAGCTGACCCCGCTCTCCCTCGCGGGCGCCGGACTGCTGGTCGCCTGGGCCGCCGCGCTCTTCGCCGCCTGGGGGATCTACGCCGTCGGGGCGCATCTGTACGGGCGCCGGGTGGGGGTGGTGACGGCGGCGCTGTGGGGCGTGTACCCGACGGCGTTCGTGCAGTCGATGGCGTACACCGAGACACTGTTCACCGCGTTCGCCGCCTGGGCGCTGTACGCCGTACTGACCCGGCGCTGGATCGTGGCGGGCGCCCTGTGCGTACTGGCCGGGCTGACCAGGCCCACCGCGGCTGCGCTCATCGCCGCCGTCGCGATCACCGCCGCGGTCACGCTCGTGCGGGAGTACCGGGCCGGCCGGACGGACGGCATCGTCCGCCGCAACGCACGGATGCTGACCGGTACCGCACTCGCACCGCTGGGCTGGCTCGCGTACGTGGTGTTCGTCGCCGTATGGGAGGGCAGCCCGTTCGCGTACTTCGACGTCCAGGCACAGTGGGGCAACAGCATCGACGGAGGCGTGGCGCTCGCCTCGTTCATCTTCGGACTGCCGCTGCCCGCCGCGCTCGGGCTGTGCGCGGCGCTGGTGGGCCTGGGATGGGTGGTGTTCCTGTGCGTACGGCAGCGCCAGCCGCTCCCCGTACTCGCCTACTGCATCGCCGTCGTCGTCATCGCGCTGATCGGCTCCGGGTACTTCGGGTCAAGGCCGCGGCTGATGATGCCCGCGTTCCCGCTGCTCCTCCCGCCCGCCGTCGCGCTGCTGTGGCTGCGCACCACGGCCCGCACGGCCACGGTCGTCGCCGTGCTCGCGGTGGCCTCGGCGGCCTACGGGGCGTGGACGCTGCTCGGCTCCGGCCCGCCGTGAGCGCGAGCCGGAGTGTGAGCCCGGTCAGGGCCGGGGCAGGTCGGCCCGGCCGCTCTCGCACGTGAGGGCAGCCCGGCCCCACACCTCAGCCCCGGCTCTCCTCCGTCTGGACGATCCGCACCCGCGCCCCCGGCCGCAGCCCCCACTTCTCCATCGTCCCGGCCTCCGACTCGATCACGTGCCGCGACCGCAGCCGCACCATCCCGAGCCGCCCCGGCTTCATCGTGTGGACCGCCACGACGTTGAATTTCCGGTCCAGGTACGCCACATCGATCGCGAACCGCATCCGGAACGTGTGCACACTCCCGCACGGGGTGATCATCAGCGCCCCGTCGATCCCGCCCTGGCCGAGCAGCCCCTTGGACCGCGCCCGGTACGAGGCGGCGATCCGCAGCGGCACCTCCTGCTCCGGCCCGCCCTCCCGGTCCGTGACCGTCAACGTCCCGTTTCCATTGCGCCATTGACCCATGGCCACGACCGTAGCGCCCGGTGACCGCCGCTGGGCCCGGAACCGAACGCCGTGGGCCCCTGGACCCATGACCCGTGCGAGTCCACCGGTCTAGGGTCGGTTCCGTGTTCGCCATGTTGCTGGGGGTCGCCGCGCTCTGGGGCGCCGCGACCGGACTGCTGGTCCCTCGCGCCGCCTACCGGTTCTCGGTCGAACCGGACGACGCATGGCGGGACACCTGCCCCGCCGGCCACCCCTTCAGCGGGGTGGCCCGCGGCTGGCTCGGTTCTCCCCGGTGCGCTGCGTGTGCCGGGGTACGAACGGCCCCGCGGGCGGCGGCGGTTGCCGCTACCGTGCCGGATGCGGGCAGTGGTGAAGCCGGGAGAACGGCTGAGCGTTACGCCCCCTCCCTCCTCGCCCCCGTCGTGACCGCCCTCGGCTGCACCACCCTGGCCGCGGCCACCGGACTCCGCCCCGAACTCGTCGTCTGGCTGCTGCTCGCCCCTGTCGCCGTGCTTCTCGCCACCATCGACCGCCGCGTCCACCGGCTGCCCGACCAGCTGACGCTGCCGCTCGCCGGCGCGGCCGCGCTGCTCCTGGGCGGTGCGGCACTGCTTCCGGAGCATGCCGGATCGTGGACCTCCGCACTGCTCGGCGGGCTCGCGCTCGGCGGCTTCTACCTCCTGCTCTTCCTGATCAACCCGAACGGGATGGGCTTCGGCGACGTCAAGCTCGCCCTGTCGCTGGGCGTGGCCCTCGGCTGGTACGGGTGGGCGATCGTCTGCGCGGGAGGCTTCGCCGGGTTCGTGTTCGGCTCGGTGTACGGGTTCGGGCTGATGATCCTGCGACGGGCCGGGCGCAAGACGGGCATCCCGTTCGGGCCGTTCATGATCGGGGGCGCCCTGCTCGGGCTCCTGCTGGGCGGTCTCGCCGCCTGACGGCCTCCCGTACCGCTCACGGACCGCCGGAAACGGGGCACCCGGAATCCGGTCGCGTCCGCGGGCGCACCGGTGACACCATCCCCGTATGCCTGGAACACCCGAAGAGGAACGCGCACGCTTCGACGCACTCGTGGCCGAGGCCGATGCCGTCTCCGTCGACGGCTGGGACTTCTCCTGGCTCGACGGCCGGGCCACCGAACAACGCCCCTCCTGGGGCTACGCGCACGCCATGGGGGAGCGGCTGGGCCGGGCTCACGCCGCCCTCGACATCCAGACCGGCGGCGGCGAGGTCCTCGCCTCCGCCCCGAAGCTGCCTCCGCTCACCGTCGCCACCGAGTCCTGGCCGCCGAACATCGCGCGCCACCGCCCGCCTGCACGCGCTCGGCGTCGTCGTGGTCGCCGATGCGGACGAGCCGCCGCTGCCGTTCGGGGACGCCGCCTTCGACCTGGTGACCAGCCGTCACCCGGTGACCACCTGGTGGACGGAGATCGCCCGCGTCCTGCGGCCCGGCGGCACGTACTTCTCGCAGCAGGTCGGTCCGGCCAGTGTCTTCGAACTCGTCGAGCACTTCCTCGGCCCGCAGCCGCCCGAGGTACGCGGATCCCGCGATCCGCAGCGGGCCGGCGCCGAGGCGGAGGCGGCCGGGCTCGAGGTCGTCGATCTGCGGCTGGAGACGCTGCGTACCGAGTTCTTCGACATCGGCGCCGTCGTCTACTTCCTGCGGAAGGTGATCTGGATGGTGCCCGGCTTCACGGTCGAGCGGTACCGGCCGCAGCTGGCCGCGCTGCACCATCTCATCGAGACGGACGGGCCGTTCGTCGCGCACACCACCCGCTTCCTGATCGAGGCCCGCAAGCCGCGGTAGGCGGTCGGCGCCGCCCACACCCTCCTCGACGAGATTCCGGACGGCGCGACGGTGCTGGTCCTGACTCTGGCACTCGCGGGCTGCGGAAGGGTGCGGACCCCGAGCGCCGGGCCGACCGTCGCGGCCCCCGCCCCTGTCTCGGCCTCCGCCACGACGGCGACCGCGCCCACGGCCCCGGCTGCCGCGAGCACCTCCGCCACCACGACGGCCGGCTCCCCGCCCGTCGGGGCGAGCCCGTACCAGGAACCCGGCACCGTGGACGGCGCGCCGCACTACAAGGAGAACCACGCCTTCCAGCAGGCGCGCGAACTGTCCCCGGCCGAACGGGCCGTGGCCGATGCGCGGGCCGCGAGGATCAAGGAGGCACTGACCCCGGCGGCCCAGGACCCGCACACCACCGAGTCCGGCATCCGCAAGGTCCTCACCGGACTCGGTTACGCCTCCGGGGCCATCACCACCGGCTCCTGGGGCCACGACAACGCGTACCTGATCGACAACGGCCCGATCTGTCTCGAAGGCGTCGTGTACGTCGCGGTGGAGGGCGCGAGCCGCGGCCAGGTCACGGCCGAGGCGCACGGCCGCTACATCGAGGGCACCGGCTGCGTGAAGCCGGAGGGCGGTCACTGACCTCCGGCAGACGGTGCCCGGCGTCAAGCCGACGCCTCCGGCACCCCACCCGCCTCATGCGCTCCCTCCACCCCTCGGATGCCGTGCTCGGACCGGAGTCCACCGAATTCGGAGAGTAATTGTCGAGTGGCGTGGCACGCAGCATCACTCACGAAGGGTTATGGTGGAAACCCCCCCTCGGGCCGGTCCGTATCCCCCCCACGGACCGGCCCGTTTTTTGTACCCGCCCGGCGAAGACCGGACTCTCAGCCCCGTCCGGCCCAGATGTTGGTGCCGGCGGTGTCCACGGCGAAGGTGTCGATCTCCTTCAGTTCCTCGGCCGACAGCGCCGGTCCGGCGAGCGCCGCGACGTTCTCCTCCAGCTGCTTCACGCTCGAAGCGCCGATCAGGGCCGACGTCATCCGGCTGTCCCGCAGCACCCAGGTGAGCGCCAGCTGAGCGAGTGACTGGCCGCGCCGCCGCGCGATGTCGTTCAGTCCGTTCAGCCGGCGGATCACCTCGTCCGAGAGCAGGTCCGGGTCGAGGGACTTGCCCTGGGTGGCGCGCGAACCCTCCGGGATGCCCTTCAGGTACTTGTTCGTGAGCAGCCCCTGGGCGAGCGGCACGAAGGAGATGCAGCCCATGCCGGCCTCCTCCAGCGTGTCGAGCAGCCCGTCGTCCTCGGTCCAGCGGTTGATCATCGAGTAGGACGGCTGGTGGATCAGAGCCGGCACGCCCATCTCCTTGAGCAGCGCGGCTGCCTCGGCGGTCTGCTCCGAGTTGTACGAGGAGACGCCCGCGTACAGCGCCTTGCCCTGCTGCACGGCGGAGGCCAGCGCACCCATGGTCTCCTCGAGCGGAGTGTCCGGGTCGAAGCGGTGCGAGTAGAAGATGTCGACGTAGTCGAGCCGCATCCGCTTCAGTGAGGCGTCGAGCGACGACAGCAGATACTTGCGGGAGCCCCATTCGCCGTACGGGCCGGGGTGCATCTCGTACCCGGCCTTGGTCGAAATGATCAGTTCGTCACGGTACGGGGCAAAGTCCTGCTGGAAGAGCTTTCCGAAGTTGAGCTCGGCGGAGCCGGGCGGCGGCCCGTAGTTGTTGGCCAGGTCGAAGTGGGTCACGCCGAGGTCGAAGGCGCGGCGCAGGATCGCCCGCTGGGAGTCCAGGGAGCGGTCGTCGCCGAAGTTGTGCCACAGGCCGAGCGAGACGGCGGGGAGCTTGAGGCCGCTGCGGCCGGTGCGGCGGTACTCCATGGAGTCGTAGCGCGAACCGGCGGCCCGGTAGGAGAGAGAAGAATCGTTCACGTTTCCCTCCCTATCACGGACTTGTGACAGGCCGGGTTGGGCCGGTGCGGTGCCTGCGCAGTAATGTGGCGGCTTCGGGGACTGCCACGGCACGGCGGAGCAACGGACTCTGCGGACCGGTGTGACGATCCCCACGGGGTCGGCCCCGGACCCCGGGCAATGGGGCAGGAGGGCCCGCACAGAACCGAGAGGTGAACTCAGTGAACTTGCGCGACCTGGTGTACGGGCTCTACGCACGCCGGGTGGAGGCCCGCCTCGACCACGCCCAGGTGCCCAAGCACATCGGTGTCATCCTCGACGGCAACCGGCGCTGGGCGAAGGCGTCCGGCGGCACGGCCGCGCAGGGGCACCAGGCGGGTGCGGACAAGATCCAGGAGCTTCTCGGCTGGTGCAGTGAGACCGATGTCGAGGTCGTCACCCTGTGGCTGCTGTCCACGGACAACTTCGACCGGCCCGAGTCCGAGCTGACACCGCTCCTCAGCATCATCGAGAACACCGTGCGCGACCTCGCGGCGGACGGCCGGTGGCGCGTCCACCACGTCGGCACCCTCGACCTGCTGCCCGCGCACACACAGACCGTCCTCAAGGAGGCCGAGCAGGCCACGGCCGGGGTCGACGGAATACTGGTCAATGTCGCCGTCGGCTACGGCGGGCGGCAGGAGATCGCGGACGCGGTCCGGTCGCTGCTGCTCGACCACTCGTCCAAGGGGACGTCCTTCGAGGACCTGGCGGAGATCGTCTCCACCGACCTGATCTCGGAGCACCTGTACACGCGAGGGCAGCCGGATCCGGACCTGGTGATCCGCACGAGCGGCGAACAGCGGCTGTCCGGCTTCATGCTCTGGCAGAGCGCGCACTCCGAGTACTACTTCTGCGAAGTCTTCTGGCCGGCGTTCCGCAAGGTCGACTTCCTCCGCGCGCTGCGCGACTACGCCGCCCGAGGCCGCCGCTTCGGCGGCTGACGCCGCCCATCTCCTCCATGAAGCCTCTTCAGCCGGGTGGGCCTGGACCCGTGTGCCCGGCCGGGGCCCGGGTGTCGGGGCGGGTCCGAAAACCCAGACTGTCCGGCGTTTGAGGACGGAACCCTTCGGCCGGGTGGACCTGAACCCGCGTGCCCGGGGCGCTGCCTCCGGACGGCCCACATCGTGGGCCCGAACCCACGCGCCCTGGGGTACCACTCCCGGCTCACCCGCGCCCCCGGCGCGGCATGGCTTCGCGTGTTCGAGGGAATACCCCTGGCAGGTCGACGTCCGGTCAAAAACCAGGCGGACGTCGTGTCCAAGTGAGCGGCATGGAGTCCGCTCGCCCGGGAGGCCCTTTGCACACGAAGGACCGTACATACTGTGCGGCTGACACGGAGGGCCGGCACTCGGCTCGTGCAAGAGGGGCGCAGCCCGGTCCGTTCTCTCCCTTTGGGATGCTCCGCGACACCGTCGCACCCCAACCTCGTCCGAGGGGGTACGTCCTTCCGTGGTGACCAGCACAAAGCGCCGCATGCCCGACAGGCGCACCTATGTTCTCGACACCAGCGTCCTGCTGGCCGATCCGAACGCCATGGCCCGCTTCGACGAGCACGAAGTCGTGCTCCCGATCGTCGTGGTCACGGAACTGGAGGCCAAACGGCACCATCCGGAGCTCGGCTACTTCGCCCGGCAGGCCCTGCGCCTGCTGGACGACTTCCGGGTCCGGTACGGCCGGCTGGATGCCCCGATTCCGCTCGGGGATCTCGGCGGGACGCTGCGCGTCGAACTCAACCATTCCGACCCCGGCGTACTGCCCGCCGGCTACCGGTTGGGGGACAACGACTCACGGATTCTCGCGGTCGCGCGCAATCTCCAGGCCGAGGGGTACGACGTCACGGTCGTCTCCAAGGATCTGCCGCTGCGCATCAAGGCATCCTCGGTCGGCCTCCTCGCGGAGGAGTACCGCGCCGAGCTCGCCGTCACCGACTCCGGCTGGACGGGCATGTCGGAACTGCCCCTCTCCGCCGAACAGGTGGATCTGCTCTTCGGAGAGGAGACGCTCTACGTCCCCGAGGCCGCCGACCTGCCCGTGCACACCGGACTGGTCCTGCAGTCCGAGCGCGGCAAGGCGCTCGGCCGGATCACCGCCGAGGGCAATGTGCGCCTCGTCCGCGGCGACCGGGAGGCCTTCGGGATCCATGGCCGCAGCGCCGAGCAGCGCATCGCTCTCGATCTGCTGCTCGACCAGGACGTCGGCATCGTGTCGCTGGGCGGCCGGGCCGGCACCGGCAAGTCGGCGCTGGCGCTCTGCGCCGGTCTGGAGGCCGTCCTGGAGCGGAGGCAGCATCAGAAGGTGATGGTCTTCCGGCCGCTGTACGCGGTCGGCGGCCAGGAGCTCGGCTATCTCCCCGGCACCGAGGCCGAGAAGATGAGCCCGTGGGCGCAGGCCGTCTTCGACACGCTCTCGGCGGTCGCCGGGCGCGAGGTGATCGAGGAGGTGCTGGGGCGCGGGATGCTGGAGGTTCTGCCGCTCACCCACATCCGGGGCCGCTCGCTCCACGACGCGTTTGTGATCGTCGACGAGGCGCAGTCGCTCGAACGGAACGTCCTGTTGACTGTTCTGTCCCGGATCGGGGCGAATTCCCGAGTGGTGCTCACGCATGACGTGGCGCAGCGGGACAACCTCCGGGTCGGCCGGTACGACGGAGTCGTCGCCGTGGTCGAGAAGCTGAAGGGCCATCCGCTCTTCGCGCATGTCACGCTCACCCGTTCCGAGCGCTCGCGGATCGCCGCGCTGGTGACCGAAATGCTGGAGGAAGGCCAGATCTGATACGGGATACGACCATTGATGCCGCCCGGCGAGCCCAAGAGCATAGCCGGGCGGCATCGTGCTGCGGCACCTTTTTCGTAAAACACGTGGACCGAACGAGGTGTGAGCTTTCACACGCAACGGAGAATTGCTTCGCGACGGCCCGTTCCGGCAGAGTCTTGCTTCCGTCAGGCCCCGCATACGGCAAACCCGCACCTCCAGAGGTGCCACGCATCAGACAACTCAACAATCGCCGTCCGTATGCCGCCCGCGAGCACCACGCGGCACTCCTCCAGGGGAGTCGCCCACCGGGCCCGTGCCTCCCGTGACCCAAGCAGTAGGGAGGCCAGTGTCAGGGGCACGATTGCGCCCGCGAGGTCACCTAAGCGGGCGATGCTGGAAGGACACCGTGTGAGCCGGATCTCGGTCCGGGGGTTCGCCGTGGCATCTGCCACTGCGGTCACCACCGTCGGCGCCGTCGTAGGCGTTGCATCGGGCAGCACTCCTGCTGCCGACGACAACAACTTCGAGGCGACCGCAGCCGACACGACGCTTCTCGCCGACATCCCCGCGGGCCAGCAGGCCCAGGTGCAGACCGCCTCGTTGACGCAGCAGGCGGACGCCCAGGCGTCCGCAGCCGACGCGGCAGCGAAGAAGTCCGTGGAGGAAGCGGCCCGCATCCAGGCCGCCAAGGACGCCCAGTCGAAGAAGCAGGCGGCCGAGGACAAGCTGGAGAAGGAGCGTCAGGCCAAGGCGGACGCCGAGCGTGCCAGCCGGTCCGCGGTGCGTTCCGCCTCCGCCTTCGCCACGCAGAGCTCGTACACCGTGGCCGAAGTCCAGGCGATGGCGCGGCAGATGGTTCCCGGCGACCAGTTCCAGTGCTTCAGCAACATCGTGAACCACGAGTCGACTTGGAACTACCGGGCGAGCAACGCGTCCTCCGGTGCGTACGGTCTCGTCCAGGCGCTCCCCGGTTCCAAGATGGCGTCCGCCGGTGCCGACTGGCAGACCAACCCGGCCACCCAGATCAAGTGGGGCCTCGGCTACATGGACGGCCGCTACGGCTCCCCGTGCGGTGCCTGGTTGTTCTGGCAGGCGAACCACTGGTACTAGAACCTTCCGAGGTTCCGGTCTCAACCTTGCGAAGCCCCTCACCGTCCTACGGTGAGGGGCTTCGCGCGTGTACCGTCGTCCGGAACGACTCCGGGGGGAGTGGTGGGGAGAGAACTCGGGGGTGGAGAAACACTCATGTCGAAACTGCCAGGATGGCTCGGGCGGCTGGGCGCCGAACTGAGCGAGCTGGGCGACCGCCTGGAGGAACGTCGCGTCGCGGCGGAGGCCGAGGGGGATGTCGAGGGGGACAGGGACGGGCCGGCCGAAGTCCCGGTCGCTGTCGTCGCCGCGGTGTCCACCGCCGAAGACCGGTCCATCGCCTCCGGCCGGGTCCCGGCGCCGCCCGCCTACGCACCCGCGGTCGCCGCCCGCCCCGATCCGGTCTCGGCGATCCCCTGGGGGATGCGCGTCGCGGCCGAGGCCGGCTGGCGGCTGCTCGTCCTCGCGGGCACGCTCTGGGTGCTGATGAAGGTCATCAGCGCTGTACAGCTGGTGGTGCTGGCGTTCGTCGCCGCGCTGCTCGTCACCGCGATGCTGCAGCCGACCGTCTCCCGGCTGCGGCGGTACGGGCTGCCGCGGGGTCTCGCCACCGCCGTCACCGCGATCCTGGGCTTCGTCATCATGGGCCTGGTCGGCTGGTTCGTGGTCTGGCAGGTCATGGACAACCTCGACATTCTCTCCGACAAGGTGCGGGACGGTATCGACGAGTTGAAGCGATGGCTGCTCGACAGCCCCTTCCATGTCACCGAGCAGCAGATCAACGATGTCGCGAAGAATCTCAGCGACACCATCGGCACCAACACCGAGGAGATAACCTCCGCCGGACTCCAGGGCGTCACCGTGATGGCGGAGGTCCTCACCGGGTTGCTGCTGGCGATGTTCTCGACGCTCTTCCTGCTGTACGACGGGAAGCGCATCTGGCACTGGGTGCTGAAGCTGGTGCCCGCGCAGGCACGGCCGGGTGTCGCGGGCGCCGGGCCACGTGCCTGGCGGACGCTGACCGCCTATGTGCGGGGCACGGTGCTGGTCGCCCTGATCGACGCGATCTTCATCGGGCTCGGTATCTGGTTCCTCGATGTGCCGATGGCGGTGCCGCTCGCCGTCTTCATCTTCCTCTTCGCCTTCATCCCGCTCGTCGGCGCGGTGATGTCCGGAGCGCTCGCGGTGGTCGTCGCACTGGTCACCGAGGGCGTGTTCACCGGGCTGATGGTGCTGGTCGTGGTGCTGGCCGTGCAGCAGATCGAGGGCCATGTACTGCAGCCGTTCATCCTCGGCCGTGCGGTACGCGTCCACCCGCTCGCCGTCGTCCTCTCGGTCGCCGCGGGCGGCATGATCGCGGGCATCGGCGGTGCGGTCGTCGCGGTGCCGCTGGTCGCCGTCACCAACACGGTGGTCGGCTATCTGCGGGCGTACGGGCAGGAGGAGGCGCTGCGGCACCCACCGCAGCCGCGGGGCGCCTCGGCCGTCGGCGTCGCCCCGGCCCGGGCGCCGGGACCGCCACCCAAGGACCACGGCGACGGCGACGCCGAAATGGAAGCGGCGCAGCCGGCGACGGAGTAGGGCAGAAAGAAGGGCCCCGAGGACGGTCGGTCGTTCTCGGGGCCCTTCTCGTATCAGGGGTGCTGCTGTTACTGATCGGCGAGCACGGCCTCGGCTTCGAGGGTGACGCCGACCGCCTGGATCACCGAGGCGATCTTGACGGCTTCCTGAATGGTCTCACGGTCCACGCCGGCCTTGCGCAGCACCTGCTCGTGGGAGTCCAGGCACTGGCCGCAGCCGTTGATCGCGGAGACGGCGAGCGACCACAGTTCGAAGTCGACCTTCTCCACGCCCGGCTTGCCGATGACGTTCATCCGCAGACCCGCACGGAGCGTCCCGTACTCGGGGTCCGACAGGAGGTGCCGGGTCCGGTAGAAGACGTTGTTCATCGCCATGATGGCGGCCGCCGACTTCGCCGCGGTGTACGCCTCGGCGGAGAGGTTGGCCTTGGCCTCCGGCTCCAGCTCGCGCAGCACCTTCGTCGAGCGCGAGGCGATCGCGCAGGCGAGGACGGTGCCCCACAGCTGCTGCTGGGGGAGCTCGCTGTTCCCGATGACCGAACCGAGGTTCAGCTTCAGGTCCTTGGCGAAGTCCGGAACAGCGGCCTTCAGTTCGTCGAGTGCCATGTCGGTGTCAGCTCACTCGCCGGAGAGGAGCGCGACCGGGTCCAGGGTGTTCTCGCCCTTGGTCCAGTTGCACGGGCACAGCTCGTCGGTCTGCAGGGCGTCGAGGACCCGGAGGACCTCCTTGGGGTTACGGCCCACGGAACCGGCGGTCACCATGGTGAACTGGATCTCGTTGTTCGGGTCGACGATGAAGACGGCGCGCTGAGCGAAGCCGTCCTCGCCCTCGATGCCGAGGTCACGCATGAGCTCGTGCTTCGAGTCGGCCATCATCGGGAAAGGCAGGTCGGTCAGGTCCGGGTGGTCCTTGCGCCAGGCGTGGTGCACGAACTCGGAGTCACCGGAGAAGCCGAGGACCTGGGCGTCACGGTCGGCGAACTCGTCGTTCAGCTTGCCGAAGGCGGCGATCTCGGTGGGGCACACGAAGGTGAAGTCCTTCGGCCACGCGAAGACGATCTTCCACTGACCCTCGTAGGTCTTGTGGTTGATCTGCTCGAACTCCTTGCCGCTCTCCAGCGAGACACAAGCAGTCAGGTCGAACTCGGGGAACTTGTCACCGACAGTGAGCACGCGCTCTCCTTGCAGCGTAGGAATTCCCTTTTATGGGAGTTCCTGAGGGTTGGACGGTGTCCACCATGACACAGAGGGCATTGATCGCGGAAATAGCTACACTTGGTCGTGATGATCGGAGGTGCCTATCAGTGGCGCAGAGTAACCAGGGTAATCGCCCCAAGCAGCCCAGTCTGTCGCAGCTGCGCGCCTTCGTGGCCGTGGCCGAACATCTGCACTTCAGGGATGCGGCGGCAGCAATCGGGATGAGTCAGCCCGCGCTCTCCGGAGCCGTGTCCGCGCTGGAGGAGACGCTCGGTGTCCAGCTCATCGAGCGTACGACGCGCAAGGTGCTGCTCTCGCCCGCCGGGGAACGGCTCGCGGTGCGGGCCCGGGTGGTGCTGGAGGCCGTGGGCGAGCTGATGGAGGAGGCCGAGGCGGTCCGGGCGCCGTTCACCGGAGTGCTCAGACTCGGTGTGATCCCGACCGTCGCCCCGTATCTGCTGCCGGCCGTGCTGCGGCTGGTCCACGACCGCTATCCGGAGCTCGACCTCCAGGTGCACGAGGAACAGACCTCGTCGCTGCTGGAGGGGTTGGCCGCCGGGCGGCTGGACCTGCTGCTGCTCGCCGTACCTCTCGGGGTGCCTCAGGTGACCGAACTCCCGCTCTTCGACGAGGACTTCGTACTGGTGATGGAGCGGGACCACTGGCTGGGCGGCCGGTCCGACATTCCGCGCGAGGCGCTGCGCGAACTGCCGTTGCTGCTGCTCGACGAGGGGCACTGCCTGCGCGACCAGGCCCTCGACATCTGCCGGGAGGCGGGCCGTACGGAGGGGGCGCCGGTCACCACGACCGCGGCCGGGCTTTCCACGCTGGTGCAGCTGGTCGCGGGCGGACTCGGGGTGACACTGCTGCCGCGTACCGCCGTGACCGTCGAGACCGCCCGCAACGACGCGCTGACCACTGGGTACTTCGCGGAGCCCGCGCCGTCGCGGCGGGTGGCGCTGGGCATGCGGACAGGGGCGGCCCGACAGGGCGAGTTCGAGGAGTTCGCGGCGGCGCTGCGGGAGGCGATGAAGGCGCTGCCGGTACGGGTGACGACGGGCGCGTAGAGCAGGAGGAAGGGGTGCGGTCCCGCCGAGGGACCGCACCCCCTGCGGCTACCGCGCCATCACTCCGTGCGCAGGCCGTCCGGCCGCATCAGCCGCCACAGCGACGGCAGCGAGACCAGCGTCACCAGCAGGATCAGTGCCGCTCCCGCGCCGGTCATCGGGAGGAACAACCACCAGTCGGTCACCTTCTTGGCGACCATCCAGATCATCGCCGCACCCAGGCCGAGACCGCCTGCGACGGCCACCACCAGGCCGATGACCACGGGTACGGCGGTCTGCCAGAGAACCGACCAGCCGAGCGTGCTCCGCCGGGTGCCGAAGGCGACGAGGACCGAGAGCAGCCGCTTGCGCTCCCGGAGCTGTTCCAGCTGCGAGACCAGCATCGCGGCGGCGATCAGCAACAGGGTCGCGGTCGCGCCGACCTGGAGACCGGTCTGCACGCTGGCGTACTGCCGGTCGCGGGCCACCGACTTGAGGGTCACGACCCTCATCCCGGGGTCGAGCCGCGCGGCCGTGTTCCGTACGTACTCGGCGACGTCCTTGACGCTCTCGTCGACCCGGATCTGCGCCTTGGTCTGCGCGTGCGGCAGGGTGCTCGGGTCGATCGCGCCGGCCGTCGCCATGCGGCGGTCGCCGCCGAAGCGCACGGCCGTCGCGATGAAGATCGCGACCGGCACCAGCAGCACCACGCAGATCATGATGATCAGCACGATGAGAATGGGCGGCATCTCCTCGGCCGGGCCCGGGTTGCCGTAACCGGCGATCCGGTGGCCGCCGTTGGCGGGGGTCAGGGTGTCGCTGCCCACGTAGAAGAGCAGCTCGCCCGGGGAGACCAGGCCGGCGTCGGCGATCGTGTCGGTGATCCGGTACGGCAGCCGCTCCTTGAGGAGGCTGCCCTCCGAGGAACCCAGCAGCTCCTTCAGAGCGGGGGAGACCACCATCTCGTCCGCGGCGGGGAAGCCTGCGACGCCCGGCGGGACGACCGGGTGGGCACCGTCCGCGCGCATCAGGAAGCCACCTATGGAGCGGCCGCGGTACTCCGTCTCTGCGCTGATCCGGAGCACCGAGGTGTCCGACTTCTTGGCCGTGACGTCGGGTGATTCGGAGATCTTGGTCTCGGCGCGGGCCTGATCGCGCGCGGAACGCTCGTCGAGCAGGTGTGGTGCGGAGGCGGCGACCAGCAGCAGCGCCACCCCGAGGCCGACGCCGACGGCGGTCAGCAGGGTGCGGGTCCAGCCCTCGCGCCCGCCGGAGACGGCGAACCGGATGCCGAGACCGAGATCGCGCAGCAGCGCTTGTGCAGGTCGTGGGCGGTCAGCAGGGAACCGGCGGGGGTCACGGGTCCACCACCTTGGCGAGCTGGCCGAGTCGCGCGGCGGTCAGTTCCAGCCAGCGGAGGTCGGCTTCGAGGTGGAACAGCGCGTGGTCGCAGATCAGCTGGTCGGCCAGGTCGCCCTTGCGCTTGCGGTCGGTGAGGATGCGCATCAGGCGCAGGTGCTCGGAGCGCTGGGCGTCCAGCAGACCGGCGGCGCTGCGGCCGGTGAGCAGGGCCAGGACGACCTTGGTGTAGAGCGTCGACTGGAGATACGGCTCCGGCTTCTCGGGCTGGGCGAGCCAGGCCGAGACGTCGGTGATCCCGGCCTCGGTGATGGCGTACCGCTTGCGCTCGGGACCGCCGCCGCTCTCGATGCCGTCGACCTCGACGAGGCCGTTCTTGAGGAGCCGGGACATGGTCGAGTAGACCTGCCCGTAGTGCAGGGGGCGGTCGTGGCCGAACTTCTCGTCGAACGTGCGCTTGAGGTCGTAGCCGTGGCGGGGGCCGGACTCCAGGAGTCCCAGCAGGGTGTGGCCGATAGACATGTCCAGCACTATACGCGGCGTGTATACATGGGGTGTATACATGATCCCGGGCCGACCCGATGAGCCTTCCCGTACCCCTTTCCGGAACCGTGCGCGCTGCCGGCGCCCCCTGGCCCCCGGTCCTCGAGTGCCGGACGGCCAGGGCCTGGTACGGGGTGCCCGTATTGAGCGCCGGCTGCGCCGCTCGGTCTCCGCGCAGCACGACCATCGGATTGCTGACGGGTCCGGCATCGCGGGGGGCGGGTCGGTGCGCGAAGCGGGATGGCCGGTCATGGAATCGCCCTGTTTGTCTGGTTAAAAGTACGAGCAATCTGATATCGGATTAGCTGTTCTCGCAACCATGCGCACCCCTGGTGAGTCGGTTCCCTAAGGAATGGGTGCTGATTGTCACGTCCGCAAAGGACCGGATCTCTTGCTTTTTGTCCCCACCGACAGTGTTAGCTGGCTGGGCCGAGGGGGATCCGGACGAGCAGAGAAACAGGGAGCAACACAGCGATGGGTCGAGCGGATGCGCGACGAGCCCAGCAGCGCGATGCGCGACGGGCTACGAAGAGCGGCGGCATACGCAGACTCTTCACGTGGAAGAAACTGCTGGGCACCTTCTTCGGGTTCTGCCTGCTCGGCATGGGCGCGTTCCTCGTGCTCTACATGATGGTGGACGTACCCGAGGGCAACGCCCAGGCCAAGCTCCAGAGCAACGTCTACAAGTACCCCGACGGCACCGTGCTGGCCCGCACGGGCAAGGTCAACCGCGAGATAGTGGGCCTCTCCCAGGTCCCCAAGGACGTGCAGCGGACCTTCGTCGCCGCGGAGAACAAGTCCTTCTACACGGACCAGGGCGTCGACTTCAAGGGCACCGCGCGCGGTCTGATCAACACGTTGTCCGGCAAGGGCAAGCAGGGTGGCTCGACCATCACCCAGCAGTACGTCAAGAACTACTACCTGGACCAGGACCAGACGGTCACCCGCAAGCTCAAGGAGCTGGTGATCTCCCTCAAGGTCGACCAGCAGAAGAGCAAGGACGACATCCTCGCCGGGTACATCAACACCAGCTACTACGGTCGCGGCGCCTACGGCATCCAGGCCGCCGCGCAGGCGTACTACGGCAAGGACGCCAAGGACCTGGACGTCAACGAGGGCGCCTACCTCGCGGCGCTTCTGCAGGCACCCAGCCAGTACGACTGGGCCGTGGCCACGCCCACGGGCAAGCGCCTGGTCAAGGAGCGCTGGAACTACGTACTGAACAACATGGTCGGCGAGCACTGGCTGGACGCCGGCAAGCGCCAGGGGCTGGAGTTCCCGGTGCCGCACGACCCCAAGCCCGCGGACGGTCTCACCGGCCAGAAGGGCTACATCGTCAACGCGGCGCGGGCCGTGGTGCAGAAGCAGGAGCACCTCACCGACGAGCAGTTCGACGCGGGCGGCTGGACCATCACGGTCAACATCGACAAGAAGAAGCAGAAGCAGCTGGAGCAGTCGGTCAACGCCAGGCTGACCAGCAAGCTCGACACGAAGGGCCGCAGCGTCGACAAGGACGTGCAGGCCGGCGCGGTCTCGGTGGATCCGAAGACCGGCGCGGTCGTCGCCCTGTACGGCGGCACCGGACTGACCGAGCACTGGACGTCGAACGCCACCCGGCGCGACTACCAGCCCGCCTCCACCTTCAAGCCGATCATCCTCGCCGCGGCGCTCGACCAGGAGGCCCAGACGCAGGACGGGCAGCCGATCACCGCCAACACCCGGTATGACGGCAACAGCCGGCGCCCGGTCCAGGGCAGTGACATCGCCTTCGCGCCGCCCAACGAGGACAACGTGAACTACGGCCCGGTCACCGTCCAGACGGCGATGAACAAGTCCATCAACTCCGTCTTCGCGCAGATGGGCGTGGACGTCCACATGGACAAGGTGATGGAGACCGCGGGCAAGCTCGGCATGAACGTCGAGGGCCTGCCGGTCGTGCCGGCGCAGACCCTCGGCTCGATGGGCGCGAGCCCCATGGAGATGGCCGGGATCTACGCGACGCTCGACAACCACGGCAAGAAGGTCACCCCGTCGATCGTGAAGTCCGCCTCCCGGCAGGGCGGCGCCCCGATCGCGCTGCCCGACCCGATCGGCGGGCAGGTGATCAGCCGCCAGGCCGCGGACTCGGTGACCTCGGTGCTGACCGGCGTGGTCGACGACGGCACGGCCCGGGTCTCGGTGCGCGACGCTCCGGGCCGCGGCGGCCAGCAGGTGGCCGGCAAGACGGGTACCTCGGACAACAACAAGTCGGCCTGGTTCACCGGCTACACCCCGAAGCTCGTCACCTCGGTCGGTCTCTTCGGTCAGGCCGCCGAGACGCACAAGGGGGCCGACGGCAAGCTGATCCAGAAGGATTCGCAGGTGACCCTGAAGGGTGCCGCGGGCGGCGGCCGCGTCAACGGCGGTGGCTTCCCGGCCGAGATCTGGGCGGACTACACGTTCCAGGTGATGGGCGGGACCAGCACCTTCGACCTCGACACGAACATGGGTGCGGCCGTGGCGCCGCCGCCGACCTCGACCTCGCCGAGCCCGAGCGGGCAGCCGTCGGAGTCGGCCAGCCCGTCGGGCGAGCCGTCCAGCGCGGCACCGTCCTCCGAGCCGCCGGCGGACAGTCCGCCCCCGTCGACGTCGTCCGACCCGACGCCCTCGGGCGACACGTCGAGCGGGCCGCCGACGGTGCCGAACCCGTCGGACAGCGCCGAAGTCCCGCTGAATCCGGCGAGCGGCAGGCAGAACAGCGGCTCGCAGGGCTGACGCGGCTCAGGCGCAGCTCACCCGGCTGATACGGCGAAGGGTGCCACGGATACGCTCCGTGGCACCCTTACGGCCTCCCCCGCGGTAGGGAGCGGGCTCCCGACGTCATGCGACTCCGCTTGCCGCGTTGTCGTCAGCCACCGACGCTCCGCGTCGACTCCCTCCTCCGCCTTGCCATCGAAGCCGCATGACGCCGCTCGCTGATCCACTCCCTACCGCGGGGGAGGCCGTCAGACGTGTGTCCGGCGTGCGCGGTCAGTCGCCGTTGACCTCCTTGGCGACCCGGTCGCCGAGGTCCTTGTCCACGTTGCGCCAGTACTGCAGCGCCCGTTCCAGGACCGGGCGGCTCACACCGTCCAGGAGATGGCCGGAAATGTTCGACACGAGCCGCTCGCGCGCTGCGTCGTCGAGCACCTTGCGGACCATGGTGCCCGCCTGGCCCCAGTCGTCGTCCTCGCGGTGCAGCTTGTACGCCTCGTGGACCATCTCGCCCGCCGTGGCCCAGCCCGCCGGGTCGCCGAAGCGCTCGGTGTCCGCGGCCGGTCCGCCGTACGAGTTCGGTGCGTAGACCGCTCCCGTGCGCGTCGGCTCGTACCGCATCGGGCCGTCCTTCGCGTACGAGTTCCGGCCGAAGCGCGGCCGGTTCGGCGGCAGCTGCGCGTAGTTCGGGCCGATCCGGTACCGGTGGGTGTCGGGGTACGAGAAGAGCCGGCCGAGCAGCATCTTGTCGGGCGACGGACCGATGCCGGGCACCAGGTTCGACGGCTCGAAGGACGCCTGCTCGATGTGGACGAAGAAGTCCTCGGGGTTCTCGTTCAGCGTCATCCGGCCGACCTCGATCAGCGGGTAGTCGCCGTGCGGCCACACCTTGGTCAGGTCGAACGGGTTGAACCGGTAGTCCGGTGCGTCGTCGAACGGCATCACCTGGACGTACAGCGTCCAGCTCGGGTGATCGCCGCGCTTGATCGACTCGAACAGGTCGCGGCGGTGGACGTCGCCGTCGATACCGGCGATCTCGTCGGCATCGGCCTGGGTGTAGAAGTCGATGCCCTGGTCGGTCTTGAAGTGGTACTTGATCCAGAACCGCTCGCCACCCGCGTTCACCCACATATAGGCGTGCGAGCTGTAACCGTTCATGTTGCGGTACGTCTTCGGGATGCCCCGGTCGCCCATCAGCCACGTCACCATGTGCGCGGACTCGGGGGAGAGGGTCCAGAAGTCCCACTGCATGTCGTGGTCGCGCATACCGCTTTCCGGGCGGCGCTTCTGCGAGCGGATGAAGTCCTGGAACTTCATCGGGTCCCGGACGAAGAAGATCGGCGTGTTGTTGCCGACCATGTCGTAGTTGCCGTGCTCGGTGTAGAACTTCAGCGCGAAGCCCCGGGGGTCGCGCCAGGTGTCGGGGGAGCCCTGCTCGCCGGCGACCGTGGAGAATCGGGCGAGCATGGCGGTCTGCTTGCCCGGTTGGAAGAGGTCCGCCTTGGTGAACTGGCTGACGTCGTTGGTCACGACGAAGGTGCCGTAGGCCCCGGAGCCCTTGGCGTGAACCACCCGTTCGGGGACCCGTTCGCGGTTGAACTGGGCCATCTTCTCGATGAGGTAGTGGTCCTGGAGCAGGATCGGCCCGTCGGATCCGACGGTGAGCGAATGTTCGTCGCTCTCGACCGGGATCCCGGCGTTGTTCGTGGTGTAAGGAGTGTTCCTGGTTTCCTCGGACACGAGCGTCCTCCCGTCGGTGCGGGGTGTCGGTCAAATCGTCCAGGCGGCGCCCGGTCACGACTGAAGTCAACTCCGACGACGGGAGGATGGCAACATGTGGAGATCGTCCCGACTTGTCCAAATGTGGCGAGGCGCTCTTACTGGCTGCGGGTCGGCATCTCGAACCAGACGACCTTGCCGGTCGACAGCCGGGTCGCTCCCCACCGCCTGGCCAGCCGGTTCACCAGGAACAGTCCGCGGCCGCCCTCGTCCATGTCGCGTGCCCGGCGCTGCCGGGGCAGCTGCGGGGCGTCGTCACCGACCTCGCAGCGCAGGATGTCGGTCCGCAGCAGCCGCAGCGTGACCGGCCGCTCCGCGTAGCGCACGGCATTGGTGACCACCTCGCTGACCAGCAGCTCCACCGAGTCCGAGAGCTCGTCCAGCCCCCACCGGCTGAGCGCCCTGCGGGCCAGTCGGCGGGCCCGTCCGGGGGCGGAGTCCTCCGGTTCAAGGAACCAGTACGCGACATCGCTCGGCGCGATCCCGTCGAAGCGGGCGGCGAGCAGCGCGATGTCGTCGTCCCGGTCGCCGGGGCCGAGCATGTCGAGCACGTCGTCGCAGAGCGCCTCCAGCGGCGGCGAATGGTCCGGTCCGGTGAGCCGGGCGGTGGCGGCGAGCCGCTCGCGCAGCTGCTCGATCCCGGTCCAGACGTCCCGCAGTCGGGACTCCACCAGACCGTCGGTGTACAGCAGCAGCGTCGCGCCCGAGGGCGCGTCCAGCTCGACCGCCTCGAAGTCGACCCCGCCGACGCCGATCGGGGCACCGGGCGGCACCCGAAGCACCTCGGCGCGGCCGCCCAGGTGAAGCAGGACGGGCGGCGGGTGCCCGGCGTTGGCGATGGTGATCCGGTGCGCGACCGGGTCGTAGACCGCGTACAGGCAGGTCGCCATGCGGTCGCTGCCGAGCCGCTGCGCCTGCTCGTCGAGGTGGTGCAGGACCTCCTGCGGCGGCAGGTCGAGCCCGGCGAGGGTCTGCGCGGTGGTACGCAGCTGCCCCATGATCGCCGCGGAGGTCATGGAGTGGCCCATGACGTCGCCGACGACCAGGGCGACCCGGCTGCCGGGCAGCGGGATCGCGTCGTACCAGTCGCCGCCGACCCGGGCGGTCTCGGCGGCCGGGAGGTAGCGGGAGGCGAGCCGGACACCGGTGGGCTGCGGCAGCGAGTCGGGCAGCATGGTGCGCTGCAGCTCGTCGGCGATGTACGCCTCGCGCCCGTACAGCACCGCCTTGTCGATGCCGAGCGCGGTGTGCGTCGCCAGCTGTGCGGCGACCAGCAGATCGTTGGCCTCGAAGGGAGGCCGCTCGGTCCCGCGCAGGAAGACGGCAGCACCGATCACCCTCCGGCGGCCGCGCAGCGGGGCGAGGATCGCCCGGTGTCCGGAGGGCACGGCGCGCCCGGCGCCGAGCAGCTCGGGCAGGGCGACGCGAGCCGTCGCGGAGTCGCCGAAGACGGGCCGTACGCCGCGCAGCACCTCGGCGAGCGCGCCGCCCGCCCGGACCTCGCAGAGCTCGGCCGCGGGCATCAGATCGGCGTGCGGGTCGAGGGCGGGCAGCCGCAGCCGCTCGCTTTCCGCGGAGGGGGGAACATCGGACTCGTCGTCGCTTAAACGCAGCCGGTCGGACCGGCGCAGCCGCAGCACGAACGGGGTGACGGGGCGCTCGTCGCCGACCGGGAGCGGGTCGCGGAGGTAGACGAGTATGGCGTCGGAGAACGTCGGCACGCTGGCCCGGCACAGCCCCAGGACGATCTCGTCCAGGTCTATGCCGCGGGCGATCCGGCGGGTCGCGGCGCCCACGAAGCGCAGCCGGTCGCCCTCGCGGCGGGCCACCGCCTGCGGGTCCGGTCCGGCCGCGGCGGCGCTCGGCGCGGTCGCCGGGTTCGGTGCGCCGGCGGGGCCGGCAATCGCCGTGGGATTCGAGCCGGAGCCGGGCGCCGGGGCCGGCCCCGGGATCGCTGCGGCGGTGGGCGCGGCATCCTGTTGCCGCGGCCGGGCGCGTTCCTGCGACCGGGCGGCGAGAGGCTGCCGGCCTTCGTGGGAGGTGGGGTGCTCCGTCACGCGTGGGGTTCCGTCCGTCCGGGCCGGTTGTATGAGGCAATCACCTTGTGGGGCGCCACTGTGCCCCGGCAGGAGCGACGATGACAACGGCTGTCACCGCATGCCCCGCTCGGCGGGGCCGAAACCGTATGCCTGCGAGGTGTGCAAGTGACAATGTTTCCGGCGCGTGGGCGGCGGACAGTGTGCACGTCTCCACCCCCTCGTCGTGGTCCATGCGGTTCTTGCGACTCATGCAACTGATGCGGCTCATGAAGATGGTGCAACTCGTGCGATGACTTGCGGTCAGGTCCTGCGCCGCGCCCGCCGGTTGAAGCGGAGCAGCCCTCCGGAGGGCGATCCTACGTTTGCCCCCCTGGGGTGCATCAAGGGTCTCACGACGGCATATGCGAGGGCGTACGGTCCCAGTCATCCGGCAGCACGGGTACCCGCCACCGTGGATCGGGCCGCCAGTTCTCCCAGCCGTCCCGGAACGGGGCCCCCCACGCGTCGATCACGCGGACGGCCGCGCGGCCCGCCTCCCGTACCCGCCGCGCGGTGTCCCGGTCCATCAGCCCGACCCGCTGCGCCTGCGCGAACTCGTCCTCGTCCAGCCAGCGCCAGCTGTGGTCGGGGTTGACGGCGATGTCCAGGAAGTGATCCTCGGAGTCGATGCCGCCCGCCCAGCGGGTGCGCGGTTCCTCCAGGTTCACGTACCAGTTGCGAAAGCTCCAGCCGCGGTCCCAGAACAGCCAGACCGACCAGGGTTCGTCGGGCCGGGCGAGCTTGAGCACGCCCGTGCCGAACCAGGTCGAACGGGCGGTGGTACGGGGCGCGGTGTACCGGGTGACGAGCGGCTCGGCGTGCACATTGGTGCCGTCGGCGAGGACCGGCTTCACGCACTCGGTGCCGGGTGCCATCCACACGGCGAGCAACTCGGCGGTGTCCTGGACCACGGTGACGGGACGGCAGATGTGGACCGGGCTGTGGGCGCGGCCGGGCGACCGCGGACCGTTGCCGCGGTAGCGCCACAGAATCTGATCACCCGGCGCCCAGTACGTGGTCTCTCCGGGCTCGACCTCTGCGCGCTGGATGTCTCCGGTACCTGCCATGAGTCTCCTAGCGAGGGAACCACCGGCTTCGGCCGGCGGGGGAATCGCTTCCCCGGTCCGTGGTAATTTTTGCGCGTCCCGCGAGGGACCGGTTCGGGCTGGACCGCAACCTTCGGGTTGGAAGCCCCCTCCTTCAGGTGGGGGAGCGGAGTCACGGAGAGATCTTAGGGATGCGGCCGCCCGGCCGCTGCGATCCACGTCACGGCCGGGTCATACGCAACACGTCGAGTGCCTCGTCGAGCTGTTCCACCGTGAGATCGCCGCGCTCCACATACCCCGAGTCCAGCACCACTTCGCGGATCGTCCGCCGCTCGGCGAGCGCCTTCTTGGCGACCTTCGCCGCCTCCTCGTAGCCGATGTACTTGTTCAGCGGCGTGACGACGGACGGCGAGGACTCCGCGTACTCCCTGGCCCGCTCCACGTCGGCGGTGATGCCGTCGACGGTGCGGTCCGCCAGCAGCCGGGAGACGTTGGACAGCAGCCGGACGGACTCCAGCAGATTCTTCGCGATGACCGGAAGCATGACGTTCAGTTCGAAATTACCCGCAGCGCCCGCGACGGCGACCGTCGCGTCGTTCCCCATCACCTGGGCCGCCACCATCAGCACGGCTTCAGGAATGACCGGATTCACCTTCCCCGGCATGATCGACGAGCCCGGCTGGAGGTCGGGAAGGCTGATCTCGGCCAAACCGGTGCGCGGCCCGGAGGCCATCCAGCGCAGATCGTTGCAGATCTTGGTGAGCGAGACGGCGATCGTACGGAGCTGGCCGGACGTCTCGACGAGCCCGTCCCTTGCGCCCTGCGCCTCGAAGTGGTCACGGGCCTCGGTGAACGGCAGTCCGGTGACACGGGCGACCTCGGCGATCACGGCGGCGGAGAAGCCGGGCGGGGTGTTGATGCCGGTGCCGACGGCCGTGCCGCCCAGCGGCAGCTCGGCGAGGCGCGGCAGTGATGCGTACAGCCGCTCGATGCCGTACCGGATCTGCGCCGCGTAGCCGCCGAACTCCTGTCCCAGCGTCACCGGAGTGGCGTCCATCAGATGGGTACGTCCCGACTTCACGACCGCCGCGAACTCGAGGGACTTGCGCTCCAGGGCGGCCGCCAGATGATCCAGCGCCGGGATCAGCTCGCCCGTGACGGCCGCGGTCGCGGCGATGTGGATGGAGGACGGGAAGACGTCGTTGGACGACTGCGAGGCGTTGACGTGGTCGTTGGGGTGGACGTCGCGGCCGAGGCGTTCGGTGGCGAGGGTGGCCACGACCTCATTGGTGTTCATGTTGGAGGACGTGCCGGACCCGGTCTGGAAGACATCGATGGGGAAGTGCGCGTCCCAGCGGCCCTCGGCGACCTCGGCGGCCGCGTCCTGGATCGCGGCGGCGATGTCCGGGTCGAGGACCTTCAGCTCGGCGTTGACCTTCGCCGCGGCCGCCTTGATCCGGGCCAGGGCCTCGATATGGGCCCGCTCCAGGCGCTGGCCGGAGATCGGGAAGTTCTGCACGGCGCGCTGCGTCTGGGCCCGCCACCGGGCATCCGCGGGGACCTTGACCTCGCCCATCGAGTCGTGCTCGATGCGGTAGTTCTCTCCAGCTGTGCCGCTGTTCGCCGGGACCTGCGCGTTGTCCATGGGGTTCAACCTCCTGAAAAAGTTGAGCACTTGTCTTGTTCTGTGTATTCCCAAGTCGCCTACCGACCAGTAAATACCGGGGGTAACCACAACCAGGGGAGGCGCAATGAGGCGCACCAGGCACAGACTTCGCCGTACGGTCGCGGCTGCCGCGGCCATGGCGGCGGCGTTCGGCGCAATGGCCGCGGCCGCCGGACCCGCAGGCGCGGCAGACCGGTCCGGCACCACCACTACCGCATCGACCCCCCTCCCGCCCGAGCTGGAGGCCATCCGCGCCGCCGAAGCCACCCAGCTGTACGGGAGCCCGGCCGAGCGCCCGCTCGCCGACCGCAGGACCGGGCTGATCTCGCTCGGCGACAGCGAGATCTCCGGCGAGGGCGTCGGGACGTACGAGGCGGGGACGAACGGTCCCGACAACTGGTGCCACCGCTCACCCGACTCCGCGATCCACCGCACCGGCATTCCGGCCGACGTCACGTACAACGTCTCCTGCTCCGGCGCGTACACCGGCAACATCGTCATGGGCGGCTCGAAGCAGTACGCCGACGAACTCGTGCAGAGCGACAACCTCGCCATCAAGGCGCGCAACACCCGCATCAAGATGATCGTGCTCGTGGCCGGCGCCAACGACGACCTCCAGTTCGGCCCGGTCATGACGGACTGCGTCGAACGCTGGGTCCTCCTCCAGGGCACCTGCCGGCCGAAGTACGAGGGCGGCTGGCAGGCCCGTGTCGACGGACTCGTCCCCAAGGTCGAGAAGACCGTCCGCGACCTGAAGACCGTCATGTCCGACGCCGGCTACGCGAGCAGCGACTACAAGCTCGTGGTCATGGGCTATCCGAGCCCGATCGGCCCGGACTTCTACGACAACCCGAACTTCCCCGGCAAGCTTCCCGGCGGCTGCGCCGGATACGACTCCGACGCCGCCTGGGGCCGGAACGTCGCCGTCCCCGCCTTCGAGCGCGGGATGCGGCAGGCCGCCGCCGACACCGGCGCCGTCTACCTCTGATCTTGGCCAGTGCTCCGCCCTTCAGGGCGGGGGTGAAGGCCATCCTTGGCCCGGAGGCGCGCAGCGCCGGAGTGCTCTT
>NZ_JBICXB010000055.1:0-35855 GCF_043200055.1 Streptomyces sp. NPDC048496 | reverse complement strand
CCCCGATCTTCGACCTCGTCGACTACGGCATCGTCGGCGACCTCTTCCAGGTCGTCCCCCAGCTCACCGAAGAGGTCAACTCCCGCAAGGGCTGATCCCCGTGGAGCGCGCCGTGCGGTGGTTCCGCACGGCGCGCCTGCTCACCGGCTCGAAGCCGCCACCCGTCGCTGGTCGTGCAGCGGCAGAGCCACGCGGGAGCGGGCGCCCGTGTCTGTCCCTCTCCCCCGCCTTCGGTACCGTGATCAACTGAAGGCGGCCTCTTCGATGAAGTCCGTGACCGGGCCGGGCTGGGCCGGGCTGGGCCGGGCTGGGCCGGGCTGGGCCGGGCTGGGCTGAGCTTGGAGGCCAACGAGGCGTGACCGGCGACCAGTTCAATGGTCTTGCGCGCATTCATTCGCTGGGCCGGGCCTCGCCGCGCGGCGACCCAGCCGATCGCCGGTAGCCTGTGCGTTCCGGTGAGCCGTCGTCAGCAGAGGTATTCGCCCCTACAGCTTCCACGGTCGGACGCCCTGAACCGACCGCACCCGCGCGCGTCGGCGTCCGCGACTCCGTGTCGGGAGTTACGGAGTATTCAGAGGTTGGCGTCCAGAAATTCCCTGAACTGCGGCCGGTTCATGGGACCGGTCCGGGTCGCTGTCACTTCCCCCTGCTTGATCAGGAGAAACGAGGGCGCGCCGGTGACACCGTAGCGTCGGGTCGGTTCCGGACACCGGACCATGTCGGCCCTGACGACGGTCAGCCGCTCCCCGTACGCGTCGGCCATCTCGCGCACGAGGAGGTCCATCTCCCTGCACGCCTCCGCCACCTTCGCCCAGGTCCCGCAGAAGTACGCAAGCACCGGTGCGTCGGCCTTTGCCAGCACGAAATCGAACTCCGCGTTCTCCAGCGGCTGGTGGACCCGACTCGCCATCGGCGCTCCTGAGGTAGTGATCAACACGGCAGTACCCATCATGACCTGCCTCTGCCGCCGCAGCGTGCGCGCGCCGGGCGGTCACCACCGGGCGTCTTCACGCTCACGCGTCGGTGCCAGGCGATACGCGGAGGCCGGCGCGGGCCCGGGAGGTCTCCGGGGGGCTCTTCGGGCGGGTTCATCCCCGGCTCGGCGGGTGGCTCGGCAGGAGACGGTTCCTGGTGGCACTCGGCGTGTCAGCCGTTGGTCAGCATCACCCGCAATGCCTCGCCGCTGCGCATCAGGTCGATGGCCTCGTTGGCCTCGGACAGCGGCATCCGGTGCGTGACCAGCGCCTCCAGGTCGATACGACCGATGCGCAGGAGGTTGATGATGCGGTCGTACGTCCGCGTCACGTCGTCGCTGCCATAGCCGGAAGGGACGATCCGCTTCGCACCGGCGAACAGCTCCAGGAGGTTGATCGGGACCATGTCCTGCATGCCGCGACACCGACGCGGCAGGACGGTGTCACCGCGACGGGCCGCCTCGTAGGCAGAGCGGACGATGCCGGGGCGGCCGGCCGCCTCGATGAGCGCGCTCCCGGCGTCCCCGACAGACGTGCGGCCGACCGGTTCAGCACCACGCGTACGGCTCCTGCCACGATCCGCTGTCACCGCCGACCTGTACGTTACGAGCGATCTTCTTCCAGCGACGAGAAGGCACGATGACGTACCTCCCGAGACCTTCGACCGAAGCGATCCTCCACGCTCTGCCGGGCCTTGCACCTTTTGCGCGCGAAGCCATCGTGCTGCACCCCCAGCGAGGGGAGCCGGGTCCGGGGAACAGTTCGATCGGCGGCCCGCTGCTCTGGCCGAGCGACGAACCCTGGCCTACGTGCGCCGTGCCTGACGAAATCGAACCTGCGGGCCTCCCGGCCACGGCCATGGTGCCGGTCGCCCAGATTTTCGAGCGGGACATGCCGGGGCCGTGGTGGCCCTCCGACCGCGATCTCCTGCAGATTCTGTGGTGCCCCAACGAACACTGGGATCCCCCCGCGCAACAGGCCGACGTCAGCCCCATCGTGGAGGTGCGATGGCGGCGAGCCGCCGACGTCGACACCACACTGGAGGCCACTCCCTCGCCCTCACGGCACTCCGAGGACGGTCATCTGCCCGAGCCCTGCACCCTCACCGGCGAGCCGCTGACCGACTTCCCGTTTCGGGAGCAACTGCCGCCGGAGCTCCGTCCGGCGCTGGAAGAGCTGGTACGCCGGACCGGCAACGGCGGCGACGTGATCACTCGTCTCGCGGGATGGAAACTCGGAGGCTGGCCGACCTGGCACCTGACGCACCCGATGGTCTTCCGTTGCCGCACGTGCGAGACCGATATGACGCTGCTGTTCACCGTGGCCAGCGATGACGAAACAGGAGTCATCGTAGGGCGATGGGGCGACCTGCGGATCTTCGCCTGCCCCGCCGACCGTCGTCATCCTTTCCACGTGGACCTGCACTGAACCGGGCCCGGCGCGTTCGCGGTGCTGCGGGGTAGGCCCGGGACGGGCAAGAGCGCCCTGCTCAGGGAAGCGGCCGCCGGGGCCGGTGAGACCGGAATGCGGGTGCTGAGCGCCTCCGGAGTCGAGGCGGAATCGCAGCTGCCGCTCGCCGGGCGGCACCAGCTGCTCCTCCCCCTCGCGCCTCGCCACGCCGAACCGGCGGCGGGCAGCCCATGCCGAGCTGGCCGCCGCATACCCGGACGACCAGCAGCGGCGTGCCCTGCATCTCGCTGAAGCCACCCTCGACCCCGACGAAGGGGTCGCGGCGCTGCTGGAACAGGCGGCCGAGGCGGCAACCAGGCGCTTCGAGAAGGCTCTGGCGCTGCCGGGTGCCGACCTGTTCCCGTTCGAGGCGGCGCGTATCCGCCTCGCCTATGGCGAACGTCTGCGCCGGGACCCCGTCCAGGGCGCTGCAACCACTCCCAGGATCACGCTTGAGGGTGAAGCGCGGAATCCTGGCGTCGTCCGGGTCCATCGGCCGGTCCCTGGACCACGCGCTGAGCAAGCCGCCCGACCCTGCGGCTGAGCGCAGCATCCTCTTGACGAAGCCGGTGACGCACGCGGTTTCATGCCTCGAAACCCGGTTTCCGCCCGCCTCGGACGACCGCAAACCGCACGCCGGCCCTGCACAGCATCGCGGACCCCGTGAACTCACCTCTCACCCGCGGTCGCCCTATCCACCCTGTGCGACATGACCCCAGGTCTTCAGGGGGTTCCACCGTCATGGTCGGGGTCCGGTTCGGGCCGGAGAACCGTTCCTCGCCGCTCGCCGGGACCCGTGACGCCGGGCTTCGGCGCGTCGTCCCGAACGGCGTGGCCGCCGGAGATCTCGCCCGGCCGGGTCACGGCGGGCCCGGTGCCCCGGATCTCGGTCCAGCTCGGGGAGTGCAGCCCGGACGACAGCTGGGTGTGGGTGACCTCGGCGGGCCAGCGGGTCCCGGAGTCGAGGATCAAGGTGACGGCGCCCCGCACCAGCAACCCTTCGCCGCCGGGCGCGGTCAGCCGGGCCGTCCAGGACCGCTCGGTGCCTGTCGCACCGCGTGCCTGGGCGACGGTGACCTCGACCCACACACGGACCAGGGTCCCGTCCCTGCGCTCCACCGTTGCCAGACCCTCGTAAGGGTTCATACCCCCAGTCTGCACCGGCTCCGGACTGTCGCGCAGCGAAGGGACCCCGCCGGCAGCACCCACCGTCCACGCCGCTCGCAGGGCGCCTTTCCCTCGGGCCCCGTCCGGGGAAACCCGCCGCCGCCCCGGGTGGCGTACGAGGCGTTGTGGGCGTATGCGTGGAGTGCGTGCGGTGGGCCGGTACGGGATGGCGCGCGGGGCGCGCGAAACGCCAGCCGAGCTGCCGCGCGCAGGGCCGGACAGGAGGAAAGGTGCGGTGCGATGCCGGCAGGATCCAGTCGTCAGCGGGAGCGGCAGTACGAGCACATCAAGGAGAGCGCCGAGAAGCGCGGTGTCTCCGAGGAGCGTGCGAAGGAAATCGCCGCGCGCACTGTCAACAAAGAGCGGGCCCGCTCGGGGGAGGCGAAAACGGCGAGCAGAACATCCCTGCGCGATCCGAAATCCGCCCTACAGCGTGGCGGTGAACGGTCTCATCGCGGACCGCAGAGGCCCACCAAGGACCAGCTCTACGAAGAGGCGAAGAAGAAGCACGTCGAGGGCCGCTCGACGATGAACAAACAGGAGCTGCGCGAGGCACTCGGCCGCTGACAGCCCCTCGTGCGGGGGCGAGGAGACGAATCCTGATGACGCCTACACGCCACGTCACTCCGGTGTGCGGAACACCGTGCTGGGTCAACCGCATGACCCGCAACCTGCGCGCCACGCAGGACTTCTACTCGACCGTTCTGGGATGGGAGTTCCGCCCGGGCCGTCTGGGCACGGGTTTCTCGGTCGCCTCCGTTCAGGGGCGACCGGTGGCCGGGCTGGCCGAGCTGGCGCCCGGTCTGCCGATGGCCGGGGCGTGGACCCCGTACTTCGCCGTGGCGGACGCGGACGTCACCGCAGCCCGGGTCCGTGAGCGCGGCGGCACCATCGCCGTCGGCCCGGTGCGCTTCGGCCTGGGCCGGGGCGTGCTGGCAGCCGACCGCGACGGGGCCGTGTTCGGCTTCTGGGAAGGGCGCACCCTTCCCTGGTCGGCCGGCCGCGGCAACGCACCGGCCTTTCTCGAGCTGCGCACCCGCGACGCGTTCGACGCCGCCATCTTCTACGCCGAGATCTTCGGCTGGGCCTCCGGCGAACCCGGCTGCTGCGAGGTCACCTACGCCTACGAGCACGACACCGTCACCGTCCGCCACGGCAAAAACACTGTGGCCACCCTGCGAGGAGGCGGCGTCGGGGAATCTCCCGACCCCCGCGTGTGGCCGCGCTGGCACGTGCACTTCCAGGTCGACAACGTGGAATCGGTCATCGCCGCCACACGCGCGGCAGGAGGAACCGCAACCCCTGCGGCCTCCTCGCCCGGCGGCGGCACCGAATCCGTCATCAGCGACCCCGGCGGCGGCCTCTTCACCGTGTGGACCGGATCGGTACTCGCCGGGCCGGTGACCACAGCCGACCAGGAACCGGTCTGATCGATACCGGGAGACCGGCGAAGGCGCCGCCACACAGCGGGGATGGAGATGCTCACCGCGGCCGGTGATGAGGTCCCGCTGCCGCCGTCATCACAGGATCGGCGGTCCCGGTGTCCGGGGCCACCGAGGCGAAGCGCGGGCGCGACGCAGTAAGCGAAGCTCTCCGCGGGATCGTCGGCGGCGCAGCGCATGACCGGGGCCTCCGATGACGCCGAAGACTGAGGCCCCGGCCGAGAGGGGCTGCACCTCGGCCACCCACCGACTCCTCCCCGGGTCCCCGCCCCCGTCATCGCCCGGGCACTCGGCTACCTCGACAGGAGCACGACCCGCATCGTCACCGAGGCCGGAGCCCCCGGAAGAACTCCGCCTCCGGTGACCATGCACGGCGAGGCCGCCCCACCTCGGCCTTCGCGTCGGGCGAACGTTCTCACTTCCCGGCTGTCTTCACCCCACAGTGGTGACCATGCTGAACCGAGTCGCCGTCCTTTCCGACATTCACGGAGTCCTGCCCGCGCTCGAGGCCGTGCTGGCCGAGCCGGACGTGAGAGCCGCTGATCAGATCGTGCTCACCGGCGACATCACCGCAGGTCCGCAACCGACTCAGGTCCTCGACCTGCGCGACGCCGTCCTGGTCGGCCACTCCACCGGCGGCGGGGAGGTGGCCCGCTACATCGGGCGCCACGGCACCGGCCGCGTCGCCAAGGCTGTGCTGCTGGGTGCGGTGCCTCCACTGATGCTCAAGACCGAGACCAACCCGGACGGCCTGCCGATCGAGGCGTTCGACGCCATTCGCGAGGATGTCACCGGCGACCGCTCCCAGTTCTACTGGGAGCTCGCGGATCCCTTCTACGGCTTCAACAGGCCAGGGGCCACCGGCTCGGACGGGGTGCGCCAGGCCTTTTGGATGTGGAGCATGCAGGTCGGCCTCAAGGGCGCGTACGACTGCATCAAGCAATTCTCGGAGCAGGACTTCACCGAGGACCTCAAGCGCTTCGACATTCCGACGCTGATCGTGCACGGTGACGACGCCCAGATCGTGCCCTTCGTCGCCTCGGCACCCAAGTCCGCCGAACTCATCAAGGACGCGACCCTCATAGTCCACCCCGGCGCCCCGCACGGCCTGGTCGGCGAGCACGAGAAGGCCTTCAACGCGGAGCTGCTGGACTTCCTCAAGGGCTGACCGCCACCCACCTCCGGCCGAGCGACGCGTCCGTGTCTCATGGACGATTGTTCCGCCACCGTCCACAACCACCCGCGAGGGGAGCCTTGGCATGAACGATCCCGGATACGCCGGCGAGAGCACTGCACTGCTTGTGGTTGATCGGTACAACGACTTCTTGTCCGAGGGCGGGAAGCTGTGGCCGCGCACAAAGGCAGCCGCCGAGCGGGTCGGCCTCCTCGGCCACATGCGTCAGGTCCTGGCAGCCGCCCGTGCGTCCCGCATGCGCATCTTCTTTGTGCCCCACCGACGGACTTCTCCAGGCGACTACGACACGTGGGCGTATCTGTCCCCCTCGCAGGACGCAACGCGCAAAGGGCAGGTCTTCGCCGCGGGTACGTGGGGCGGAGAGTTCCACCCGGCAACCAGCCCCTGCGGGCGAATCCGGCGTTCATCGCCACCGTGGATGCCTGGCCACCTCCATGTCCGGCCACCGGGAGACCACCCGGCCAGGAATCCCCGCTCGACCGCCGGAAGAACCACCCGGTACGACAACGGCCTCTGACACCAGGCCTCGTCGGCTGCGGAACACGTCGCCGCGAGTGCTGCGGCAGACCGACGCGGACGCCGGCCGTTTGGGCCCGTGGGCAGCGTGGGTGGCCACGGACGCCCTGACACAGCGGTGGGTGGACACCGACGGGCGGTCGGCACCCGAACCCGGCCTGTTGGAGGCAGCAGGATGAGAGACCACACCTCCTTGATCACGCCGCCGGCCGGAAACGCTGACTCAGCCCACGCTCATGCCACAGGTCAGGTTCACCACTGATCCCGACATGGCGGCGGCGCCGTCCGAGGCGAGGAATGCCGCGGTGCGAGCCACGTCGCTCAGGCTGGGCAAGCGCTTGAGCAGTGTCATGCCTTCAAGGAAGGCACGGAATTCGGCATCCGGCATCGGCAGGTCCGGCGCGTCGACGGTCTCGGCGATGCGGTGGGGCCGCACACAGACGACCCGCACACCGGCCGGTCCGAGCTCCGCCGCGAGGGTCCGGCTGAGCGCCTCGACGCTCGCGCAGGCGACCGCGAATCCACCGGTCCCCGCGATGGCCAGGGTGGCCGGCGACGCGGAGAGCGTGAGAATGGCGCCAGAACCCCGCTGGACCATGTGTCGTCCGGCGATGCGCGAGGTGAGGAATTGCGACGACGCCCAGGTCGTGATCGGGGACACGAAGTCGGCAAGGGAAAGTTCGAGCAGCGGAACACCCTGTACCGCCTGGATACCGATCGCGTTCAGCACCACGTCGGGTGCCCCGGCCCGACCGGCAACCTCGGCGAGGTAGCCCTCGACGTCGGACTCACTGGTGGCGTCGACCTGCGCGACGTGAGCGGCGCCCCCCTTGGCAACAATCGCGCGCTGGACGTCCTCCACGGACGTCGGCGTACGGTCGCTGAGGAAGACTGTCGCGCCTTCCTCGGCGAACTGACGCGCGACGGCACCACCCACCGCGCCACCAGCGCCGAAGACCACAGCAACCTTGCCGTTGAGGAGCATCACACGTTCCTTCCGTAGATCGTCAAAGCCCGGACGTCAGCAGACGCCGGCCCACTGCCACATGGACGACACGCCACCCAGTCGGCGGGCCCGGCTGCGTGTCACCCCACACCGCGAACGTCCTTGATCAGCGCACTAGCGCGAATCCCGCTCCGCTGCCTCAGCGATGCGCTTGATGTCCGCCAGCCGCCGATCCCAGTCGGCCGCGAGCGCGGCCATCCACCGCGCCGTCGCGTCCAGCGCCGCGGGCTGCACCGCGTACCGCACCTCGCGTCCGACCCGGCGGCCGGAAACCAGCCCGGCGGCATCCAGAACGGCGAGGTGCTTGACCACCGCCTGCCGCGAGACGGGCACTCGTTCGGCGAGCTTCGTAGCGGTGACCTCGCCCTGTGCGGCAAGCAGATCAAGCAGCTGACGTCGCGTCGGGTCGGCCAGCGCGACGAGAACACTGTCGACCGCCTCGACACCGCCGCGACGTTCGTCCGTCACGCGGACTGTTCGGCACGCTTCTTGAGCGCATCGAACACCTGGGGCCAGCCGCCGGTGTTGTCCTTCACCGCCTTGCTGCGCAGTTCCTCGGACCCGGCCAGTGCCGCGAATCCGCTCTCGACGACGCGGAGCCGCGTCTTGTCGCCTTCCGGGGTCAACGTGAACTCCACGAGGGTGCTGTTGTCCTCGCGCAGCTCTTCGCCGGGGAACGCGCTGGCCCAGCGGTACGCCACGTATGTCGGCGGCTCGACCTTCTCCACGCGCACCGGGAAGTCGCCGTATTCGGCATTCCTCGCCACCACCGACTCGCCTTCTTTGGCCGCGATGCCGGGCAGGCTCGCCTTGTCGGCCACCCAGAACCCGGGGTCGGCCACCAGCGACCAGACCCGCTCCACGCGTGCCTCGATCAGGGTTTCGCGCTCGATCCGATCCTCGCTCATGAGGGGACTCCTTCACTGTCGCCATTGGGTGCAACTCCAGAGTTGCACGTCGCCACCTCATGCGCAACCCGAGAGTTGCATCCCGATCGCGCGCCGTTCGTCGCACCGCGGACACCCTGCGGCAGGCAGGCCGAGACGGCACCGGCCAACACGACCCCGCACACCGCGCCGGCGCCAGGACGACCTCCAGTCGCCCGATCGCCCCCCTGGGTGAGTGGGTTCCCAGGTCCGGCACCACGAGGGCCAGGCGTAAGCCGTGCTGACGGCCTGACGCGGTCCCCTGACGCTGCCGACGGACAGCTACGCCGGCAAGGAAGAGTCCGCCCGTTGGGCGGCCGAAGAGTGGCCGCCGTCATCAGCATCGCAGTCGCGTGGCGACGCGCCCAGGCTGCTCGGGATGAGACACCCGTCCCCGACGGTTCGCCGCCCGACTGCTGGATTTCATGGATCTGGCCCGCGGCATCGCTCGCAGCGTGGGATGGCGTCGGCCCCGGGGCCGCGCGGTCCGGTCGTGCCGGCGGATCGGTGCGCCGGCACGATGGGCCACTGTTCAGCCCGCGCCGTCGGACCATCCGACGGACGAAAGAGAACCATTCCCTGCCGCTGCAACTCGACAAAGTCACGGGTGACTTCGGCCGGCCATGAGGATTCGGGGCGCGGCTGTCTGCAACCGAGCACCGAGGCGACCTGCTGCGGGCAGGCATCCGGCGTTCGCTCAAGCGTGGTCGACGAGCTGTGCGTGGCCTTTCTGGCGTGCGCAGTGGGCGCAGCAGAAGAACTGGCCGTTCGCCTGGAGACCATGCCCCAAGATCCGGCATTGACAGTTTTCGCAGGACGGAGCGATCCGTTGGGCTGCGCACTCAAGGCTGTCGAAGACGTGAAGAACCCCGCCCGCACGCACCTCGAATGCCTTCTCGTAGTCATTGCTACAGACTTCACATACCGCCATGGTCGATGACTCCTCGCGCTGTGTTGGGCGTCTCTCCTGGACGTTACGAGGCTGTGCTCGGCCTCACCCCAACGCAAGGCGACCAGCGGCGTGGGCCTGCGTGATCACCCGCCTGGACGCAGTTCACGTCACGATGGCGCAGCACCGTCCCGTGCCACCTCGGGAAGGACCTCCGCTCGCGGGAGAACGCAGTGGCGGTCATGGCCTGAACGCACATCGTGATCGTCCGAGCTGGTATCACCTGGCAGCGGGCGGCCAGGCATCCGGCGCTCCGGCCAAGCCACTGGGGCCAGGCCCGTCGACTGCTTCGACGATGTCGAGCACCGTGATCAACACGGGCGACCGAGTCATGACGTAGCCGCCCACCCTCCCTGCGATGAATGTATGAGCCCAGCGTGCGAGAGGGCTGGGGCTGCTTGGCGGATAAGTGGGCGAGTCGCCGTGCGGTTGCGCCAGCCGCGCGACCTGGGTGAAGTTAGCGCCATCTAGGCATATATCGGATATTGTCGTCGGCGAAAGGACCATGCAATGAAGTTCGCAGTCATCGGCGGAACCGGGCTGATCGGGTCGCTGGTCGTGAAGAACCTGAACGCGGCCGGCCACCAGGCCGTCCCGCATTCCCTGTCCAGCGGCGTGGACGTCATCACCGGCCAGGGCCTGGATGATGCCGTGGCGGGCGCCGACACCGTCATCAACCTGACGAATTCCCCGACCTTCGACGACGCCTCGCCTGCCTTCTTCCGGACGTCGATGGACAACCTCCTCGCCGCGAGCGAGAAGGGCCGCGTCGGGCACTTCGTCATCCTCTCCATCATCGGCGTGGACCAAGTGCCCGACCTGGACTACTACCGGGCGAAGGTGCTCCAGGAAGACACCCTCAAGGCCGGTCCGATCCCGTACTCCATCGTCCGCGCCACGCAATTCATGGAGTTCATCGACGCAGTGATGTCGGAGACCACCGAAGGCGAGACCGTCCGCCTGCCGCGTACGCCACTCCAGCCGATCGCCGCCGCGGATGTCTCCCGCATCGTCGCCGAAGTCGCCGCCGGCGCCCCGCTCAATGACGTCCTCCGCATCGCGGGCCCCGACGTCTATGCCCTCGACGAACTCGGCAGGCTCACCCTCACCGCCAAGGGCGACGGGCGCTCCGTCGTCACCGATGACACCGCCGGCATGTTCGCCGCCGTCCACGGTGATGTCCTCACCGCCCGGAACGACGCCCGCATCGCCCCCACCCACTACACCGACTGGCTCTCGTCAACCACTCGGCCGTAAACGACCGAGCTTTGCTCCGGACTGCCCCCTACGACAGGGCGGTCACGGGTCACATCTACCGCTTTCGGCTCGGGCCGGGAGCGGATCGGGCATGTTGACGAATACCCACGCCGAGCGTGCGCGGTTGCGCATCGGTGCTTTTCTCAGGGGTGCTCAAATTCCCCACGCGATTGACGGCTCAACAAGGTTGATGTCCCTTTGAGTCTTCTCGCCCGCTGGGGGCAGTTTTCGCAGGCCGGAACCACCGCCGCATGGCTGCCCGGAGCGCGTCCAGGTCCGCCGAGTCCGGGCGGGATGACGCCGATGCCCACGCCACGTAGCAGTCGGGACGAAGCAGGAGGGCGGTGGCTGCATGCGCGGTCGGCTGGGGCTGTGCGGTGACGATGTCCACTTGGTCGTGCCACTCGGCCAGCGCTCCGGCAACCGATGCGTCTTCGGTCAGGTCGAGCAGCAATGGCCTTGCGGTTCTGGTCAGTTCCGTCAGCCGGACCGCCCCGGTTGGGGTGTGCAGTTCCATGTCCGGTGCGAACCGGCCGACCAGGGGGTGCGTGTGGTGACAGCCCATGTCGTAGCGGATATCGGTGCCGGCGGTGAGGTCGGCGAGATGCTGGACGGTGTTCCGGTGGCCGAGCAGTTCGTTGAACAGCTCGCGCAGCGCGGTGACGTCACTGCCCGGCGCGGTCAGCGCGGCCTGCGCCTGGGCGTACATGACCATCCGGTGAGCGGCTTGCCGGCGTTCGGTCTCGTAGCTGTTGAGCAGTCCGGGTGGGGCGCTGCCGTGGATCTCGGCGGCGAGCTTCCAGCCGAGGTTGATCGCGTCCTGCAGGCCAAGGTTGAGCCCGGGTCCGCCCCCTGAGGTATACACATGGGCGGCATCGCCGACGAGGAACACCCGGTGGTCCCGGAATCGTTCGGCCACTCGGGTGTTCCCGCCGCTCAGCCGGCGCAGCACGTATGGTCCCTCGCCGGTGGGCGGGCCGAGCGGCAGGTCGGCGCCGAGCACGCGGCGGATGCTCGCCCGCAACTCGTCAAGGCTCATGGGAGCCTCGGACCGGGGCTGGTCCCACTCCGTGGTGCTGACCAGCGGCGGGTGGCCGGGGAACGGCGCGTACGAGAACCCTCCGTGCTCGGTGCGGTGGGGCAGGAACGGCAGTACGGCCCCGTAGCCGGGCACGTTCAACGCGCCTGTCTCGGGATCCACCCACTCCGCGGGGACCGTGGCGTGTGCTGTCCGGTTGGTCCGCCGGTCGTAGGTGACGCCGGGAAAACCTATGCCGGACAGCTTGCGTGTGATGCTGTGTGCCCCGTCCGCGCCGACGACATAACGGGCCCGCAGCCGGTAGGCCCGGTCCATGTCTGCGACGTCCACGGCGACCTCGTCGTCGTCCTGTGAGAGGCCGACGAGCTCATGTCCCCGCCGGATTTCGACGCCCAGTTCAGTGGCGCGCTCCTCCAGGACCCGCACGATGCGGTGCTGCGGCGCCGGCAGGCCGTAGACCGGACTGTCCTCCAGCAGGCTCAGATTCAGGCCCAGCGCCGCGAACATGAAGTACGCGGAGTTCGGCTGCGGCGGCCCCGGGGTGCCGCTCAGGCGCTCGTACAGGCCCCGACGGTCGATCATTCTCACGACCTGGCCGAGCAGCCCGTTCGCTTTCGGCTCCGTGCTCGGCACGGGCAGACTCTCCAGAATGACTGGCCGGGCCCCGGCCAAGGCCAGTTCGCAGGCAAGCATCAGCCCGTTCGGGCCGCCTCCGACGATGACGACATCCGTGATCACGAACGTGTTCCCCTTTGCGTGGACGGAGAAGAGCAGGACGGATCGGCCCGGCAGCAGCCCGGCAGGATCGGTTACACGGTTTTGCTAGGGAATACGAAGGCCTGTGGCGATCCGGTCGAAGACCTCGCGCAACACCGGGACGAGCGGGGCGGGCGGATCCGTACGCAGGCAGTGCTCCACGGCCACGGCACTGCCCGCACCGACTACCGCGGCGACCAGTTTCGGGTACACATCACGGGCCACGTCGGTACCAGTGCGCTCGGCGATCGCCTGGGCCAGTTCCTCTTCTGCGGCCGCGTTCGCCTTGACGACCTCCCCCTGCAGCGCCGGTTCGGCCAGCATGAGCCGAAGCCCGTCCCTCCAACGCTGGTCGTGGGACGACCTTGCGCCTGATTCGTCTCCCTGTGCGAACTGGGCCTGTACGACGTGAACGATCGAGTCCCACAAGGGCTCGGTAACTGGCCGTGTGCGTAGCTCGTCGGCGATCCGCAGCATGCGCTCCAGATGGCTGGCTGCGATCGCCTCGGCCTTGCCGGAGAAGTAGTTGCGGAAGGTGCGCACAGACACATTCGCTGCGGCGGCGATGTCCTCGACCGTCACGTTGTCCCACCCGCGCTGCACACACAGGCGGATCGTGGCCTGGCTCAGCGAGACGCGTGTCTCCCGCTTCTTGCGCTCCCGCAGCCCGATGCGAGCGTCGTCTCCCTGTGTCATGTCAGCCACCGTAGCAAATTTTACCGAAATAGCAATGTTGCCGCCACGGCAAGATTGTCAATGGCGACCTTGCCGAGGCCAGGCTGCTGGAGCCGGTCGCCACCGTGGTCCGGGGCACCTATCGACTGATTCTCGTGGGCCTCGTCGTCGGCGCCGTGGGACCCCTGACCGGCACCAAGCTGGGCCCGCTGTGGGGCGGTCCGCACGTGTGCGTCGAGTCCCACTCGGACTTCAGCACGGACGGGATCACCGGCATGTTCCGACCCCATGCAGGGGTCGAGGTCATGACCCGCCCGTCGCACTGCACCGATCACGCCGACAGTGCCCAGCGGCTGTTCGACTTCCTCACTGGCTTCCCCTCGTTGCTGCTGGTCCTGGGCATCCTCACGTTCGCCCGCATCGTGCGCGCCGGGGTGGCCATGCGGGAGGATCTGGAAGGAACGAGTGATGGCGCCGGACGACAACGACAGCCACGCGATCGAGGTCCATCTCGACCGCATGCTCAGCGAGCGCGGCATGACCCTCGCGGAGCTCGCCTCCCGGGTCGGCGTGACCAACGTGAGCCTGTCCATCCTGAAGAACGGCCGGGCCCGCGCGATCCGCTTCACCACGCTGACCCGCATCTGCGAGGTCCTCGACTGCCAGCCGGGCGACCTGCTCACGAACCGGAACACCGAAGACGAGCGCGATCGCGCGGAAGCATCAGCCACTGACAGCCCGACCACAGCACGTAGAACACCGAGTCGAGCACCAACCGGTCTCCGTACTTGCGCATCCCACCGCCTTTTCGCAGGTCACGCGCCAGAAGGAGCAACTGGATGATCTCCCGCATCTCAGCGGTCAAGCTGGACACATAGCAAGGGCCGCTGACGGCCTCGGAGTTGTCACACTGGCACACACCACGTGATCATTCCCGGGCCGTCGCCATGCCCGGAAGGCAGATCACGACCGTCACGCATCACACATGATCAGCCACCCGACAGGCCCTCGCAGAAGGCACGGATCATCCACACGCTGGCCCCGCAAGTGACGGAGTGACAAGATCACGTGGCACGGTGCGCGAAGGCACCGCCGCCCCGTCCTCCAGGGAGTTCCCCACGTGATGAAGAAGATATGGTCGGCCGTCCTCGGCGCCCTGCTCTTCCTCGGCGCCGCCGCATCACCCAGCCAGGCCGCCGAGCCGAAGAACCTACAGGTCATGTCGTGGAACATGTGTGGAAGCCAACGGGACTCCTGGGGCTGCGCGGGTACCGGTACCCCCGACCAGAAGGCGGACGTGGTCATCTATCACGTGCAACACGACTACGTGCAGGCCGCTCTGCGGGCTGGGCGACAGCGCCTACTCGGACCATCACGTGCTCATCGAGAGCGTGGCCGTGCAGTGATCGCGCCCGGTGGGCCCCTGGTGCACAGGGGCCCACCGGGGCCTCGCCCGTGCCCCCTGCCCTCCTCCACGCCTCAAGTGAGAGGTTGCCGACTGCCGTTGACGACGGGTGCTGCGCGTAGACGAGAACCTGTGCGTCGGTCTGCTCATCGAAAAGTATCGCGTGCGGGTTCCGGCTCAACCACATCCAGGATTCGGCGAACCTGCACGGTTCTGTCCGTGTCCAGGCCGCTCTGGCGGTCGACGACGTCGGCGTGGACCGGGTCGTCCGGCGGGTTGAGCAGCTCGTGGCGTCTGCTCGGGTCATCGCCGGTGTCCAGGCCGATGACTTGCCTGCTCTGCACTCCTTCGTCAACGGCCTCTGCCAGGACCTCGACGCCGTCCTCGCCGGCCTCAGCCTGCGCTACAGCTCGGGAGCCGTCGAAGGCCACAACAACAAGATCAAAATTCTGAGACGGCAGATGTTCTGCCGCGCCAACTTCGACCTCCTGCGCAAGCGGGTCCTCCGCACTGCGGGAGGCCGTTCATGATCGCGGGTTCGGTGACCCTCCGTGGGCCCTGCACGGAAAGTGATCCAGAACCAGAATTCAAACGACGCCGAGACGAAGCGGCGCGATGTGTAAAAGCACTACTCACTTGCACACCTGTGGCCATAGGGTGGCGCGATGTTGCAAGTGCGGGAGATGAACGAAGATGACATCCCGGCCGTCTCGGCGATCCGTGTGCGGGGCTGGCAGTCTGCCTACGCTGGCATCGTTCCTCCGGCGTACTTGGACGCGATGACGGTCGAGAGCGATGTCAGTCAGCGGCGGAAGCGGTTCTCTCGTCCGCGTCGACAGGCGACAGACCTTGTCGCAGTCGACGGGGGCGCCCCGGTGGGGTGGGCCAGCTTCGGGCCATGCCTAAGCCAGAGGCCTGGCGAGGGACGAGCAGGTGAGATCTATGCCCTCTATGTTCGCCCGGACCTGATCGGTCAAGGAGTCGGCAGGACTCTCATCACCAACGCCCACGCTCGGATGGAGAACCTGCAGTTTCCCATTTCGGTCCTGTGGGTTCTCCACGACAACCACCGAGCTCGTCGCTTCTACGAATGCGCCGGGTACAAGCCCGACGGTGAAACCCAAGACGATGTCTACGATGAGATCACACTCACTGAGCTTCGCTACCAGCGCGTGCCCTAGCCCTTCAGCCGTAGATCAGTGCGGTGGGACGCGGACGGACTGCGGGACTTCGTGCGCCGCTACGTCATTGCCTCGCTGGAGGACGGCGAAGTGGGGGCCGGACCGGACGGGTGCGGGGTGCTGGTGGTCGATGAGACCGGGTTCGCGAAGAAGGGCCGGTCATCGGCCGGGGTGGCCCGGCAGTACACCGGCACGCTGGGGGCTCGTATTTGAATAACTGTCAGATTTGATCTGTGGGGTGTCTTTCGATAGGCATCCCACGGGCCTTCAGCTGCTCCAGGGTGCGGGCGGGCGCTCCGGGCAATGGCGTGACGGTGATCTTGTGCAGGTCCAGGAGACGGTGCCCGTCTTGGAACTGATTGGACAGGTTGGTGCGGGTGACGCCCAGCAGGTGGGCCAGGAGGGTACTGGTCGCTGCCCCACGGCGGCGTGACAACGCCGTCAGCAGTCGGTGGTAGTGGTCCAGGCTGCTGGTCTGCGGGTGGAGATAGCTGCGCGGACGGTGAAAACGTCGTTGGAATGCGGCTTCGGCCAAGGCGTCCCAGTACGGCTCCGAGACCGCCACCAAGTCGTCGAAGTCGGAGCGGGCCAGGCCCGTCAGAGCCGGGTTGGTGAGCAGTTCGGTCAGGGCCGGGTCGATCCGGCGACGAGTTCGTGGCACCTCGGGAGGCTTGGGCGGGACAGGTGCGAGGGCGTAGTTCCAGTCGCCGTGGAACGTGCTCGGTGTGATCGGCAGAGCGTGGAACTCGGCGGGCGTGACGGTCGCGCCAAGCTGGTAGCTACCGGTGTCGAGTTCGGCGCCGATCGAAAGCCCGGTCGTGGTGGTCGTTGCGGCGCCACCGTCGACGCGGTACTCGACTACCCGGACCAGCACCCCACCGGGGTGCGCGCCCGTCTGTCCGGCCAGGTTCATCCTCGCCAGGTAGGTGCCATCTGGCAGGTGCTCGACCGGACGCGCCGCGACACTTGAACGCGCCCGGATCAGCAGATGGGCCCCGGCCCCGGTGTATGCCTTCCACAGCGCCACCCCGGGAAAACCCCGGTCCATGATGACCAGCATCCCGGCGGCCGAGCCGGCCATTTTGATCGCCAACTCCGGCTCGCCACCGCTGAATCCGCCCACCGCCGCGTCGATCTGCGCGTGCGTGCCGCACTCGGTCAGCGTCACCACCCGCGCCTGTGGGAACCCCGCGGGCCGGCCGTTCTTGACCGGCCCGCCGAACGCGGCCCGGTTGACCGTCGCATCCGGCGCATCCAGCACGAACCCGTCCACCGCAGCCAGCACGTGCGATGGTAGCGGTGCTGGCGCCGGAGGCCGCCGCCACCCGAGTGATGCCGCCGTGACCGATCACGGTGGCCTCACTGGCCAGATAGAGCCGACGACGGCGCTCATCAAGGTGCGGCAGGAACTGGTCGAACTTTGCCTGCAGGGCTTCGGCCGTTGTACGGGGGTGCGGAGACGTAGCCATGCCACAGCCTCCCACCGGCACCCCGCGATGGTGACCCCGCGGACCAAATCTGACAGTTGTTCACATACAAGTCCTGGGAGGGGTCTTCCCCTGCCAGGTCGGGGTGATGGCGGCCTGGGCGACCGGGGCCGGGCAGGCGCTGGTGGACCGGGAGCTGTACCTGCCCAAGGAGTGGTGCGAGGACCGGACGCGCTGTCGGGCCGCGCACATCCCCGATGAGCTGGGCTTCGCCACCAAATCCCGGCTGGCCGAGCAGATGATCGAGCGGATCCTTGCCGACCTGCCGACCGGACGCGTGTGGGTGGCCGCGGACGAGGTCTACGGCCGCGACGGGGCCTTCCGTGCCTTCCTGGAGCGGAACCGCCTGCCTTACGCCGTCAACGTGCCGGCCGACCAGACGGTGCTGCCGCGCCCGGGCCGGCGGCACCTGGCCCGCCTGGTCGAACGCGTCGCGGGCGACCAGGACTGGGCCGAGCTCACGGCCGGCCCGGGCCAACTGGAGTCCCGCGCCTGGCAGTGGTGGGTGCGCCGCATCCCGGATCCCGATTCGGAGGTCGGGGAGGGGGCCTGGGCCCGGTGGGTGATCGTCCACCGCCGCCCGGCCGAACCCGACAAGCGGGACTACTACCTGGCCTGGGATCCGCAGGAGACCGAGGTGGAGGAGCTGGTACGGGTGCCCGGCGCGCGCTGGCGGGTGGAAGAAGCTATCAAGCTGGCCAAGTCGGCGGCTGGGACAGCCGACTACGAGGTGCGCTCCTTCCACGGCTGGTACCGGCACATCACCCTGGCGCAACTGGCCGCCGCTTTCCTGGTCGCCCAGGCAGCCGCCGCACGCGAACAGGCCACTCCCCGGCCCGACGGGCAGCTGGGGCAGAGAGGGGGACTCCCGTGATCCCACCAGCCTCGATGACACCGCCCCGATCGCCTACACCGCCTACGAGGTCCGCCGACTCCTTGAGGTGATGGCCCCTCAGCCCGCGCCGAAGGAGCGGATCAGGCACGAACTGCACTGGTTGCGCTGGCGCCGCTGCCACCAGGCCCTCGCCCGTGCCTGTCACCGACGACGCAGCCACAGCCGCTCAGCCGAATGCGGCACCCAGGACCTCCGCCGGACAGGACCAGGCAAACTACAGTGGCGATACCGGTCTACAGCTGAAGGGCTGACTCCGTTGCCGCTTCCTCACGCCGTCGAGCAGTCGGCTCCGCTGGGCCTGCGCCGTCGCGAGACCGGCACCGGTCAGGGCGAGCGCGGTCGCCCCGTCGAGCACCGCCCGGTCGGCTCCCGGGCTCTTGCCGTACGCGGTGAACTCGGGAGTGTGCTGCTTGGCACCGCCTGTGTCGTAGCCGATCGTGGGGTGGATCGTGGGGATGAGCTGCGAGACGTTGCCCATGTCCGTCGACGCCATCGTCTCACCGTGCCGTGACATCACCGTACGGCCCAGTTCGCCAACTGCCCTGGCGTAGGCCTCCGTCATGTCCGGGTCCTGACGCAGATCGGCGAAGTCCCTTCCATGCGTGCGCACTTCGAGCTCGGCGCCGGTGGCGAGCGCCCCGGCCTCGAAGCAGGCGCGCACCCGCTGCCACGCCTCGGCGAGTTGCTCCACGGTCAGCGCCCTGACCTCGCAGCGCGCGCGGGTACGGGCCGGGATGACGTTCACGGCCTGGCCGCCGTCGGTGACGATGCCGTGCACGACCACACCGGGCGGCAGTTGCTGGCGGAGCAGTCCGACGGCGGTGTGGGCGATGGTCATCGCGTCGAGGGCATTGATGCCTTCCCAGGGGGCGAGCGCGGCGTGCGAGGGCTTGCCGCGGTAGGTGATGTCCCAGGACCCGATGGCCAGCGAGGAGGCTCCGACGCTGTCGTCGGGGGCGGCGTGCACCATCATCGCTGCAGCCACGTCGTCGAAGACTCCGGCATCGAGGAGGAGAACCTTTCCTCCGATGTCCTCCTCGGCGGGGGTGCCGATCAGTTTGACCGTCAGGTCGAGTTCGTCCGCGACGGCGGCAAGTGCGAGCGCGGCTCCGACGGCCGCGGCTCCGTTGACGTTGTGCCCGCAGGCGTGGCCGATGCCGGGCAGGGCGTCGTATTCGGCGCAGAACCCGATGACGAGGTCGCCGGATCCGCGGGTGGCGACGAGGGCAGTGGGGAGGTCGGCGACGCCCCGGGTGACGGTGAAGCCGGCCGTCTCCAGGAGGCCGGCGATCCTGGCCGCCGAGCGGTGTTCCTGGAGAGCGGTCTCGGGTTCGTCGTGCAGTCCGTGGCTGAGGGTCACGAGCCGTTCGCTCCAGGAGCGCACCGCTTCGGTCACCGTCCTGTGCATACCCGGGGTGAGTGTCATGCGAGTTCTCCGCTCTGTGCCGGCTTCTGTCCGTACGTCGCGTCGGCCTCGCGTGGGCTGCGATAGCGCAGGCCGAGGGCCATGCCGACAAGGGCCGCGCAGGCGCACGCACCCCAGCCCCACAGGTAGCCGGACTCGGCGATGTGTGTGGTGCCGCGCACGGCGTGGGCCGCGAAGAACGCGCCGATCACGGCAGCGCCGATGGCCGCACCCAGGGAGAGCGCCAGTTCGTTGAGGCCGACGGCGAGAGCGGTCTCCTGTTCCTCGACGACCTCCGCCGACAGGGTTCGCGTGATCGACTCGAAGACTCCGGTCGCGAGCCCCACGACGAGGGCGCAGACCACGTACTGGGCGAGGGTCTCGTGGAAGAGGGCCATCCCCAGGAAGCCGAGCGCGATGAGACCGCCGCCCGAGGCGAGCACAGCGCGGTCGCCGAACCTCCGGGCGAGACGGGGGGTCAGCGTGGAGCCGGCGAATCCGGCGGTCACCATGGCCAGCGCGATGGTGGCGATGGCCTGCGGTCCCAGGCCCATGCCGTAGCCGGTCGCGGACCGTGAGGCGCCCAGGAAGAGTGCGTTGGCGCCGAGGAAGCCGATCGTGCCGAACGCGGCACAGAAGGTGTAGCCGCTGACCACCGCGAGGCGCGGATTGCTCAGCATCCGCACGCTGACCAGGGGATGCTCGGACCGCCGCTCGACCGCCACCCAGGCCGCGAGGACGGCGAGGGCCGCGACGGCGAGCGCGACGGTGCGCGGCGTGCCCCAGCCCCACGTACTGCCCTGCGCGAGGACCAGGACGAGCGCCACCAGGCCCGCGGTGAGCAGCGCCGCCGCCCCGTAGTGGAAGCGCCCGCCGCGCGGCGTGTCGCTGTCGGGCAGGACGAAGCCCGCCACCACGGCGAGGGCGGCGACCGGGACGGCCGTCCACAGTCCGGCTTCCGCGTGGCGCTCGCTGAGCGCACCCGCCACGAGGCCGCCCACGCCGATCGCGATGAGCAGGACACCGACGAGGAGGGAGATTCCGGTCCGGTTCCGCTCCGGTGCCCGGGAGCGGAGGATGCCCACGAGGAGCGGGAAGAAGCCGACCAGGGCGCCTTGGAGCGTCACGCCGACGGCGAGGGTCACGGCGGACGGCCGTACGGCGATCAGGAGCGAGCCGCCCGCCACCATCGCGAGGGCCACCCGCAGGAGCTTGCGGTGTCCGTACAGGTCGCCGAGCCGGGAGAGCAGCGGCGTCATCACCGCGAAGGCCAGCTGGGACAGGAGGTAGATGTTGTTCTGCCCCACGGAGCCGATGTGCAGGCGCAGGCCGACCTCGGGCAGCAGCGGCGTCAGATAGCCCTGGACGATGCCGCTGAACAGGACAACGACAGCCATCGTCGCGAGCATGCCCGGGCCGGAGCTCAGCGCTCCGGGTCCGCGTCGCGTTCCCGATATGCGTGTGGACACAGCTTCACCTCTGGATCATCTGGTGGCCGGAACCGAATGTGGTGGCTACTGTGCGGGCCGAGGTACACATGGCCCCGAATATTCATGGATTCGTACGTACGGAGTGCTTGTGATGCGAGAAATGGTCACCGCCAGCGAACTCGACCTCGCCCTGGTGAACGCCCTCCAGCTGCGGCCCCGGGCCTCGTGGTCGGAGCTGTCTCCGCTGCTCGGCGTGACCGCGGGCACGCTGGCGCGGCGCTGGGAGCGGCTGACCCGGGCGGGGCTCGCCTGGGTGTACGCGGCGCCCGGGCGAGAGTTCACGCGTAACCGATGCACGGCCTTCGTGCTGCTGCGCTGCCTTCCTCAGGAGCGGTCCCGGCTGATGACGGAGCTGAGCGCGCTGCCGGAAGCGGTGACGATCGAGCTGACCGGGCCCGGCAGCGCCGACCTGCTCCTCGATGTGCTGGCCCCGGACCTGCCCTCGCTCAGCCGATTCCTCAACGAGAAGCTGGACCGGCTGTCCGGCATCGTCTCGGTGAGCTGCCTGTTCGCCACCTCGCTGTACGTCGAGGGCAGCCGCTGGCGGCTGCGCTCCCTGGATCCCGCCCAGTTGACGGCGCTCGGCAACTCGGCGGGGGCGCGGGAGCCGCTCCGTACGCTCGCATTCGATCCCGTCGACCGGGCCCTGCTCGACGAGCTGGTCCGTGACGGCCGCCTCGGGCTGGCCGAACTCGCCGAGCGGACGGCCACCAGCCCGGCCACCGTCCGCCGCCGCCTGCGCCGTCTCACGGATTCCGCCGTCCTGACCTTCCGCTGTGACATCGCCTCCGCGCTCGCCGGGCATCCCGTCCCGGTCTCCCTGCTCGGCCAGGTGCCCGCGCGGGACATCGGCACCGTCCACCGCACCCTCGCCGCCCTGCCCGAGTGCCGTCTGGTCGCGGCTGTGACCGGTCCCGCGAACATCTTCGCCACGCTCTGGGTGCACGACCTCGGTGACATCCAGCGGCGCGAGACTGCCCTGTGCGCCCGCTTGCCCACCCTCACGGTGACCGACCGCATCGTCGGCCTGCACACGGCCAAGCGCATGGGCCATCTGCTCGACGAGGAGGGGCGTCGCATCGGCGTCCAGCCGATCTCACCCTGGTAGCCGGGGCGCGCGACGGACCCTCTTCCAACTTCCCTGTCCGACGACGGCGCTCTGCGGGACTCCCGCCAACTCCTTTGCTTCACGAGCCGGATGGGCCTGGTCGGCGAAGCCGGCCGGGCGGCCGGCTCAGTGAAGGGGGTGTTCGCGCGGGCCGGGGCGATGGCGCGTTGCAGGACGCGGGCCGGAGTCCTGGATCCGTAGCCGAACGCGGCCTGCTAGCGGCGGTGCGGGCTGCGGGCACCGAGGCTTGGCCGGTGTGTTGGAAGTCAGCGGCGCTACGGGGATCGCGTCCGGCGACGGCAGTGCGTCTGTTGGACGACGACGTGCAGGATGGCTGGAGTCGTGTGAGATCCGGTCGCCGGCTGATTCAAGAGGGCGGACGCGCAGCCGGCTTTGCCTGAGGACGCGCGATGAGCGGAGCCACGTCATCGTGGTGCTCCGGATCGCGCAGTGCGCTGAGGAGCCGGTCGCATGTCTCTTCCAAGGGGCACTGGGGGCCATCCAGCAGCTGGAGAAGTCTGTTCAGGCGCTCGTCGATGGGACGTTCGCGGGTTTCGACCAGTCCGTCGGTATAGAGGACGAGCAGATCTCCGTTCCCCGATCCGACGGTGCCGGCTTCGAAGGGAACGCCGCCGACGCCGAGGGGGACGCCGGTGGGCAGGTCGAGCAGTTCCGGGGGATGGCCTGTGCGTACGAGGACGGGAGGCGTGTGTCCTGCCGTGGCGATGTGGCATTCCGCGCGGCGAGGGTCGTAGACGGCGTAGACGCAGGTGGCGATGTAGTGCTCCAGGCGTGCGGTGGTCTTGTCCAGCTGCCGAAGCACCTGTGCCGGGTCGAGGTCGAGATCGGCCAGCGTGCACGTCGCGGTGCGCAGTCGGCGCATGGTCGCGGCGGCGTTCCGGGCCGGTCGCGGGCGCGGCGTGAACGCCCGGGGCGCAGCCGGCTGGTGTCGGTCTGGAAGGATTCGATGCTGTTCACGCAAGGCACCCCCTCCGCCTGTCAACCGACGCGGGGCCTCCTTCCGACCTTCGGTCGCGCCGGTCTCCTTGCTGCTCCGGATACCCCCATACTCCCCCGGGCCCCGTCGCCATCCCAGCGCAAGACGGTTGGCAGACCGGAGAGGACTCGTCTGACGGACAGCGGGCGGTACACGGCCTGCGGCTGCCCGTGACGGGTTCTTCCTGGTCGTGCGGATCTCGGTAGTCCGCTCCCCCTGGTCCTGCTGACAGCCGCGTGGATCATCCAGCAGGTGTCCCGTGGCAGGCCTCATCACCTGCGGCGAAGACGGTGAGCGGAAGGCACATGAGGAGGTTGGCGTCCGGTGTGAAGCTCTCCCGTAGGCCTGCTGCCTCCGACGCGCCTCGCGCGCTCGGCCCAGGCTCGGGTAGGGCTCAAATCCGATGCCCTGGGACTGTGCTCCTCCGTAGCCATCGGCCTGGTGTCCACCGCCCCGGCGTACAGCGTCGCCGCCACGCTCGGCCTCATCGTGGCAGGAGTCGGCCTGGAGACCCGATCATCACGATGCTGGCCTTCATCCCGATGCTGCTGATCGCCTACGCCTACAAGGAACTCAATGCGAGCAACGCCGACTGCGGGACCACCTTCATGTGGGCGACCCGTGCCTTCGGCCCCCGCATCGGCTGGATGGGCGGCTGGGGCCGCCGGGCCGATCCACGTCCGGCTCATCCGTGACCAGTCCCTCATCTGCGAGGCCGCCGACACCGGGCACACCTCACCTCATCTGCGCCACGCCGCCGCTGACGACGAGAGCGGCCGCGGCCTGTTCATCGTCGCCCAGATCGCGCAGCGGTGGGGCACGCGCTACACGCCTGCCGGCAAGACCATGTGGGTGGAGCAGGCCATGCCGGAAGGCCCTGCCGTCGGTGAAGCGCTCTGAAAGTGCGATCCGTCCTGGGAGTGGTGTCCGGCTGCGTTCCATGCGGTGAGATGGTCAGAGGCCCGCGAGACTCTGGATATACGGGCCTGCGTCTTCCACGGCACCGTCACCGTCGCGCCGAATCGGCTCTGGCTCCGAGTCTGATTATCCAGCGGAACTCGGCCGGACGGCCGCACCGTGACGAACTTCGCACTCATGCTCGGGCCCGACCACCCGACGCCGCGTGAAGGTCATCGACCACTTCCCCGGTGAGACCTCCTGCGTCAGCCTGGTGCGGGCCGTCCTGGACCGCGCCTCACGCGGCCGGCGCGGCTTCACCATGACGCCGCAAGCCCTGCGCACCCCTCAAGACCTCCGCCAAGCCCTCCTGCAGCCCCCAACCACCCTCTACAGAGTCCCGGTGAGATCACCGCAGCACTCGAGGAAGCCGCGTGACATCAATCCCACGGAACTACCACGTCGACCCCTTTTCCACCGCAACGGGATCAAAGTAGGATGGCTCGACTCGTGCGCTACGCGCGAAGAGTTCCACAAATGTGGAATATGCCAGATTTATCTCCCGCTTCACACGCACGGAGCCACCCTCATGGACAACCTGTCCACCGCCGACACCGACGGCGCGATAGAGACACGCGGTATTGAACCTGTCCCGGACCACGAGCGCCGGGGCAGAGTCCGCGAACTCTTCCCGACCTGGGTCGCGGCGAACATCAGCGTCCTGCTTCTCACCATGGGTGCGGCCCTGGTGGTGTTCAACCAGTTGAACTTCTGGCAGGTCTTGATCGTCGCGGTGTGCGCCGCGGTCGCCTCGTTCGGCATGGTCGGCTTGCTGTCGGTCTCCGGAAAGTGGGGTGGGGCGCCGGGCGCGACGCTCTCGCGGGCCACCTTCGGCGTGCGCGGCAACCTGTTCCCCGGCGCGATCCTCTGGATCGCTCGGTTCGGTTGGGAGACGATCAACGCCGTCACCGGTGCCTACGCCGTACTGACCGTTCTTGACCTGCTCTTCGGCGTCAAGAGCAACACCGCGCTGATCGTCGCCACGCTCTTCGTCTTCGTTGCCTGTACGTTCCTGGTCTCCGGCATGGGCCGGAAGGCGCTGAATGTCTGCAACACCTGGTCGACGTACCTCTTCGGCGTCTTCAGCGTCCTGGTGCTGGGCTACCTGATCGCGACCATGCACTGGAGTGAGGTCTTCTCCAAGCCCGCGGGCACCACCGCGATGATGATCGCCGGCATCGGAACCATCGCCGCCGGTGGCATCAGCTGGGTCCCCACCGGCGCGGACTTCGCGCGCTACCTGCCACACGCCGCCTCTGGTAGGAAGATCGTCGGCGTGACGGTTTCGGGCGCCGCTCTGGTGATGGTGCCAATGGTGCTGATGGGTGCGGTGATGGCGACGGCCTCGCCCGGTCTGGCGCGGGCCTCGGACCCGGTCGCCTTCCTCGGTGACCTGCTGCCGGCCTGGCTGGCCGTGCCGTACCTGCTGACCGCGGTCGTGGGCATGATGCTGATCAACAGCCTCTCGATGTACTCGGCCGGCTTCACCGCGCAGACCATGGGTGTAAAGCTGCCGCGTGCCATGGCCGTCAGCATCAACGCCGTAATCTCGCTGGTCGGCGGCCTGATGCTGATGCTGGTCGCCAAGAGCTTCCTGGGCTCCTTCATCACCTTCCTGACCCTGCTCGCCGTCTCCTTCTCGGCCTGGATCGGCGTCTATGCGGTGGACATGTTCCGGCGTCGGTCGCTTGCGGTGCGCTACGACGCCGCCGCGCTGATGGACACCGGCCGGAGCAGCCGCTACTGGTACGTGGGCGGCTTCTGCTGGCAGGCGATGGTGTCCTGGGTGGTCGCGCTGCTGATCGGGCTCGCCTTCACCAAGTGCGACTGGTTCGCCGGCCCGTTCTCCAGCACTCCCATCGGCAAATACGGGCTCGCCTGGGCGGCGACCATCGTGATCTCCGGCGTGATCATGGCCGTGCTCCCCGCGCCCCGGGAGAACACGTCCGCCACCACCGAGGAGGCCGCTGCCCTCAAGGTCGAGCGGGTCACCGTCTGACGCGAACGCCGGCCTTTTGGACTGCGTCGGTGGAGGTGGACTCGGAGACGGTCGTGCGGATTCTCCTGCGCAGTCGTATGCCAACGATGGAGAACTTCCGCATCACGCGGGCGACCTTCTTCTCGTTGACCCGCAAACCATGGTCACGAAGTTCGGCGGTGACGCGGGGCGAGCCGTTGGTGCCGCGCGAGTCGGCGTGGATGAGACGGATCGTCTCCGCCAGGAGCCGGTCGTCCTGTTCCCGTGCCTGCCGGGCGTCGCCACGGGTCCGCCACTTGTAGTAGCTGGACCGGTTCAGGCCCAGGACCTGGCACAGCCGCTTCACCTCGAAGGCGTCCCGGTGGTCGTCAACGAACTGGAAGCAGTTCACCAGTTCGTCTTCCCGGCGAAATACTTCGCGCCTTGCGCAGGATGTCCCGCTCGGTCGCCAGCTTCCGTTCACTGACTTCAAGCTCCCGCACCCGCGCTTCCAGCCGCCGGATCCGCTCGTCCGCCTCCGACCCCGAGCCCGGCTCGGACGTTCCGGCCAACAGCCTCCCTCCTGAGGGCCCGGCCGCCCCGGCGACACCGCGTCGTTCACGGTCCCGCAGCACCCAGGTCCGCAGACTGCCCCTGCTGATGCCCAGGTCAGCGGCGATCCCCTTGTAGGTCGCCCCGAGCGTGGACTCGTACAGGGCCACGGCATCGGCCTTGAACTCGTCCGCGTAGTCCTTCGTCGCCAGTATCAGCGTGTCCACCACTCAGGGGAGGCCCCCTGGGCAACCGGGCCGCGCAGTCGCCCTCGGCATGCTTTCCATCCCGCCTCGCCTCTGGCCCGTCCGTGTCAGAGGTCCGTGCAACACTGCGGCACATGTCTCTCGCCGATCTCAGTCTTGACCAGTGGTGGTCATTCGACCTGTCGACCGCACGCCGCGTCGCCCACCAGGCCGCTGAGCTGGTCGGTGGCCGCGTGACCGCCATCGAGACCGTTGCGCACCTCGGCGCCCCGCTGCATCGTGTCCGGATCGAACGGAATACTCAGGAATTCGCTTTGATACCCGGCGGCACAGTGGCGCTCGGGGTCGACCTCGAAGGCTGGCATTCGGCCTCTGAGCAGACCGCCGATTACGCGGAGAGCCTGGAGCATGGCTTCGGTTACGGTCCCGACCTCCGGGCCCACCTCGCCCAGGTGCTCAGCCCACGCCGGAGCGTCACCCTGGCCACCGTGCTCATGGCCGTGGAGGACGAGAACCTGACCGAACTGCCCGCCGACATGCCAGCCGTACTCGCGGCTCGCGGCCTTCGAATGCCGAGCTCTGACGAGTGGGAGCATGCCTGCGGTGCTGGCGCCACAACCCTGTTCCGATGGGGCAACGACTGCCCTCTCGACCGCATCCCCTACGGAGACCCGGACGGGCCGCAGAACCAGCCGAATGCCCTCGGCCTGCGCATCGCTTACGACACGTACCGCACGGAACTGACCAGCGATGCCGCTGCCGTCCACGGCGGGGACGGCGGCGAATCGGTGTGCGGCGGCTACGGGTGTCTTCTGGGTTGGCTCCCACTGGCCACGGCCAACCGCAATCCTTCCATGGCCGAGTTCGTGTACGGTCCCGACGGCGAGGACCTCTGCGAGGACTTTTCCACTCGCCCTGTGCTCACGCTCTGAACCCAGGGCTGAAAATCGGTTCGTCCGTGCCTGCGGGCTCCGGCACAATCCGCCCATGGGAACGGACATCAACGGCTACATCGAGTGCAAGCGCGACTACCCCGTTGATTTCGATGAGACAGACTCCCTCTGGCACGCCGCTATGGACTTGGACCATCTCTACGACGGACGCGAGTACAGCGCCTTCGGCTGCCTGTTCGGAGTACGCGACAACAGCTTCGAGCCTCTCGCCGCGGAACGTGGGCTGCCTTTGGACGTCTCCAAGCATCTCACTTAGCTTGTCGAGGAGTATGGCGGCCGGTCGCCGTCCTGGATCAGCTGGGCCGAAAATCCGCCTCGCCGTCTGAGCGACGGGGCGGATTCACCAACGGTGTCGGCTCGATGCCGGACAGGGGCGCCTCCGCCGTAAGTCCCTTTACGGCGCCAGGAGCTGTCCCGCGGCGAGCGCCGAGGCCACCACGCCTCCGGCCACCACCGCCGAGGCGGCGAACAGCGGAATCCTCGGGGTCCAGGTGCGCAGCAGCGAGGATCGGGAGACACGGTCCAGCAGCGCGGACGACACCGTCGCGTCCCGCGACGTAGGCGATGTCCGCCCGTACGGTCGGGCTGGTGAGCGGGGCCCGCCCCGGCTCGCAGGTGCTGCCGCCGCCCAGCTTGGACTCCCAGGTCACCGCGCCCGTCTTCGGGTCGTGCCCGCGGACTCAGTATGCGGTGAAGGTGACAAGCTTCGCCGGGCCCGATGCGGGGTCGGTGAGCACGGGCGACGAGTGGCTGTCGATGTCGCCCGCGGTGTCCTTCGCCCACAGTTGCCTGCAGCTCGTCAGGTCCATCGCGATGACCGTATTGCTCGACGAGGAGTGCGGATAGGCGGTGTTGGAGCCGGGCTCGCGCAACGCAGTGCTGTGGGACTGGCCCCAGGAACTGGGTGCGCCGTTTGACCGGCTTGATGTGGCCGTAGAGCTTGTCCTTGGCCAGGTCGTAGGCGGCGAACAGGTGGAGACTCCGCCGTAGCGGTTGTAGGTCGCGCGCCGTCGGCGGCGTGGCTCGCGGTCGGGGTCCTTGTGCTTGCCACCGCGCTCGGCCCGCTGCCGCCCGGGGTGGGCATCAGGTTGAGTGGTCCGAACTCGTCCATGCGCAAAGTGACTTCGGGTTCGCCGCCCTCGACGTCGACCCGCGCGCCGCAGACAAGCCTCAGGCCTGAGTAGGAGCCGAAGACGGGGCGGGACCGGCATCAGAGCCCGGCCCGCGTCCGGGCAGACAAACAGGTATCAGGCGGCGGGGCACGCACCCTCGCCGATGGAGGTGGTGACGAAGTCGTAGCCCATCGCCTGCTTGCGCTTCATGGCGTAGACCTTGAGGCAGAAGGCTGTGTCCGTGCCGTCGGCGGTGACGGTGTAGTCGGCCTGTTCCGCGCCCCCGTTGAACACGGCGGAATCCGGCGGCTCCGAGGCGAGCGTGACAGTCACCGCGCCCTGGGAACCATGGCCCTTCTCCGCGATACCGGCCTGCAGGATCTCCTCGTAGTTGATGGTCCCGGGCCCGAACTGCGCCTCGCTCGACAGCTCGGCGGTCGCCGCTGTCACGGCGGACCGCAGTTCGTCCCCCTCCCAGTTGTTGGAACCGCTGAGGAGCCCCGGATGATAGAGCAGGTACATCCCGCCGACGGCGAAAAGCAGCGAGCCGATGATGAGGGCGCGGCCGACGGGGTTGTGCGGGTTGTAGACGTATCGGTTGGTGCCCCATTTGCTGCGGATGAATATGCGGTCTGCGTCGTCGCGGCTGTCCGTCATGGCGACATTCTCGACGCGGGCCGGCCCTTGTGACCAGCGGTTCGGGGATCGGCTGAGAACCCTCTCGGGCAAGACCGCGCCCCTCCGCGGAACTGCTGGGGCGCTGCGTCCACAAGAGAGCGGTTCCGGTCAGTGCCTCATGAGGCGATTCGGACGGTTGGGTAACCACTCGGCTCAACTGGCTTCCCCATAGCGAAGTCAAGCTTCGACTGAGTGATTTTCGGCCCTGTGCTGACGACGCGGGATAGATGTAGAGGACGCCGGTTCTTGAGGAACTGTCAAGATTTGTGGACCGCTGGCTGTCTACGGACTGTGTGAAGCGCATAGCGGGTGATGGACGGGCACTGCGGCGTATTGACCTTGTGTTACGACCGGAATTGGATCTTCCCTGTCCGTGCGGGGCCGTGTGCGGCTGGTGACACGGTTCTGACCGGAGCCCCATAACCCTGTCTCCCGACGGGTGGCCTGTTCTTTGCCCTACCCTTGCACCGGATCAGCGCTTTAGCTCGGTAAGCAGCCGTGTCTCCCCCAGTTGGACAGCCCACTTTGGCAACCTGTACTCATGGCCGACACCTTCGAGCACACCCCCCAAATCTGGAACGCCGCACAACTGCGCGATGCCCTCAAAGATCTACCCGATGACGCACCCATCCATATCGGTGTGGCAAGCGACCCCGGCGACTTCGACGGGTACCGCGGCTTCGTCCTCGTGGACGCCCATCAGGTGGAGAACTGGTGGCCGGCCACCGCGACCACGCCAGAACGCACCGAGACGGAGAAGGCGCTGACCCTGTTCGCCGACTGGGAGCCAGACAGGTACGACCTTCTCGACTGAACCGGTCACGCTCAGGTCCACCGGACTTTCGGTTACCGCTGCAGTATTCGCCGGACACGCCCGCACCGAAGGAGCAGCCCCCATAGACCCGAGCGCGAACCACAGACCATTGCCTACACGGCCACCGAAGAGATCCGGGCCCTCAGCCACCGCACCCTGGGCGGCGCCTCGTTCCACACCCTGTCGAATGCCGTCAGCCGTCGAACCGGTCCCAGTCGAGGTCCAGGGCACCGAGTCGGCGCAGTGCTTCGTTTCCGGGAGGATCCTGTTCTGGATTCCGCGGATCGCAGGGCGTTCCTCAGCGAGCCTGTAGAAGTCGGCCAGCGCCTGAGGAATGGCGGCGGGCGTAGAGACCGCCCGGGGCTGCTGATCAACGGCTGGGTACCAGCCGGTGACGAAGCGCTCCAGCGCTTTGGTTCGGTTGTGAGCCAGATGCTGATCGAGCCAGTCCAGGTCCGGCAGGGCGGCAGGCGCGCTTGGAGGCCGTACTTTGTCGAGGACGTCCGGCTCAACGGCGAGTCGATGCTCAGGACTCATCACGGGCCGGTCGGCCGAGGCTGTTCAGGCCGACCCGCGGCATGGTCACCTGGTCGCGTTGATCGACGAGGGGGGGCCCTGCGTCTGTCGCTGACAGATTCCCTGCGTGATGCGCTCGCCGACGCCGATCGGGCTTCGCTGCACGGTATCGCCCGCGACTGGGCGGCATCAGGTGTCTTCTCCACGCCTCCGGACCCGGGCGGCCTCGCCGGCTTCCTCACACAGGCAGCCGACTTGGCGAGCCGGGCGGTTGAGCAAGGGCATCGCCTCTACTGCTGCTGCTGCTGCTGGAACTGGCCGAAGCCGTACCCGGGGTTGTAGTAGCCGAAGCCGTACCCGGGGTTGTAGTAGCCGTAGCCGTAGCCGTACCCGGGGTTGTAGTAGCCGTAGCCGTAGCAGCCATCCCACCAGCCGCAGCAGTCATCCCACCAGCCACAGCGGTCGTAGGAGTTACTGGTCACGGAGGTCACTCGAGCAGGAGCGGCCGTGGCCGTACCCGCCGCACCGACAGCGGCGCCACCAGCCAGCATCACACCGGCGGCTGCTACAGCGAGGGAACGCTTGATATGAGGTGCTCGCATAAGTCTTTACCTTTCCTTCCACCACCGAAGATCGAAGGTGGATGGCCACAGCGGATGAGAACCATGCGGTGCGGTTCGCAGAGGTCACCGCGTGAAGCGGGAGCACGTCTCGCTGCAGATCGGTTCCCACCCTTCGGGAGACTTGCCGCCCGGGGCGTGCCCCGGTTGCGACTCTCACAGCCATCACGCTAGTAGCACACGACCCTGTCAGCATCTTGAACAGAAATCTACTGAGTCCCGCAAAACCGCAGGTCAGCGGCCGACGACCAGGCCCGAGCCCGTGATGTCCGCCCTCATGCCATCCTTTTCGACGGTGGCATCCCGGAGGCGCACATCACCCGCATGGAGCATGGGCGGGTGATGGAGAGGCACGGCGATCGGCGAGCCAGGAGCTGGCGCGACGGTTCAGCCCCGTAAGCAGCGCGGCTGGAACTGGTCCATGCTCTCTCCTGGGCTGCCTAGGAGACCGGCTGGAGGGTGCGGCCGGCCGTCCCCGGGGCGAGGCCTTGGGTTCTGAGGTCTTGGGTTCTAGGGGGCGGCGGGGCCTTTCCGGGGCTGGGGAAGCCTGTGCCTTCGTTGTCCAAGGTGGTGGCGTCGCGCTTGCCGTCGGCGATCCAGTCGAACTGGACGGTGAAACGGCAGTCCTGTCCGCCTGCCCCTTGGTCACGCGAAGGTCGAACACTTCTGGGTCGCCGGGTTCGACCTTTTCCGCGGAAGAGGACGGCTTTCTTCTTGATCTTCCGGGTGTATGCGTCTTCTTCCGAGCGCGCCTTCCAGGTCGCGGCGGGGCGGGAGAGGGGGGCCGGCGTCGACGCAGGCAAGACCCACCACCACTGTGTCGCGATCGACGAGAGCGGCCGGCGTCTGCTCTCTCGACGCGTCGCTGACGACGAGCCCGAACTCCTCGAACTCCTTGCCAGCGTCATGGCCTTGAGTGACGAGGTGACCTGGGGTATCGATCTTGCCGACGGCGGAGCCGCGTTGGCCATCGCGATCCTCCTCAACCACAACCAGGCGGTGCACTACATCTCCGGCCGGGCCATCCACCGCGCCGCCGAGAGCTACCGCGGCGAGGGAAAGACCGACGCCAAGGACGCCGCGGTCATCGCCGACCAGGTCCGCATCCGCCGTGACCTGCACCCCTTACACGCCGGCGACGAAACCGTCATCGACCTCAAGATCCTCACCGGCCGCCGCATGGACCTCGTCGCCGGCCGCACCCGCACCGTCAACCGGCTCCGCGCTCAGCTCACCGGCATCTTCCCTGGCCTGGAACGGGCCCTCGACCTCACCAACACCGGTCCGCTCACCCTGCTGACCGGCTACCAGACCCCGGCCGCAATCCGGCGGATCGGCGTCAAGCGGCTGGCGACCTGGCTGCGCAACCGCAAGGTCCGCAGCGCCGACCAGCTCGCCGAGACAGCCCTCCAGGCCGCTGACCGCCAGCACACCAGCCTCCCCGGCGAGAAGCTGACCGCCCAGATGGTACACAGGCTGGCGGACGAGGTGATGGCCCTCAACCAGCAGGTCGCCGAGCTCGACAAGCGCATCGAGGCCCGGTTTCGCGACCACCACACCTTCGACGTGATCACCAGCATGCCTGGCCTGGGCGTCATCCTCGGCGCCGAGTTCCTGGCCGCCACCGGCGGAGACATGACTGTCTTCGGCACCCCCGACCGCCTCGCCGGCTTCGGTGGGGTCGCACCCGTCCCGCGCGACTCCGGCAAGATCAGCGGAAACCTGCGGCACCCCCAGCGATACAACCGCCGTCTCCAACGCGTCTTCTACACGTCGGCGTTGTTCAGCATCCGCCATTGCGAGGAGTCCCGCCGCTTTTACGACCGCAAGCGGGCCGAAGGCAAGCGCCACACCCAGGCCGTCCTCGCCCTCGCCCGCCGCCGCGTCAACGTCCTCTGGGCCCTCCTACGCGACGGACGGTGCTACGCGCTCGCACCGCCCACCACTCTCGCGGCTTGACAAACAGCATGAGGAATCGGTGACACATAGTCCGTGCCGCTGCTCCTGCCTCGGCGTGACGGGCTGTGGCTACGTGTCTCGGCAGGCCATGGCTGTGAAGTCCGCCGTGGGGACGGCGGTGGGGGAACTATCGCCGTTGGCCGAGAGATCGTCGTAGCGGACCTTTCCCGGGGTGAGCCGGTCCCGGTCGGTCAGGGTGAAGGAGACGCTTGCCGATGACCAGGAGTTGTCCTTGGTCCAGCCGTAGAGGACATACGTGATCCCGGCCGTGAGCGCGGCCAGAGGCTTGGTCGCGGTCCAGCCGGCGGCGGGGGTGTCCAGGGGCCAGGTGACGAGGCCGGCTGTGAGGGGACGGTCAGCGGTCCATGAACCCATCTTCGTCTGGCTTTTGACATCGGTGCTGTCCACGTAGAGCGTCGCGCCGTCGATATGGTGCCCGCAGATCATCATCACGCCGACCAGACGGCCGTCGCCGGTCACGGAGATCCCGGTGACGGCATCGACGGGGACCGTGCACCCTGAGGTCGCGATCAGGGTCGCACCGACGGCAACAGCGCCGACGAAGCGCCGGGACACCGGCCACGAGAAAATCCGCCGCATGAGCCCCCCTCCCCCGGGGGTCGCCCCCGATAATCCCGGATCGTATGCGGTCCGCTTCGAGACACAGCGGCGCCGTCGCCCATCCGTTGCTACCTCGTTGCTACCTCGTGGCTGGGGCCGGTCAGAGCGTACGGGCGAAAAGGTCCAGAAGTGCCGTCCAGTGGCGCTCGGCTGCATCGGGGTTGTAGGCGGCGGTGTCGGCCTGGGTGTACCCATGGTGCGCGCCTCGGTAGACCTCGCCCTGGTGGCGGACGCCTGCTGTCGTGAGTGCCTTCTCGAGACGGTCGATCTGCTCGGGAGGCATTGCCTGGTCCTGATCGGCGTGCCCGAAGTACGCCTCGGCGGTGATGCGGTCGGCGAGTAGGTGCGGGCTGTCGGGGGTGTCGGGGGCCAGCTGCCCGCCGTGGAAGCCGGCGATGGCGGCGACGCGGTCCGGGTAGGTGCCGGCGGTGCGCAGGGCCAGGCCTGCACCCATGCAGTAGCCGGTGACGCCGACCGGGCCGTCGGTGGCCTGTGGGCAAGCAGCCAACCAGCGCAGGTAGGCGTCGGCGTCACGCATCGCCAGTTCGGGGGTGAGTGACCGCATGATGGGGACGATGCGTTGGAAGATGTCGGGGCGCTGGACGGGGTCGATGAAGTCGGGAAGTTCCACCACCGGGGCACGGCCATGACGGTAGAAGACGTTGGGGACCAGCACGGTGTACCCGGCCCCGGCAAGGCGGTCAGCCATCTTCTTCAGGTGCGCGCGCAGCCCGAAGGCGTCGATGTAGAGCAGGACAGCTGCATGGGGGCTGCCGTCGTCGGGATGGGCCAAGTATGCGTCGGCCGTGCCATCCGGGGTGGGAATATTCACCGCTGTTCCGTGCACGGCAGTCATCGGTGCTTCTCTTCTTTCTGTCACGAATTCAGTAGGGGGCGCTGCTGCGGGTGACCTGTGCTTATTGTCGAACACCACATGTACGCGGCTGCGGGCAGGGCTGCTTTCGTCCCCGTAACTCTGGTCGTTGAGGCGGACGCTTCACCGCCCCGCACGTCGACGACTTACGGCCGCTGCCTACACACTGCTCATGATGGTTCCTTACCCTGGCCGGCCGAGGCGGACATCGAGGCGTTCCCGATCCGCAACCCGCGAACGGGCCTGGAGCAGGGTCGTACGGACCGCTCCACGTGCTGCTGGGCGGTGGCTTGCCACGCTGGGCTACGGGGTTTCCGATCAAGGTGGCGTTGTCTCCCGGCGCCGAGGCCCTGAGGCGATGACTCGCTCGGTGTGTTGTCCTCGGCCCCGTGGCTCCGACCCAAGGCGTCACCGGGTTCGACGGTTACCGGGCCGATCCGGCGAACACCGAGCCGCCGCGACGCGGCAGCCGGTACCCATCAGCCGCCGGTCGTCCCCGGCGGGGAACTGCTGCCAGAGATCTTGGGCGGGGAACAGCCGAGGCCGAACTGGGTTTTCTCGACAGCCCCAGGCCAGGTACGGAGGTGAACATCCCAGCGGCAACTGCTTTGCGCAGAAGGGTGACTCTGGTGCGCAATTCCGGGTGGGTGGTCAGGCTGTGAGTCGGTAGCTGAGGCGGGTGAGGTTGCTGGTGCGGCTGCGGTCCAGTGGATGCTC
>NZ_JBICXB010000054.1:0-36542 GCF_043200055.1 Streptomyces sp. NPDC048496 | reverse complement strand
CAAGCTTGTGACTAGACACCTCAAGCCTTGCAGGAAACGGCGTGTTTCATGTATCAGCGCAGGTCACAGCACCCACACATACGGCAGGAGAGCCCGTAAAATAGGGTTGTCATCAGCCGTGAGGCCAGTACCGCGCTCCGGGTCGACCTCACTGGAGTCGAGTGAGGTGAGAGACCTGCACCATCGGGTTGTCGCAGCAACCCGGCTGAAGCTGAGGGCAGTTCGTCTCGGGGGATGTCGAGGCGAGCGCGTCCAGGTGGCGGCGGCGGAAGCGGGAGATCGAGCGGAAGTCCGGGGCCTGGCCGGCGGCCAGGAACCGGAACGCGACGTCGTCGGCGCACTTGCGCTCGATCGCCCGCGAGGAGCGCACGCCGGTGGTGTAGCCGTAGATCAGCAGCCGCACCATCAGCCGCGGGTCATACGGCGGGAAGCCGCGCTTCTCGGTGTAGCCGGCCAGGACCGGCCCCAGATCCAGCACGTCATCGACCAGATCGGCGACGAACCGGGCCAGGTGCCCCTCGGGCGGCCAGTCGTCCAGCGACGGCGGCAGCAGCAGCAGAACCTGGTGCGGGTCGAACGCCCGGAACCGCTTGTCCACCGCCGCCGGACGGCCCTGCGGCCGCTTCATCTCGACCGGCTCGAACTCGAACAGCCCATCCGCACCACGCATACCGAGATCATCCCGCACGAACGATCACGAAACCTATGAGTACTGCTTACTGACCCACGCTCCTAGGCGCATATCTGGATGTGATCAATCTGCGGGATCCGGCCTCATCGTGGGGCCTGGTCCGGTAGATCGTCGTGCATGACGCGGGTGCAACTGACCGACAACGTATGGCAGTTCATCGAGCCCTACCTGCCGATAGGTCGGAGAGACCCCCCCGGCCGGCGGTGAAGCCGGCCAGGGGCTCCTTGACGCGATCAGGCTATGTCAGCCGTCGGACTCCGACGACGGGATGTAGGCGCCCGGCACGTCCGCCGGCGCGAAGATCTTGTCCTCGCCGGGGTACGGCTTCGTCCACTCGTGCGTCTGATACCACGTGAAGTGGTTCATCTGCGCGGGGTTCGCGAAGTCGGGCACAGCGTTGGGCCCGGTCAGCCGCTGGTGCGACTTCCAGGTGTCCCACTTCGCCGCGATCGCCTGCTTGTCCGCCGGCACCTTCGCCGACGGCGCGGGCGCCGCACTGGGGTTCTGCGGCGCCGGGGTGTCCACGCCGCAGGCAGGCGGGGTCTTCAGACCGTCGGTCAGCGAGGCCCGGTTGGGCAACGCCTTGAACGGCGTGTAGTCCGCGTGCTGGGTGAACGCCCCACGCATCGGGCTGGCCGCGCTGTCCTTCTGGTTCATCGGGTGGATCCCGAGGATCTGCTCGATGGTGCGGATCATCGTGATCTGCGAGTAGTAGTGGCTGTCGACGGTGCCGTGCTGGGCCCAGGGGCTGATGATCTGGACCGGGGCACGGTGGCCGTCGACGTGGTCGAGGCCGGCCTGGGAGTCGTCCTCGACGACGAAGATCGCCGAGTCTTTCCAGTACTTGCTGTGCGAGATCTTGTCAACCATCTTGCCGACCGCGAGGTCGTTGTCCGCGACCGCGGCGGCCGCGTTCGACGGACCACCGGTGTGGTCGTTGGAGAACCAGAGCATGTTCAGGTTCGCCGGACCGTTCTTCTCGAAGTCCTGCTTCCAGATCTCGTACTTGTAGACGTCCGGGACGTCCATGTCGAACATCGGGAAGCCTGGCACCGACACCTTGTTGAGCGACGGGATCGCCGAGCCCGTTTGTATGGGGTAGGCGGTCTTCTGCCCGGTCGCGTCCATGTTCTTGGCGTCGCAGTACAGGTTCTGCCAGGTCGCGCCGGACGGCTTGCTCTCGAACGACTGGAACTCGCCGAAGTCCTTGACGGACTTCCCAGCCGCCTGCGCACCGGTCCAGATGAAGCCGGACTTCTGGTGGCCGAGAGCGTCGTCCTCGGTGTCGTAGCTGCGCGTGTACTCACCGGCCGAGGACTCGGTGTACTCCGGGTTGTCGGCCTGCATCAGCCAGTTGTGACCCTCGGCGGAGTTCGTTCCGACGTCGTACGTGTTGTCGTACAGCCCGAACTGCCGAGCCAGCGCGTGCTGGTTCGGCGTCACGTTCTCGCCGAACTGCGTAAGCGACGGGTTGCCGTTGCCCTGCGGCATGTCACCGAAGACCTGGTCGTAGGTCCGGTTCTCCTTGACGAGCAAGAAGACGTGCTTGATCGTCGAGGGGTCGCCGAGCTTCACCGGGACCGGCACCGGCTTCGCGTTGCCCGTGCCCTGGGTGACCGAGCTGCCGTGCCAGCCGTTCTGGGTGAAGACCTTGCCGGTCTCGGACTTGATGACGCTGTCGTCCGGCAACGTGAACTGCGTCAGGCTCGACGTCGTGTCGTGGGTGCCGTGCCCGGCCTTGTTGGTGGGGCGGCGGGCGTCGATACCACGGGTGTTGGAGACGACCACGTTCTTGCCCACGGTGGTGATCTCCGCGGGGAAGTAGTCCGTCGGGAGCAGGCCGACGTAGCCGGCCGGCTCCTGCGGGGAGGTGTACCGGTAGACGGCGACCGCGTTGGCGCGGCCGAGCGTCACCAGCAGGTGACCGTCGTCGGTGAGCGTCACCGCGTTGGGCTCGTAGCCGACCGACGCCTTCGGCCACGGCTGGGTGGCGATGGTCTGCACGACCTTGTCGTTGGCGGTGTTGATGACCGACACGTTGTTGTCGGCGGTGTTGGTCACGAACACCGCCCCGTTCTTTGCGTACACCGCGGTCGGGTGCAGACCGACGTCGATGCTCCCGACGGCGGCGGACGGGTCCGCCAGGTTGATGACGCTGACCGTGCCGGTGGTGGTGGCACCGGTGTCCGGGTTGGCCGGCACCTGGGTGCCGTAGGAGTTGATCGTGGTGTCGCCGGCCTTGGCCGGGCGCCCGCCCTCGTTGCTGACGTAGAGCTTGTTGCCGACCATGGCGATGCCACGGGGGGCGTTGCCCACGGTCCAGTTCTGCTTGGTGGTCCCGGTCGCCGTGTCGATGGCGACCACCCGGTTCTGGCCGTTGACCGCGGAGTACACGGTGGAGCCGTCGGCCGAGAACACCGCCGCACCCACCAGTGCGCGCTTGGAGCCGTCGGCCGGGATCGAGATGGTCGTCGGGTTGGAGAGGGTGCCGTCCGGGTTCACGGTGAACTTGGTGTAGCCGTCCGCCTGGCCCAACCACAGCTGCGAACCATCGGGCGAGTACGTCGGGCCCTCCTGGCCGACGGCGTTGCTCTTGATGCGCAGGTCCGCCGACGCCGGGGTACCGACGCGCTGCTTCACCTGCCCGGTGTTGAGGTCCATGACGACCAGCGCTATCCCACCGTCGGTGACCGAGGCCGCGAGGTGGGTGCCGTCCGGGCTGACCGAGGACGACATGATCTTGCCGTCGTTGATGACGGTGCGGCTGCCGTACGGGGCGATGTACTGGTCGGCGGAGACGACCTGGCCGTTAGCGGTGACCTGGCCGACCTGCTCGGTGCCGAACTGATGCGTCTGGGCAACAGCGGTGCCTGTGACGGCGAGGACGACAGCGATGCCCGCCGTTACCAGAGAGGTCCGGCGGCCGACGCGTCTACCGAAAAGGCTGATCTGCTTCTTCTCGTTAATCCGACGCTGCCGTGTTACCTGCATGGAATTATCCCTTCGGAGTGGTGTCGAGCAGTTCGACGTTGCCGTCGAACTGCCAAAGCGGGTTCGGTGTGTCCCCGGTCGGGGTCCGCACCAGGAAGTAGCCGTTCACTTCCTTCGGTCCGTCGCCATCGGCCACGAACCGCCCGTCTGAGGTGGCGTCGAGCTGGTAGATGGCCGTCCCTGAGGCCTCGACGCCGGGGAGATGCCAGGTGACGACGCAACGCCAGTCGTTGCCCGGCCCATGGGCGGCGACCTGGCCGCCGCCCCTGTTGCACGCCGCCGTGACCCGCAGCTGCGCCTCGGTGACGTCGGGGCGGTTGAGCTGCTTGGTCTGGATGCGGTAGAGGTGGGCGAACGCCGTGGCGACCGACCGCTGGACCTTGTCCTGCTCGATTCCGGAACCCATTGACGGCGTCGCCACGGCGACGACCGCGACCGTGAGGGCACCCAGTCCGACCAGCGGCAGGAGCCCGGTGGTGATTGCTCGGCGCCCGGCGCCGTCGTAGGTCAGGTTGGTGAAGTCGCGCCGCAGGAAAAGGAGGTACGCCAGCGCTGTCGCGATCACGGCCCACACCAGGCTGACCGCGATACCGATCAGGAGCGGGTCAACCTGTGCCGGGCTGGTGAACAGACCGTTCCAGGCGATGAAGGCGTAGCCGGGCATGGCGAGGCGTACGGCCACGGGCAGCGGCAGCATCTGGGCGAGCTGCATCACGAGCGCGACAAGCGCGGGCAGCAGCAGCCCCATCGGGGACCGCCCCAGCGCGACCGACCCGAGCAGTCCGATCGCGGCGAGGGCCACCGTCGGGGCGAGCACGCACACCCAGGCGAGGAGGACCTCACCGGCGGCCTCCGAAGGCGTCAACAAGTGGCCGTCGAGTCCGACCAGCGGCTGGTTGCCGACCGCCACGATCCCGCCGACCGCGCTGGAACACGCCATCCCCGCCACGAGCAGCAGGATGACGGTGAGGCTGGCCAGTGCCTTCGCCACGAAGATCCGTCGAGGTGACCGGACCGCCACCAGCAGGTGGCGCCAGGTGCCGAGCCGGTCCTCGGAGGCGAACACGTCGCCGGCGACCAGCGAGGTCAGCAGCGGGAGCGCCCAGGTGCCCGCGAAGCCGAGCACCACCAGCGATCCGGCCCATCCCGTGTCGTGCATCCAGCGACCGAAGAGGGTGTCGGAGGGGAGCGAGCTCTGCTGGCTCACCGCGGCTACGAAGAGCGCCGGCGCGATCCAGCAGGCGAGAACCAGCAGACGGATACGCCATTGCGAGACCAGTTTGACCAGTTCGAAGCGGTAGCCCCGCGCCACCGAGACGGGGTGGACCCCAGCAACATTGTCGTCAGCAATGGTCGCGGTCATCGGCCGGCCTCCTGCTGCTCGGTGAGGGCGAGGAACGCGGCCTCGAGCGGCGACACCACGGGGGCGAGCTCGCGCACCGCGATGCCCGCGTGCACGAGCCGCACCACCAGTTCGTCGAGGGCGGGCACCAGCGCGCGCACGACGAGCACCTCGGCGCAGTGCCATGCCCCGGCGTCGTCGACGACGCCGATCCCGGCCATATCGACAGCCAGCCCGCGGGCGGCCTGCGGGTCGGAGGTGAGCAGCCGGTAGTCGAGTTCACGGTTCTCGGCGGCCAGCTTGCTCAGCGGACCGGAGAAGACGACCCGTCCGGTGGCGAGGATGGTGACCTCGGAGCACAGTGCCTCGAGGTCGTCCATGCGGTGGCTCGAGAGCATGACGCCGGTTCCGTCCGCCGCGAGCCGGGTGATGACACCGTGGACGTGTTTCTTCCCGGCCGGGTCGAGACCGTTGGACGGTTCGTCGAGCACGAGCAGCCGGGGCTTGGTGAGCAGGGCGGCGGCGAGCCCGAGCCGCTGACGCATGCCGAGGGAGAAGCCACGGGCCCGGTCGTCGGCGACATCGGTGAGCCCAACCTGGTCGAGCACGTCGTCTATCCCCGTTGTCCGCGCGTCGCGGCCGCGGAGAGCGGCCAGCGCGGCAAGGTTCTGCCTGGCGGTGAGCGAGGGGTAGAGACCGGGCCCGTCCACAAAGCCGGCGACACCGTCGGGAGCGGCGAGCGACCGCCCGACCGGCGTACCCAGGATGTCGAGGCGGCCGCTGTCGGCGACGGCCAGGCCCAGCAGGAGGCCGAGCAAAGTCGTCTTGCCGGCGCCGTTCGGTCCGACCAAGCCGTGGATCTGACCCTGCGTCACATCGAGATCGATGCCGTCGAGTGCGACGACGTCGCCGAAACACTTGGTGATCCCACGAGCCCGGACTGCGAGGAGTGCGTCCATAGTCCCTTCTTTCAAAACCAACAGGAAACTAAGGGACGGCGCACAGCACAGGCAGGGACAGCTAGTTGAATATTCGTGTAATGGGAAACGACCAGCAGCCGCTGCACCGATGCCCCGCCGGTAGCCGTCACCGGCATTGAACCGCCCGCCCGGCGCCGCCTTCGCCTGGTACTGGCCGAACGAGAACCGATCAACGACCTCACACTTCGTCACCGCCTCGTCGACGTGGGCCTCGAAGGAACGGCCCATGCGCGCCTGCGGGCGGCGGTGCTCAATGGGCATCCGTGAACTCCTGGGCCGCGGAGTGGGGCCCTTCGCTGCCTGCGGCTGATCGGGCACGGCCAGGCGTAATGAGTGCTCCACCGCCCGCGGTGGGGCCGGTCGGGGATTACGGTGAGGTCCAGGTCGAGTTCTCGGCCCTCAGGCCCCGACTGGGCCGCGTAAGAATCACGGGCGCCGTCACGTGCCCCAGCAACGGTCTCGATCCGGGCGGCGCCCCACAGACCCGCGTGATGTACGAGCCGCTCCCCCGTCTGCCGGCAGCCGTACGGCAGGATGGGACGATGAGCGTAGTCAAGATCAACGTACTGACCGTCCCTGCCGAGCAGCGGGAGACGCTGGAGAAGCGCTTCGCCTCCCGTGCCCATGCCGTGGAGAGCTCTGACGGCTTCGAGTGGTTCGAACTCCTCCGGCCGGTCGAAGGCACCGAGAACTACCTCGTCTACACGCGGTGGCGTGACGAAGAGTCATTCCAGGCCTGGATGGAGGGCCCCATGAAGACGGCCCACCAGGGCAGTGGCGCGGAGCGCGGAGAGCGCCCCAAACCGGCGGCAAGCGGGTCCACACTGTGGTCCTTCGAGGTCGTGCAGCAGGCGGCGCCGACAAGCGCGTAGACAGGTCGTCACGGCCGGCACGGCGCAGGCGGGTGAGTCCTTCGTCGCTGACGATGCCGAGGCCGCCGGCGATATGGCCCATGGGGCAGAACTACTCCTGGCCACCACATGGCCTCGAACGCCCAGGACAGCCGCCCGGGTGCGCCGGCCGATCCCGGTAAGCAGCCGACCGTGCATGTTGCCGGGGGTGCCCGACGGTCCGCAACGGCCACCGGGCACTCCCGGCGGTTCCTCATCGGAAGATGGCCGGCCTTCTACATGTCCTCGAGCTCCCAGCCGGGACGGGCCGTACCGGTCGCCCGGAGCTCCGACCGCGGGCCGGCCCGGGAGACATGACGCCGCCCGGCGCTGGGCACGGGTGTGCAGCGCCGGGCGGATGCCAGTGGTTCAGGGACGCCAGCTGCGCAGCTGGTCGGCGATGCGGGCAGCAGTGCAGCGCGGGTCGTACAGCTCCCGGGCCAGGGCGGCGAGCTGCTCGTGGGTCGGGTCGGGATACCGCTGGCATTGAGGTACATGACGGCAGCGGCGCAGGCAATGGTCAGGTTGGAGCGCTTGAGCCATCAACAGCGGCCGAGGGTGTGCATCAGGGCGGCGGCGCGGGCGTACGGGCCGCCGTACGCGGGCTGTTCGAGCAGTTCGGCCCGGCGGCGGGCGACGGCCGCGATCGGGACACCGAGGTCGTCGGGCGCGGGGCCCGAGGACTGCGACGAGTACCTCGACCGCCGCCCGCGATCCGGTCCACCTCCTGCGGGCCCACCGTCTTCAGACGTGCTCCACTGCTCGCCCAGCGCGGCGGACGCGCGCCAGGCCTGCTCCCTCCACACGGGAAGCGAACGAAGCCAGTCGTCCTGTCCCCGCTTCCTCTTGGGCGGGCGTTCGTTCGCTCGTGGAGGACCCGCACTGGCCCAACCGCCGCTCCTGAGCCCCCAACCTCGGGGCCGTGTGTCCTGCTGCACCTTCGGGACGTGTCACTGTGCGCCCGAGCGCGGAACGGTTTCGGCCCAGGGGATGTCCGTCCCGGCGTACCAGGTGAATCCGAGAGCACGCCAGAGCGGGGTCTGCCGGGCGAGCCGCTCGCGCAGGGCCGCCCAGGGAGTCGGGGCGAGCGTCCAGGCGCGTTCGGCAATCAGCGGGGGCTCACGAGGCACGTGGGTATGGGGCCGGTCCTTGGCGACGAGTACGGAGGCGATCGACGCCGCGGCAAGGACCCACGGCACGACCAGAAGACCCGCCTGCGCCTGCTTCAGGAACGCGGCTCCCACCATCGCGCCTGCGCCCCGCGGCAACAGGACGCCGAACGCGGCCGGCGTCGCGGTGGAGCCCCGGCGCTCCACCGCGACATGGTCCGGCGTCATGGCGATGAGGGAGGAGAGGAAGGCGTTCTGACCAGCTGGCAGAGGACCGGAACGCCAGCACACTCCGGAATCCCGCCACCATGGACGAAAATGAGTCTGGATGTGCCCAGTGGTCAGTCGAACAGGTCCGGATCGGAGGCCGTGATCTGGTCCCACAGCGGGCGCGCCTGGAACCAGCCCGCCAGGTGGGTGCCGACCTGTCCGCGGGTCAGTAGGGCGGTCTCCCGGTCGATGAGTTTCGGCGTGCCGGCCGCCATCGCCAACAGCTGTGCCTGGCAGGAGCGTTCCATGGTGATGAACCACCACATGGCCTCGGCGACCGAATGGCCGACGGTCAGCAGACCGTGGTTCTGCAGGATGACGGCCTTGTACCCGCCGAGGGCCTCGCCGATCCGCTTGCCTTCCTCCAGCTCGTCGACCACGCCCTGGTAGTCGCTGCAGAGGCCGTGGTCCTCGAAGAACGCGCACGCGTCCTGGGTGATCGGATCGAGCGGGATGCCGAGGCTGGAGAAGGCCTTGCCGTGCAGGGAATGGGAATGCGCGGCGGCCACGACGTCGGGGCGGGCGGCGTGCACCTGGGAGTGGATGACGAACGCGGCCTTGTTCACCAGGCGGTTGCCGTGCAGCACGGTGCCCTCGTGGTCGACCAGGATCAGATCGGACACCTTGATCTGGTTGAAGCTCATGCCGAACGGGTTGACCCAGAACCAGTCCGGGTTCTCCGGGTCACGCACCGTGATGTGGCCGGCGACGCCCTCGGAGAAGCCGAAGATGCCGAACAGCCGGAATCCTGCGGCAAGTTGTTCCTTGCGGTACCGCCGTTCGGCCTCGACGGAGTCGAACGTCGGCGGCATGGGGATGGTGACGCCATCGGGCAGTGGGCCTGCGGCGGCTACACCCGCGGAGCGTTCTACTCGAACTTCAGCAGCAAGGAAGAGCTCTTCTTCGCACTCTTCGACGCACACAGCGAACGAATCATCAGCCGCCTGACGGAACTGATCGACTCGATCGACCTGGAGGGCTTCTCGCTCGACCGGTTCGCGGAACTCCTCCCCGAACTCGAATCCGGTGAACGGGACTGGTTCCTGGTGACCACCGAGTTCACGCTCCATGCCATCCGCGACCGCCAGGCGGCCTGGGTGCTCGCACGCCACGACGCACGGCTGCGCGCGCAGATCGCCCGCGCCCTGACCGAATGCGTGCGCGGCGCGGGCCTCGCCCTCACCGTGGATCCCGAGGAGCTCGCCCGGCTGCTCATCGCTGTCCGGGAAGGCGAACTCGCTCAGAGCTACGTCGAACCCGACCAACTGCCGCCCGGAGAGCTCGGGCGCCGCTACCTCGCCCCTCTCCTGTCCGCCGTGACCGTACCCGTTGGTGATGCACCCTTGCCCGGGACGCCCGGACCGGGTGAAGGTTCCTCACATGAAGGCTCCGCAAGCGCGCAGTCGTAGCTCCCCGGACGGGTGCGTCATGCGGAGTCCCGACGTGGATCGCTTCTTGATCCAGCAGTTGTGGCAGCACGTAATGCGGTGGCAGTGGCTTCCAGGCTCCTGCTTGAATGCTCGGCATGACGTCTGTGGATCTTGGTGATCGCCGTGAACTGCTGAACCGGCTTGAGCGGTACTACGACGCGGTTCCCCGCTCCGGTGCCCGGGTCGAAGATTTCGGGCCGCTGACCCTGTTCATACGAGAAGGGCAGGGCTGGCCCTTCTATTCACGTCCGACCCTGGGATGGTCAGGGGCGGTGAGTACCGCCGATGTGAACCGGGCCCGTTCCCGGCAGCGCGAACTGGGCATCCCAGAGAGTTTCGAGTGGGTCGCCGAGACCGCACCTGCGTTGCGAGCCGCGGTCGAGCAGGCAGGGCTTGCAGTGCACGAGCATCCCTTGATGGTGCTCGCGCCAGAAGTACCGACTCCCGCCGTGCCCGAGGCGGTCGGCGGCGTAGTGGTGCGGACCGTGGAGGCGGACGATCCCGTACTGCCGAGCGCGCTGGCCGTTCCTCACCTGGCCTTCGCCGAGTCTGGCACCGGCGTCGGTGCCGCTGGACTCGCGGACTTGGACAAGGCAGTGCGCGACCGTGCCGGTGACGGATCGATCGAACGCATGGCGGCACGCATCCTGGCCGGCCTGACGTCCGTTGCCGCCGCGGTGGAGGGCGGCACGGCGCTGTGCGCCGGCCAGCACCAGCCGGTCGGCTCGGTCAGCGAGATCGTTGGGGTGGGAACTCTGCCGACCGCGCGCCGCCGTGGTCTTGCGCAGGCGGTCACCGCTGTGCTGGTGGCTCACGCACGATCCCGAGGCGTCAAGACCATCTTCTTGTCCGCGGGCGACGATGACGTCGCACGGATCTATGCCCGACTCGGCTTTCGCTCCGTGGGCACAGCACTGATCGCCGAGCCCCCCGAGTAGCGGCTGACACGACAGTCGATAGCCACAACAACCACATGAGTTCAGGGGATTGTGACGTCACCACCGCGTGAACTCCATCGCAAACCGGGTCGTCATCCGTCGGATCGACGGCTTGCGATGTAGTCGGTCCAGTTGCGCTTGACGCCTGAGATCCGGCAGATCCACGCCGACGCGCGCGGGCCTACGGTGTTCCCCGGGTCACTGCCGGCCTGCGGCGCAAGGGACGGCGGGTCAACCGGAAGCGGGTCGAGCGGCTGATGCGCGAGCGCGGCATCCGCGGGATCACCCGCCGCAAGCGCCGGAGCCTGACCGAGGCCGACACCGAGGCCGCCCCGTCACCCGACCTGCTCGGGCGCCGCTTCACCGCCGCCGAGCCCGGCACGAAGCGGGAGATCGGGACCACCGTTTGGGAGTCCCCGCGTCGGCCAGCGACGTAGGTGCGATTGGCTGATCGAGGCCCGTATCCTCCTCGCTCACCGCGTCCGCAACTGATCGTGCAGGGCTCGGGCCACATGCGCCATCACTGCCTCTGCCGTCGGCTGGGCGGCTGCTGGCACGGTGGACTCCGTCAAGGCAGCGATGGCGTACCGTGAGCCGTCCTCGTGTTCGACCACCCCGATCTCGTGGCGCAGATTGAGCAGTGTGCCGGTCTTGGACGACCATCGTGAGGCATCCGAGCTGAAGTCGGGCGCGAGCCGGTGCCGGATGACGTTCTCGCCCATGAGCGAGCGCACCTGCGCGGCGACGGCGACCGGGGTCGCCGCTGCCAGCGCGCAGGTGGTATCCGCGGGCGACGGGTGTGCCCGCCAGCGCACGCCAGTACAGGTCCAGTTCTTCCGCCTGCTTGGCCGAGCAGAGCAACAGGGCGCCGGTACAGAGGGTTTCGGACACGGCCGCAGTGAGCGAGGCCGCGACCGTGGTCTACGCGGGCAGGAGGGCGGCGCGGTGGCCGAGCTGTTCCAGACGGTCCCGGATGTGGGGCAGGTCCGCCTCGTACTCCGTCCTGGCCTTCGGCCTGTACAAGATGCTCGGCTTCCGCTTCGCTCCGCGCGGTCCGCGGCTTGCCGAGACAGGGAAGACCGTCGCCACGCCGGGACGAGACCCGGTCACGCAGCCCTGCGCCGTATGTGCAGATGGCCATCGAGAGGGTAAGAGGGCGGCGCCGACGGCAGGATCCGGTCGAACTCGTAGCCGCTCTTCTCGGCAACACGGCAGGACGCCAGGTTGTCCACCTGATGGAGGAGTTCGAGGCTTTCCAGGCCATCGGCTCGGAAAGTGTCGAGAGACCAGGCGGTGAGAACCTCCAGGGCGCGGGGAGCCACGCCTTGCCCGCGAGCCCATGCTGCCGTCCAGTAGCCGACCTCGGCGGAGGACTTGCCGGATGCCACTTCCTTGAGCACCACGTTGCCCACCAACCGCGCCGGCGCCGCGTCAGAGGCCGTTTCAAGGACGGCAAAGCCGAACCGATCGCCCGCTGCCCATCCCCGCTCCTGCGTCTGCACCCATCGCAGTCCGTCGGCCTCACTGTCCATCGGAGGGCTCGCCCAACGACGCAGATCGGGATCCTGGTAGACCTCAACCAGTGCAGCAACGTCTTCGACGGACCAGGGACGAAGGACGAGAGCCGGAGCAGTCGGCGTCGCGGCAGCCTTGAGTATGAAGGAGGCGTTCACCAGCCGATCATATAAAGCAGCGCTTGCACCCGGGGTTAATGGAAGAGCCTGAGTGCGACACTGGGCCCCTCAACTGCTCTGAGGGAGCCCAGTCTCTTTTCAGCAGCGCTTGGCGCGGTGTGGCCTACGAAGGCCGGCCGCGCGCCTGAGGAGACCTGGAAGTGCGGGATGCTCACGTCCGTGTCGTTTCGGCGATGAAGTCGCTGGACCATACGGGTGAGTTCGTGGCTCCGGGGCTGTCGCAGGCACACGCGGACTGCGTAAAACCGGGGTTGTGATCAAGAACCTCGTGTGTCGCGGCCTGCCCGCGCTCGCCCTCGCAGCCCTGCCCGTCCTGGCCTCCGTTCCTGCCGCTGACGCCGTGGAGAGCAGCCGTGCCGTCCGCAGCACGCAGCCCCGAGAGTCGTTCGAGAACTTCACGGGCGGCTTGAACGACGCTATCGGTACCAACGTGAGGTATGCGACCCAGGCGCAGATCGACGGCGTGGAAGACCTCATGAAGCGGTGGCGGGGCAAGGTCGGCAAGGAGGACTGGCCCGGCCTGTACATCGTCGTTCTGTCGATCTGGACGACGTCCGCCCTGAACCAGAACTCGATTATCGTCAAGCAGTTCATGGACCCCGCGAAGGCGGACTCGCACCTGATCGACCTGCCGACGGCCCAACTGCCCGCCGACCCGGTCTTCGTCGCCCTCGACAACTTGGCCCGGATCGTGCAGGACAACGTCGCGGCGGAGATGGTGTTCCCCGTTGACCGGAAACTGGCGGACGCGCTGAAGGGGCCCGAGGATCTGCTGGCGCAGGAGATCCTGCACCAGCTCGCCTGCCCCTACCAGAGCAAGACCGCTGCGAAGACGGCCGTAGGCGCGGCCTCGTAGAAACGGCCCGGCCACGCCGGCCTGAACGCCGGTCACGAACAGCATGCCAACGGCTTCCTCGTCATCTCGGCCGAGGAAGCCGTTGCCGTTCCAGCACATCCACGGGCTCGCACTGCCCGGCGAGTCCGGTGTTCGTCGACCCGCGATCCGGCTCATCAGCCCCTCGAACGCGCCCCGCCGGCGAGCGGGATCTATGCCGTGACCCGCCGCCACCGTCTCTTCGTCGGTCCGCACAAGCTGTCCTCCCCTGCGAACTCCGCTGCCCTGGCAGAATGCAGCCCTGGAGCCGATCCGGCAGAGCTAGGAGCCGCCCCGTGTTCTACTACGTGCTCAAATACGTCATTCTGGGGCCACTGCTGCGCTTGCTGTTCCGGCCCAGGATCGAGGGACTGGAGCACATCCCGGAGGACGGTGCGGCCATCGTCGCCGGCAACCATCTGTCGTTCTCCGACCATTTCCTGATGCCCGCGATCATCAAACGGCGCATCACCTTCCTCGCCAAGGCGGAGTACTTCACCGGCCCGGGCCTCAAGGGGAGGCTGACTGCCGCGTTCTTCCGCAGCGCCGGGCAGATTCCGGTGGACCGGTCCGGGAAGGACGCGGGGCAGGCCGCGATCCGTGAAGGGCTCGGGGTGCTGAGCAAGGGCGAGCTGCTCGGGATCTACCCGGAGGGCACCCGTTCGCACGACGGCCGGCTCTACAAGGGCAAGGTCGGTGTCGCGGTCATGGCGCTCAGGGCGCGGGTGCCCGTCGTGCCGTGCGCGATGGTCGGTACGTTCGAGATCCAGCCTCCCGGCAGGGTCGTGCCGCGGATCAAGCGGGTCACCATCCGCTTCGGTGAGCCGCTGGACTTCTCCCGTTACGCCGGCATGGAGGATCAGAAGGCGGCGATCAGGGCGGTCACCGACGAGATCATGTACGCGATTCTCGGGCTCTCCGGTCAGGAGTACGTCGACGAGTACGCGGCCAAGGTGAAGGCCGAACAGGCCGAGCGGGCGCAGAAGTTCCCGAAACGGAGACGCTGACGGCGAATCCGCGAGGGGCGAACTCCCGTGGTCCGACGGGCCGGCCACCGCCTAGCGTGCACCTCATGAGCAAGGGACACGCATGGGTTCTCGGAGCAACGGGACAGATCGGGCGGGTGGCCGTGCGGGCGCTCGCCGAGGACGGCTGGAAGGTGACGGCGGCCTCGCGCGCGGGCGGCCGGGACGAGCGATGGGCCGATGACGTACGGGCAGTCGCCCTCGACCGCGACGAGGAGGGGGCACTCGCCGCGGCGCTGGGCGACGGGTGCGACGTGCTGGTCGACATGGTGGCGTACGGCGAGCAGCACGCCCGGCAGCTGACCGGGCTCGCCGGCCGGATCGGTTCGGCCGTCGTCATCTCCAGCGGCGCGGTGTACGAGGACGCCCGCGGCCGCAGTTTCGACACGCAGGACGAGCCCGACGGGGCTCCGCAGTACCCGCTGCCGATCCCGGAGACACAGTCCACGGTGGCGCCCGGCGATGCCACGTACGGGACCCGGAAGGTCCGGCTGGAGCGGGATCTGCTCGCGGCGGGTGACGCCCTGCCGGTGACACTGTTGCGGGCCGGTGCGATCCATGGCCCGTACTGCCGCTCCCCGCGCGAACTGTACTTCGTGAAACGACTCCTGGACGGCCGCAGGCGCCGGGTCCTCGCCTACAACGGCGCGGGCCGGTTCCATCCGGTCCATGTGTCCAACGTCGCCGAGCTGATCAGGCTCGCCGCCCTGCGGCCCGGATCGCGGGTGCTCAACGCGGGCGATCCGCAGGCGCCTACGGTCGCGGAGATCGCGTCGGCGATCGACGGGGTACTCGGCCTGGAGACGGAGACGGTGCTGGTGGACGGACCGCCTCCCGCGGGGCACGTGGGCGAGACGCCGTGGAGCAGTGCCCATCCCATCGTCTATGACATGACGGCGGCCGAGAAGGAGATCGGCTACCGGCCGGTGACCGGCTATGCGGAGTCGCTGCCGGAGACCGTGGAGTGGCTCGCCGCGCGGCTGGACGGACGGGACTGGCGGGACGCCTTCCCGGCGATGCTGCGGGCGTACGGCGAGGTCCTCTTCGACTACTCGGCGGAGGACGCCTGGCTGGAGCGGTACGACCGGGGGGTGTGAACGGTCCTCGTACGGGAGGACGGGCGGCCGGTGGTTCCTGTCCGGCCGCCCGTCCCCGTCACTCAGTCGCCTACGGCTTGGGCGTGGCGTGCGGGGTGCACGTCACGTCCTGACCGTCGGTCTGCCCGGTGAGCAGGTAGGTGTCCACCCGCTCGTTGATGCAGGGGTTGACCAGGCCCGTGACACCGTGCGAACCGGCGTCCTTCTCGGTGATCAGACGCGAACCCTTGAACCGCTTGTGCAGCTCGACGGCGCCCTCGTACGGGGTGGCGGCGTCACGCGTGGACTGCACGATCAGCACCGGCGGCAGGCCCTTGCCGGTCTTGACCTCCAGCGGGGTCTGCTGCTTGGCCGACCAAGTCGCACAGGGCAGGTTCATCCAGGCGTTCGCCCAGGTCATGAACGGGTAGTCCTTGTGCAGCCGGGTGTTGTCGCGGTCCCACGTCTGCCAGTTGGTGGGCCACTTGGCGTCCGCGCACTCGACGGCCGTGTACACGGCGTTGCCGTTCTCGGAGGAGGCGTTCCCCGCGAGGTCCGACATGTCGGGGCCCGCGGCGTCGACCAGCGCCTGGGTGTCGCCGGCCCGGTAGTCCCTCCAGGTCCGGGCGATGCGCACCCAGGTGGAGTCGTAGTACGGCGCGCTCTGGAAGAAACCGATGAGCTCGGCGGGTCCGACGACGCCACCGATCGGGTTCTTCTTGGCCGAGGCGCGCAGCTTCAGCCACTCCTGCTCGACCTGGGCAGGCGTCGTGCCGATGTGGAAGGCCGCGTCGTTCTGGGCGACCCATGCCTTCCAGTCGTCCCAGCGCTTCTGGAAGGCGATGTCCTGGTTGAGGTTGGCCTCGTACCAGATGTTGTCCTTCGCCGGATTGACCACGCTGTCGACGACCATGCGCCGGACGTGATCCGGGAACATCGTGCCGTAGACCGCTCCGAGGTAGGTGCCGTAGGAGACGCCCAGGAAGTTGAGCTTCTCCTCACCGAGCGCGGCGCGGATGACATCCAGGTCGCGTGCGGTGTTCGGCGTGGTCATGTGCGGCAGCATGTCGCCGCTGCGCTCGGCGCAGCCGTCCGCGTACTCGGCGGCGAGCTTGCGCTGGGCGCGCTTGTCGGCCTCGCTGTCGGGTACCGGGTCGGGCTTCGGGGCCTTCACGAACTCCTGCGGGTCGACGCAGGAGATCGGCGCCGAGTGGCCGACACCGCGGGGGTCGAAGCCGACGAAGTCGTACGCCTGCGCGGTCTTCGTCCACAGCGGGTTCTTGCTGGTGATCCGGGTGGGGAAACGCAGCCCGGAACCACCGGGGCCGCCCGGGTTGTAGAGCAGCGCGCCCTGCCGCTGCTCCTTCGTGCCGGTGCTGACGTGCCGGTCGACCGCGAGCTTGATCTGCTTGCCGTCGGGCTTGGCGTAGTCGAGCGGCACGGTCACCCAGCCACACTGAATAGGTGTGGCCAGGGCCCAGTCGGCCGGGCAGTCCTTCCAGTCGATGCCGGCGTCGGCCGCCCGTGCGGCGGCGATCTGTACGCCGTGCGCCTCCGAACCGTTGTGATGGCCTTCGGCTGTGGCAGTCGGCGCGACTATGGCACCGGCTATGAGCGTGCCCGCGATCAGAGTACCGGCCGAGCCAAGCACTGCTGTGCGTCTCAAGTGGAACCTCCCCCATTGTCTGAAGCGCCGCAGGTAGCGGCGCAGTTCACATCGGGTCCTCCCGCGGATCCTGTCGCCTATGGGGTCCCTGGGAACAGGCTGTACACGCACTTCTTTACCGAATCGATAACCGGAGACCCCTGTCCCGCTGAGCGGTGCTTACCCGCGTCCACCGTCCAGCTCGTCCAGAGCGCCGTCCAGGATGGTACGCAGCAGTCGGGCATCAGGGGCCACGGCGGTCACCAGCACCCCGGGGCCGGCGAGCCGGGTGAGTACGGCGGTCGGCCCCAGCAGTCGCGTTTCAGGGCATTCATCCTCGAATGCCGGGTCCACGAAGAGGAGTTGACCGACCGCGCGATGGCCGCCGAGTACGGCCCCGCCGTCCCAGCCGCCGGGCGCCCCGGGACCGTACGCCACCTCCTGGTCGAGCAGCGGACGACCGGCGCGGTGAACGGTGAGGCGGGCATGGAGGGTGCCGGTGGACTCGCCGTGCCGGCCGAGGATCTGCTCCTCACGCAGCACCAGCCGTGCCGTGGCGGCGAGTTCGACCCGGGTGGTCATGTGCAGCTCGCTGCCGGACGCGGAAATGAGCTGCTCCGGAAGCCAGTTGAGCACTCCCCGCTTCGCCACGCTCAACGCGATGTCGTACGAGGCGGGTTGGGGCCTCCGCCCTGGTCCGGGCAGCGCGACGGTGGCCGCGGCGGAGTCCACCGTGAGCCCGGCGCCCTCCTCGACGCGCGCAGCGATGGAGAGCCGGTCGCCGCCCAGCGGTGCGCTCATCGCGCCGACGACGGTGACGCGGGCGTACGGAGCGGTGGTGGCCCTGGTCCGGCGCAGGGCGAGCGGCCCGTCGCTCTCCAGCACGGGAAGGGCCGTGGCGCCGCGGCCGTCGAGGACGGCGGTGATCCGGGCGGCCGCCTGGACGCTCATGCGGTCCAGGCGGCGAGCTGTGCGCGCACCCAGGCCGCCACGGGGTCGGCCCCTTCGCCGGAGGTGAGAGAGGTAAAGACCACCGGGAGTGGGCCGCGCTGCTGTGCGGCATCGTGAGCCATCCGGTCCAGATCGGAGCCGACGTACGGGGCGAGGTCGGTCTTGTTGATCACGAGGAGGTCCGAGGTGGTGACGCCGGGGCCGCCCTTGCGCGGGATGTCGTCGCCGCCCGCCACGTCGATGACGAAGATCTGGGCGTCGACAAGGCCCTTGGAGAAGGTGGCGGTGAGATTGTCGCCGCCGGACTCGACGAGGATCAGATCGAGAGATCCGACGCTGTTCTCCAGGTCCTCGACGGCTTCGAGGTTGGCGGAGATGTCGTCACGGATGGCGGTGTGCGGGCAGGCGCCGGTCTCGACGGCCTGAATGCGCTCGGGCGGGAGTACGGCGTTGCGGAGCAGGAACTCGGCGTCCTCGCGGGTGTAGATGTCGTTGGTGACGACAGCGATGGACAGCTGGTCACGCAGCGCGCGGCAGAGCGCGGCGACCGTCGCCGTCTTGCCTGAGCCGACCGGCCCGCCGAGCCCGATGCGCAGGGCACGGCGGGTGCCGTCCGGGCGTGCGGCGTCGGCACTCACCGTGGCCGGGCCGTCGTGGGAGTGGTCGAGATGCATGGGTGCGGCTCCTGGTGGGGTGTGGTGCGTGTGCTTCTACGAGGCGAACAGGCGGACCGGCCACGTGGCGTGGGCCTCCGCGGTGATGTCGAGCAGCGGCGCCGATGCGGCGGGCAGCGCGTCGATGCCGCCAAGTGCGGCGGCGGCGGCCTGTTCGGCGACCCGGTCGAGTTCGGGTGCCAGGCGGGCGAGGACGGCGGTGGCCTCGAAGGGGTTCAGGGAGAGCAGCCGGACCACCGCGGTGGCCGGTCCGCTGACCGTCTCGTACGCCACGCAGTGCGCCGCATCCGCGGGCCCGAGCCCCGCCGCACGTGCGGTGAGGCCGAGCACGACGGGCTGGTGGGCGCCGCGCGGGCGAGCCCGGGCGAGCGCGGCGAGTTCGGGGCTGGGCCAGGTGGCGCGGGCGGCCCGCATCAGCTGACGGCCGAGCTTGCGCGCGACCGCCCGCAGGGCGGGCGACGGGGTGCGCGCGTCGGCGGCCTCGTCGAGGGCGAGCGGGTCGAGGCCGTGGGCGGCCGCCGCGGCGAGTGCCGCGGTGGTGAGTCCGGTGGTGTGGAGGCGGCCCCGGCAGAAAGCGGCCAGGTCCTCGGCGTTACGGATGCGTCCTGCCTCGACGGCCGGTTCGGCGCCACCCGAGTGGGCGTGGCCCCCGGCGGGGAACCGGCCGTCGGCGAGGACGAGCAGAGCTGCGCGGCTCATCACATGCCCTGTCTCAGAAGAGGAAGTAGCGTTGGGCCATGGGGAGTACGGCGGCGGGTGCGGGTTCGACCGGTTCGCCGTCGATGGTCACGGCGAAGCTGTCCGGGTCGACGTGGACACGCGGCAGGGCGTCGTTCTCCCGCATGTCCGCCTTGGTCACGCCACGGGTACTGGTGATCGGTACGAACCTCTTGCCGAGTCCGAGGCGTTCAGGCAGCCCGTCCTCGATGGCCGCGCTCGCGACGAAGTTGAACGAGTTCGCGGCGGGCGCCCGGCCGAATGCGCCGAACATGGGCCTGGGCATGACCGGCTGCGGGGTGGGGATGGACGCGTTGGCGTCGCCCATCTGCGCGTACGCGATCTGTCCGCCCTTGATGACGGTCTGCGGTTTGACGCCGAAGAACGCCGGCTCCCACAGCACCAGGTCGGCGAGTTTTCCGGTCTCGACGGAGCCGATCTGCTGATCGAGGCCCTGCGCGACGGCCGGATTGATGGTGTATTTGGCGACATAGCGACGAACCCGGTGGTTGTCGGCCCGACCGTCGCCGGGCAGAGGGCCACGGCGTTTCTTCATCACATGGGCGGTCTGCCAGGTGCACAGGACGACCTCGCCGACACGGCCCATCGCCTGGGCGTCGGAGGAAATGATCGAGATCGCCCCGAGGTCGTGGAGGATGTCCTCGGCCGCGATGGTGGACGGCCGGATCCGCGATTCGGCGAACGCCAGGTCCTCCGGCACGGCGGGGTTGAGATGGTGGCAGACCATCAGCATGTCGAGGTGTTCCTCGATGGTGTTGACGGTGTGCGGCCGGGTCGGATTGGTGGAGCTCGGCAGAACGTACGGCTCGGAGACCACGGTGATGATGTCCGGGGCATGCCCGCCGCCGGCGCCTTCGGTGTGGTACGCGTGGATGGAGCGCCCGGCAATCGCGGCGAGGGTGTCGGCGACGAATCCGGCCTCATTGAGGGTGTCCGTGTGGATGGCGAGCTGCGCGCCGCTCTCCTCACACACCTTCAGGCAGGCGTCGATGACGGCCGGGGTGGCCCCCCAGTCCTCATGAATCTTGAATCCGAGTGCACCGCCCCGCAGTTGGGCCCGCATGGCGTCGCCGGACATCGTGTTGCCCTTGCCGAGCAGCCCGATGTTGACGGGGTAGATCTCCAGCGACTCGAACATCCGGGCCAGGTGCCAGGCGCCCGGGGTGACCGTGGTCGCCTTCGTACCCTCGGCCGGTCCGGTGCCGCCACCGACGAGCGTGGTGACACCGGCGGAGAGGGCCTGGTCGACGGTGGTCGGCGAGATGAAGTGGACATGCGCGTCAATGGCGCCGGCCGTCACGAACTTGCCGTTGCCCGCGATGATTTCGGTCTCGGGGCCGATGACGAGGTCGGGGTGGACGCCGTCCATCGTGTCCGGGTTGCCGGCCTTGCCGATCCCGGTGATCCGGCCGTCGCGCATGCCGATGTCCGCCTTGACGATGCCCCAGTGGTCGATGATGACGGCGCCGGTGATGATCGTGTCGGGGGCTCCTTCGGCGCGGGTGGTGCGCGCCTGGCCCATCGACTCGCGGATCACCTTGCCGCCGCCGAACACCGCCTCGTCGCCCGCGAGTCCGGGACCACCGGAGCGGTCCTCCTCGACCTCGACGAGCAGATCGGTGTCGGCGAGCCGGATGCGGTCGCCGGTGGTGGGCCCGAACAGATCGGCGTACGCGGCACGGTTGAGCTCAGCCATCGAGGGCACCTCCGGTTTCGCCGCGCAGGCCCGGGACGATGCGCCCTCCGGCGAGGGGCACGAGTTCGATGTCGACGGGGATACCGGGCTCGAAGCGGACGGCGGTTCCTGCGGCGATGTTCAGCCGCAGGCCGTGCGCGGCCGAACGGTCGAAGTCCAGACCGGGGTTGGCCTCGGCGAAGTGGTAGTGCGAGCCGACCTGGACAGGCCGGTCGGCGGCGTTGAGGACGGTGAGGCGGGTGACGGCTCGGCCCTCGTTGAGCAGCACGGGCCCGTCCGCGTACAGAATCTCTCCGGGGATCACGGCGGCGCCCTGTCAGACGATCGGGTCATGGACGGTGACGAGCTTGGTGCCGTCCGGGAAGGTGGCCTCGACCTGGACGTCGTGGATCATCTCGGGGATCCCGTCCATGACGTCGTCGCGGGTGAGCACCTTCCGCCCGGACACCATCAGTTCCGAGACCGTACGGCCGTCACGGGCACCCTCCAGCAGATGCGCAGTGATCAGCGCGACCGCCTCGGGGTGGTTGAGCCGCAGTCCACGCGCCCGGCGCTTCTCCGCCACATCGGCAGCCACATGAATGAGCAGGCGTTCCTGCTCATGCGGGGTCAGTTGCAACGTGCCCACCTCACAGTCTTCCGCCCAGTCCGGTTCTGGGCGCAGCGAGACACTAACCGCATTCAACAGACTGTTGAACGAAGAATCACTGTCTCACGGCGAGGTATCGCAGGTCAGGACGCAAGTTTTTCCTGCGCGTTAACTGCTCTTTTGCGGATCCATGGACACCAGCCCGCGCAGGCCGCCCTCCAGCCCCTCGGGCGCGGCGTCCCCGAACATCGTCGGCTGCGCCATGAACCCCTGGGCGGTGGCGATCAGCATGCAGGGGCGGTCAGTTGCCCGCGTCATGCTGTCCCCGGTGTTCCGCCGCGATACCGAAGCGCCGCCGTTCGCCCGGAGCGGACACCACGGAGCCGATCGAGGAGACCGAGCTGATCACCTGCTCCTCCGCAACAGCCGCGTCGCTCTCAAGTCGCTCCAGGTCAGCGGCCGAGACGAGCGCAACGAGCGGCTTTCCGTGCCGCGTCACCACGACTCGCTCGCCGCCGTAGACGACGCGGTTGATCAGTTCGGCGAGTTCAGCTCGCGCTTGCGTCACCGGAATCTCGTAGGCCATAGTCCCCATCATAACCTTCTGTACGTCCTGTACATTTTTTACGGATGCCCGCGCAGGCCCCGTACAGACACCGGAGGAGAGGCCTCGCCATGTTCCGCCATGCCGCCCGTTACGTCCTGCCCGAGTTCACCGAGCGCACGACCGACGGGACCCGCACCCTCGACCCGTACTCCAAGCTGCTCGCCGAGCGCATCGTCTTCCTCGGAACCCCGGTCGACGACACCGCCGCCAACGACCTGATCGCGCAGTTCATGTATCTGGAGCACGCGGCGCCCGACCGGCCGATCTCCCTCTACATCAACTCCCCCGGCGGCTCGTTCGGCGCCATGTCCGCCATCTACGACACGATGGGGTACCTCACCTGCGAGGTGGAGACGTTCTGCCTCGGCCAGGCCGGCTCCAGCGCGGCGGTCCTGCTCGCCGCGGGCGCTCCCGGCCGCCGGCACGCCCTGCACGGGGCCAGGGTCGTCGTCCAGCAGCCCGAGCTCCCGGAGCCGGCGCAGGGCCAGCCGTCCGATCTGGAGATCGAGGCGCGGGAACTGGTCCGTGTCCGCGAGCTGCTCACCCGCATGCTGGCCCGTCACACCGGCCGCAGCGCCGAGCGGATCGCCGTCGATTTCGAGCGCGACCTCATCCTCGACGCCGCCGGGGCCAAGGCGTACGGGCTGGTGGACCACGTCCTGGAGAACCGCAAGACGTCGCTCCCGCCGAACGGCCCGAGGTGAACCGCCGATGCAGCCACCCCACCTCCCACCGCTGCCCGCACTGACGTGCGCCGAGGCCGAGTTCATCGACTGCTACCTGGAAGTGCTCGACCAGCTGGGCCGGATCAACCCCGCCCGCGGCAGCGACACCTACGGTGCGCTGCGCGCGGCCCAGGCACTCGCCTCGCGGGCGGGCGCCCTGCGGGACGCGCTCACATTGATGCACGAGCGGGGTGAAGCACAGATCCACGCCGCCACGTTGGCACGGGCACTGCGCGTGTTGGACGGGGAACGGCGGGCCGAACGGGTCACCGTGCCCCCGGCCCCGATGAGTTGATCATCACTCCGTCGGCGACACGCCCGGCATGGTGATCGAAATTTCTCGCTCGTCCGGCGCAAGGAATCCCCCGCGAGAGGGACGACTCGACTTGCGCCGCCGGCGTGGACGGTGCGCGAAGTATGCCGTTCCACCGCTGGTACGGGACCGGTCGAGGCAGCCCAACGAGTGCCCAAATCAGCCCTTGCCCACCCAAATAGACCATTGACGGCAAATCTTGCATATCGCTGTTTTGCTTCGGAAATCCGGCAGCCGGTGAGTCAAGATCCGTGGGACGACAAGCCCCCGCCACCACGGCGAGGCGGTCCGGGCGGACGCCGAGTCCTGCCGCCGCCCGGATGACTGGTCGACAGAAGTGGATCGGCAGGAGTGGAGGACCCGAGCGCAACGGGTCGACCGGGCATCCGGTCGACCCTCGGGGTGAAGCCGCATCGTGCGGCCGGGCAACTTCGCCAGCCCGAACCCGACAGGTCATCCTTCACAGGCGGCTGACGAAGGGTTGCGCATGATTGCGCAGGTTCATGTCCCGTTTCTGATCACCCGGGCCGGTACGGCCACGGTTCTGACGCTCGCCGCCGTCGGCGGCTCCATGATCGTCCCCGGCGCCGTGACCGACGCCCAGGCCGCGACGCGGTCAACGAAGGCACTCAAGATCGCCGCGTCGAAGAAAGGATCGCCGTACCGGTACGGGGCCACCGGCCCCCACCGTTTCGACTGTTCCGGGCTGACGCTGTACGCGTTCAAGAAGGTGGGCAAGAAGCTCCCGCGCACGGCCCAGCAGCAGTACAACAAGACCCGCCACGTCTCGGCGTGGAAACGGAAACGCGGCGATCTGGTCTTCTTCCACTCGGGGCGCAGCGTCTACCACGTGGGCATCTACGCCGGCAGAGGGAAGATCTGGCACTCCCCGAAGACCGGTTCCGTCGTGCGGCTGGAGAAGATCTGGACGAGGAGCGTCTGGTACGGACGAGTTCGCTGATCCCTCCGATTCTCCTCCGGCTCCCCCATTCACCACGTGTTTCAGTGCACCAGGGGTCCGGAATGGAGGTGGTGCCGAAGATGGTCTCCGCGATGTCGCCGACTCCGCTGTCCGTGCGCCGGCTGGAACCCACGGCGTTCCGGCGGACGATCTCGGTGGTGCACCACGGCGAGCGCGCGAGCGGAGCGGAGCGGCGGCGACGCCGTGCGCACTGCTGCGCGGCGGCCTCGGGCGGGCGACGTCGACGCAGTGACGTGCGGCGCCCGCTCGAGCAGTCAGGTCTGGGCGGGTACGGTCCACGGGAGCGCGATCCAGACGGTCTTGCCCGCCCGGTGGTGGGCGTGACCGTGAGCCGTCCGCCGCGCTCCTTGGCCAGACAGCGGATGATCACCATGCCGCGTCCGTTGTCCTGCTGCACGGCGACGGGCAGGCGCCGGGGCTGGCGGGGGGTGGCTGTCCGTCACTCCGAGGTGCAACTGCTCCTCGAGCGAACGATCAATGCCCTCAAGGGCTTCCGTGCAGTAGCCACCCGCTTCGACAAGCGAGCGTATGTCTTCCATGGCACCATGACCGTTGCCGCCATTCGGCTATGGCTCCGATCGTGACCCCACCGGGCAGTCCTTGGGGCTGCACACGGTCGGCACAAACACTGGTCGGCGGTATGGCAAACGCGCGTTCGCCCGCGTCACGCCGTGGCGAACCATGCCTCAGCGAGCGAAGGCAGTGTTCCTTCGGCGGGTACGTGCAGTTCCCGCATGTACCAGGAGAGGTTGCTGTACACGTGCAGCAACGTGTACGCGAGCAGCTCGGTCGGTTCGAAGGTGTGGCCGTACGCCTTGGCGAGCTGGGCCAGCAGTTGCGGATCACCTCGGGTGACAAACAAGCCGACACCGACGAAGTCGTATGCGCGGTCACCGATCATGGCCGGTTCGAAGTCGAAGAGTCCGGTCAGGCGCCACCCGTCGGGATCAACGAGGAAGTGCTGCTGCATGACCTCGGTGTGCAGCAGGGAACGGTGTGGGGCGCGTGGCAGGGGGACCGAGGCGAGGAACTCCGGGATCTGCTCCAGCCAGCCGGCCGACAGTCCGTGTGCGTGCTGCTGTTCCACGGTGCCTTCACGCCGGCGGTCCAGGAAGGCGCCCCAGTCTCCGGGACCGAGGACGTCCTCGAGGGGACCGGGATCAAGAGAGTGAAGAACTGCGAGGGTCTCTCCGATCTCGGCGACGAGCCGTTCACGGTGGGCATGCGGTATGCGGTCCCAGGCGTGGGCCAGGTTTTCGCCGCGAAGCCGGGACATCAGGACGAACTGCCAGTCGTTCTCGTACGGGCCGAACTCGCGCACCTGCGGCGTCGCTACAGGTAGCCGCCCCTGGAGATAGGACAGAACACGGCCTTCAGCGACGCCGTCCTGTGCAGCGGTTCCGGGGAACAGCTTGAGAGCATGCTCGTCGCCCACCGCGTAGACCGGCTGCGACCCGTCCGGAAAACGAGTCAGCGGTGCGTCGGCCAGACCCAGGCGTGCACAAAGGGCCTCCACTCCAGGCCGCATCACCGTCTCGTCAGGAACGACCGCATCCCACTGTTCGTCTGTTTCCACCGGAGGCAGCATGATCCAGACTGTAACCGCCCCTTTGGCGGGAGACAACGCAGTTTCGCGGCCCTCATGCCCGAGACCGCTCGACCGGGCTCGTGAGCCCAGGTGCCGGAAGGAAGTGGGTATCCGGCGGGCGGAGGAGCGCACCAGGAACTGGGCGCCGGTGGCCTGGACGTCCCGGGCGAAATCGGCTCCATCGAAGCCGGCATCGGCCAGCAGGAGCATCGTGCGGTCCAGCACACTCAACAGGACGAACCGGCCTGCCCGAGGTGGGCGACGGGTCCGGCAAGGATCTCGAACAGCCGCCGCAGCGGTGCCGCTCCTATTCGCCGTCGGGCTCTGGACAGCGAGGAGACCGCCGGACGCACCAACGGCAGTCCCTCCAGCCTCGCCGTCAGCTTGCCCCACACGCCCCGATAGGAACAGCCCTCGAACAGGGCCAGGTGAAAGTCGGCCTGGGGCGCGGTTCCGGTCGTGCGACCGGCCCGTTTCCCCAGGCCGCTTCCCGAACCCGCCGTGCGGCTCTCACCGCAACGGGCTCTCCACAAGTCCCGCTGGGGGCTCACTTATCGGTCGTCATCCTGTGGCCGTCCAGGGAGTCGGGATCGCTGCGCCCCGGTATCGGTAGCGGGTCGTGCCTACCTTCTCGGGGTTGAACAGTGCCCTCTCCTGCCCGGTCGGCCATCCCCATGGGTCGCAGAAGCGACGATGGAGGTCCTTCCAGGTGATCCGGCGGTGTTTGCGGCGCAACCACCGGATGACCTGTTCACGCGCGTAATGCGCCAGGTATCCGAAGGTCGCGCTGGACACGCCGGGTTGGAAGAACGCGCACCAGCCCCGCAGCATCTGGTTGAGCCGGATAAGCAGGGTGTCGAGCGGCTGGCTCGTGTCCATCTCGCGGCACCAGGTCTTGACCTTGGCCATCAGGGCCTTGAGGGCCTTGCGGGCTGGGTAGGTGTAGACGTAGTACCGGTCGGTGCCTCGTTTTCGGTGGCGCTGGATGCGCCACCCGAGGAAATCCAGCCCGTCGTCGATGTGGGTGATCAGAGTCTTCTCCCGTGAGAGCCGCAGTCCCATCCTGGTGGACAGGACGTCGGTGATCTCCTCCCGCAGGGTCACGGCATCGGCTCTGGTGCCGGAGATCATCAGGCACCAGTCGTCGGCGAAACGGACCAGCCGATAGTTCGGCAGCCCGTGGCGGCGACGTCTGCCGCGCTCCACTTGACTGGAAGCGGGGCCTCCCGGTCCTTGGGCGATATGCTCGTCCAGGACCGACAGGGCCACGTTGCTGAGCAACGGGGACAAGATCGAACCCTGTGGGGTACCGGCGTTGGTCTCCCGCAACACGCGGTCCTCACCGAGGATGCCCGCCTTGAGGAACGCCTTCACCAGTGCCAGAACACATTTGTCTCCGACTCGCGCCCGCAACCGGTCCATCAGGTCCGGATGCGAAATTTCGTCGAAACAGGCTTGGATGTCTCCCTCAACAATCCACTCGTAGGAGCGGGAGGAGAGGTAGCGCACCTCGGCCACCGCGTCGTGGACCCGGCGCATCGGACGGAACCCGTAGGAGCACGGGAGGAAGTCCGCTTCGAACACCGGCTCCAGCACCAGCTTCAAGGCTGCCTGGACCACCCGGTCGCGAATGGTAGCGATCCCCAGGCGACGCAGCTTGCCGTTCGCCTTGGGGATCATCCGCTCCCGTACCGGCTGGGGTTGGAAACTGCGGTCCTTCAGCGAGGCCCGCAACCCGTCGAGAAAGCTCTCCACGCCCGTCCCCACAGTGACCGACGCCGCTGTGCGGCCGTCCACCCCGGCAGTTTTGGCACCCTTGTTACCCCGCACCCGGTCCCACGCCACCAGAAGGAACGCGGGATCGGCGACAAGATTGAAAAGATCATCGAACCTGCGATGAGGATCATCGCGAGCCCAGCGGTGCAGCTTGGTCTGGATCTCCAGTACCCGCAGCTCCGCCCTGAACAGGGCGTGCTCCAGCTCGTCGGTATTCACCGGCGACAACCTCCCGGCCTTCCAGTCCTTCAGCCACCAACTTGCTGTCCTCCTTCGCCATGTACGCACCTCTCGTGCGCGCGGACTACTACGAGGACTCCGCCCCATCCCACGGCCCTCAGTCGGCAACGGACCTGCCCGCTCCCCAGACCGGCTGCCTGGGCCGCGGACGGCCGCGGATGGTTCCAACGTTCCCTACGCCTCGATCAGCCAAGTAGGCGCCCAGCTCTGCCCCGGCAGCCTCGCCATACCTACGCCGCAGACCTTCGGCATGGCCTCCCCACCGACCTCGCTCCTCGGCTTCGGAGTTGACTGACACCTAACGACGTCCGTCACGCGCTGCTGACCGGCCCCGATCCACCAGATTCGAGCCGGCACTTCGATTACGGGACTTCAACCACTGATTCGCTTCCGCTGCACCTCTTGGCTTCGCTCGCCGACCCCGGACCGTCTGGCAGTACCGATCCGTCCCGGCTTTGTCAGGACTGCTTTCCGCCCTCCCCGGCGATCCCCGGATCAGGCTGTCCTCAGCTTCGATCAGGCCGCTGCGACGACCCAACGGCAGGGGCCTTCCACCCCTGCTCGAACACGTAGAACCTCGTTGCGCACAGCGAGCACGAAATACACCACCACCCGCGAAGGCAGCAGCCGCAGGCGCTTCTCGCGCCGGCCGGTCTCCTCCAGCACCGCGTCCACCAGCGCGAAATCCACGACCTGGGTCAACTCGCCCAAGTGGCCAGGCGCGTACAGACCCCCGGCCGCCTCGACCGTGCGCGTGATGACAGACTTCTCCTGCAACGGGACTCCCGATGATCTTCTTGCTCGACACAAGCTGATCTATCAGGACGTCCCGTTGCGTCATTCACCAGGGCTTGACCTGCGACTCAGGACACTAGGAACTGTCTCCTAGATCCGTCTGTGAGATCGTCGTGCTCATGATCGAGTCCTGGTTGATCGATGACGGCAGCACCGCCCCGGTATCGCTGGAGACGGTACTGGAGGTCCTTCAGGCGAGGATCGGCAGAGGGCAGCTTGAGACGTGGCTGTCCAGCTCATCCGGCCGAGCGTTGGCCGTCGTTACGAACACCGAGCGCGCGATGGTGATGCTCCTCGAAGAGGAGGGTGACCCCGGCGAGCACGCTGTGGACCCAGGAGCTAACGGGTCGAGCGAGGGGTTCATGCTGGCCAGCGGGCAGCACGACGAGTACCCGAACGAGGACACCGTGCCGATCGGTGAAGCGTTCAGGATCGTGGATCACATCGTCAGCAAGGGGTCCTGGCCCCCCGACGCTCGCTGGGTGGCTGATCGCTGACCAGCGGGCTATCGCCGGGCCCAGATGAGAATGGCGGCAAGGTGGAGTGCGGCCTGGTAGGCGATGGCGAGTTTCTCCGTCCGCATGGCTAGGCCGCGCCACTGCTTGAGCCGGTTGATGCATCGCTCGACGTCATTGCGCTGCTTGTAGGCCTCGCTGTCGAAAGCGGGCGGGCGACCGCCAGCGCGGCCTCGGTTCAAGCGGTGACCGGCCTGGTCGGCGGGCTGCTGGATGACAGTGCGAATGCCGCGCCGCCGGAGATGCCCGCGGATCGCGCGGGACGAATACGCGCGATCTGCAAGGACGGCCGCCGGCCGGTTTCGCGGTCGTCCCAGGCCCGTTCGCGGAACGCGGATCCGTGCTCACCTCCCGGTGATCCCGCCAGCGGCCGCCCCGCTTCGGCGTCCGCAGTTTTCTGGTCCGGGGAAGTGCGTGGGTGTCCCTGGTTGTGCGGGGTTGTTGCCGTCAGCTACTGCCGTCAGACGGTTCAGCCCAGGTACGGCTTCTCGCGCTGTTCCAGGAAGTGTCGGAGCCTGAGCCGTTGGGTGTGGTGCATCGGCAACTGCTCGATCTCTTCCGGCGGAACGAACCGGAGCTCGGTGGATTCGTCGGAGATCTCCAGGTGGCCGCCGATGATGCGGGCGGTGAAGCAGACGTTGAACTGGCGTCGGACCTCGCCGTCGGTGTAGGCGATGATGTGTTTCGGGTCGGTGTAGGTGCCGACCAGGCCGGTGATCTCGACGCCGAGGCCCGTCTCTTCCTTGACCTCGCGGATGGCCGTGCCGGGCAGGGAGTCGGTGAGGTCCATACCTCCGCCGGGCAGCGCCCACAGATCGTTGTCGCGGCGACGCTGGAGGAGGATGCGCCCGCGGTCGTCGGTGACGACGGCGGATGCGGCAACAACCATGCTGTTCGGCTTGGGCGCGCTCGGGTCGTCGTAGTACTCGGTGCGGGCCACGGTCAGCCTTCCTCTCGTACGGGCGTCGCCGTCGCCCACACGGCGTCGAAGCTGTCGGCGTAGGTGTCGAACATGCCGCTCTCCTCGTGTCGGCGAAGATGCCACACGGGGGCGGCATAGGCGTTGACGCCCCAGACGTGGGCGTTGACGAGTTGCTGGTCGTCGGCGCGGTAGAGGGAGTTGTAGAGCGTGGTGGCGTGTGTGCGGACTTCGATGCCGGGGGTACCGGCGAGTGGCCTGTAGTGCATGAGGGCGAGGCGGCAGCGGGATTCGATGCCGTGGCCGAACCGCTCCTCCTTGCCGCGGGCTTGGACGTTGTCGCTGTCGGCGTCCCCGATCGCGATGCGGACGGTGCAGCCTTCGGCGGCGCGTTCGGTGAGGAGTTCGTTCAGCCGCGGGTACGCCTCGTGGAGGAAGACGGCCGCGTATACGAGGATGTCGATCCGTTCCCGGGCCTGGGCCAAGAGGTCGGTGAACGTCGAGACGGGGATGTCGGCCCGCTGGTCGTAGAGCGCGACCAGTTCGGGGCTGATGGCGCGGGCGGGGCGGGCTTGGCGCAGTGCCGGCCAGAGTGCGTGCACGTCTTCTCCCAGGGCTTTGGCCGCCTGTAGGGCTGTGGCACGGCGTGGAGTGCGCCCGAGGTTCACCCAGCGCTCGACCGACTTGGGGTCGATCTCGACCTCCTGGGCGAGGGCGGCGTACGTCCAGCCTCCGGCTGCCATGACGGCTCGTAGTCTCTCGTTCGGCACGAGTCTCTCCTTTCCTCTCGGGACGGCACCAGGGACGTTCTACATGGTGCAGGACGTCCCGGAGTGGGGTTTGGTGGAGGTTCCTTTGTCCCGGTGACCGGCGTGAGGATCGGTGCCGACCCTGCGGCACCGATACGCCCGGGGCACGGTCCACGCCGCCGAGGAGTATCAACGTGCGAAAGAGCGCCACCACTTGTGTTCCCGTCCTGCGGCTGAACGCCCGGTCGCGGACCGCCTCGCCGGGGTGGTCACGATGACGGCCCGCAACCCTGATGCGGTCGAGCAAACTGCCGCGCCCGGTGTGGGCGCCGTGGTGGTCGACCGGCGGGACGGCCGGGTGGGCGTGGTGAGGGGGCATGTGGGGCCGTACGTGCAGCTTCGGCCACCGCGTGGTGGCCGGGAGTGGGACGTGCCGCCCGAGGACGTACGCCTGCCGACCCCGGCCGAGGAGTTGAGCGCCAAAGTGGCCGTGGCCAACCGGAGGTGGGGCCGGTGACCCCTCGCTCGGTCCTGCGCTACGAGACCTGGACTCTCCAGCCCGGCCGCGAACCGGACGCGGAGCCGGTCCTGTATGCGATGCAGTGCGCCCTGGACGGCGAGACGTCACCGACCAGCGAGGACTTCACCGAACCGCAGAACTGGGTGCTGCGGCACTGCAGCCAGAACCCGTCCCACCACACCTACTGGGAGATCATCACCCGGCCCTGGCGGACCTGGCGGCAGACGTGACCCACTCTCCTCACCCAGGGTCCGCGCCGCGCTGACCTACCCGACTCCCGTCCCTGCCAGGCACGGCCGATCGAGGCTCCCCCGTCCTCGTCCGGCGGCATCCCCGACATCTGTGCACGAACCGCGGGGACGAGGCTGCCAACTGCTTTGCACACCTTGAGTTGCTGGACAAGGACGGGGACGTTCTCGGGTCGATCGGGGTGGCGAGCGACAAGCTGGGGGCCCGGGAAGGTGAAAACGGGAAACGCGGCGCCGCTGGACGTTGAGATCAGTGTGTGGCAGCTGCTCCGTTCGGCGCGGAGCAGCTGGCCGTGCGGGACTCCAAAGACGTGTCCAGACCCCCGCCGGGGTTCTCCGCTGCGGCCTGGACTTCGTTTGTCTCCGGTCCGAATGACGGTCCGGTCGGCTGACCGGTCAGGTCAGTGGCGCGGTCCGCAGGACGGTCGCCACCGCGGTCGCGATCTGCGCCTCCGTCAGATCGGCCCGTGCGGTGAGCCGCAGTCGCGAGACGCCGTCCGGGACCGACGGCGGGCGGAAGCAGCCCACCGCGATACCGGCCGCGCGGCAGTCGGCCGCCCAGCGCACAGCCGCGTCCGGCGAGGGTGCCTGAACCGAGACGACTGCGGCGTCGGGACATACGGCGGTCAGCCCCTGCGCGGTCAGCTGTTCGTACAGTGCGGTGGCGACCGTACGGGCCCTGCCCGCGCGTGCCGGCTCGCGGCGCAGGAGGCGCAGGCTCGCGAGAGCCGCGCCCGTCGCGGCCGGTGCGAGCCCGGTGTCGAAGATGAAGGTGCGGGCCGCGTTGACCAGATGGTCGATCACCGGGGCCGGTCCGAGGACCGCTCCGCCCTGACTGCCCAGGGACTTGGAGAGGGTCAGGGTGGTGACGATCCCGTCACCACCCGCGAGACCGGCGGCGGCGAGGGCGCCGCGCCCGCCCTCCCCGAGCACGCCCAGGCCATGCGCGTCGTCGACGAGCAGCGCGGCGCCCTCCGTACGGCAGATGCCGGCCAGTTCCGGCAGCGGCGCGGCGTCTCCGTCGACGGAGAAGACCGAGTCGGTGACGGCCAGGGCGCGGCCGCCGTGCGCGCGCAGCTTCTTGGCGACGGCTTCGGGATCCGCGTGGGGTACGACGGCGGTGTCCGCCCGGGAGAGGCGACAACCGTCCACGATGGAGGCGTGATTGCCCGCGTCGGAGACGATCAGGGAGCCACGGCCGGTGAGGGCGGTGAGCGCGGCGAGATTGGCCGCGTAGCCGGAGGAGAGGACCAGGGCCGCTTCGAAACCGCAGAATTCGGCCAGTTCGCGTTCGAGGTCGGCGTGCAGCGCGGTGGAACCGGTGACCAGCCGGGAGCCGGTGGCGCCCGCACCCCACCGGTGCGCGGCCTCGGCGGCGGCCGCGGTCACCTCGGGGTGCCGGGTAAGGCCCAGGTAGTCGTTGCTCGCAAGGTCCAGCAGTTCCGGCTCGGCGGGTCGGGGGCGCAGAGTACGGACGAGCCCGGCGTCCGCACGGCGGCGCGCCTCGTCATCGATCCAGTCGAACGGGGCGAAGGACATGTCGGCGGTCCCTTTTGTAGGCAGCTCACAGACCATAACCGGGGGCGTGGCCCGTCATGGTGTGGCAATACACACATGCTCTGCGGGCTCTATTGTCCGGTTCCTCCTTGGCTGCGGGCGGTGCCGTAAGCCAGGATCATGACCATGGACCTCCTGAACACGTTGGTGGACAAGGGGCTGCGGCGCGAGCTGCCGACCCGCGAAGAAGCGCTCGCCGTGCTGGCGACCTCGGACGACGACCTGCTCGAAGTGGTGGCCGCGGCCGGGAAGGTGCGCCGTCAGTGGTTCGGCCGGCGGGTGAAGCTGAACTATCTGGTCAATCTCAAGTCCGGGCTCTGCCCCGAGGACTGCTCGTACTGCTCTCAGCGGCTCGGCTCGAAGGCCGAGATCCTCAAGTACACCTGGCTGAAACCGGACGAGGCGTCGAAGGCCGCCGCCGCCGGGGTGGCGGGCGGCGCGAAGCGTGTCTGTCTGGTGGCGAGCGGCCGCGGTCCGACGGACCGGGACGTCGACCGGGTGTCGCAGACGATCGAAGCCATCAAGGAACAGAACGAGGGCGTCGAGGTGTGCGCCTGCCTCGGTCTGCTCTCCGCCGGGCAGGCGGACCGGCTGCGTTCTGCGGGCGCCGACGCGTACAACCACAACCTCAATACGTCCGAGGGGACGTACGGGGACATCACCACCACCCACACCTATGCGGACCGGGTGGAGACCGTCCAGCAGGCGCAGGCCGCGGGGCTCTCGGCGTGCTCCGGGCTGATCGCCGGGATGGGTGAGAGTGACGCGGATCTGGTCGACGTCGTCTTCTCGCTGCGCGAGCTGGACCCGGACTCGGTTCCGGTGAACTTCCTGATCCCGTTCGAGGGGACCCCGCTCGCCAAGGAGTGGAACCTCACCCCGCAGCGCTGTCTGCGCATTCTGGCGATGGTCCGGTTCGTCTGCCCGGATGTCGAGGTCCGGCTCGCGGGCGGCCGCGAAGTACACCTGCGCTCGATGCAGCCACTCGCCCTGCACCTGGTCAACTCGATCTTCCTGGGCGACTATCTGACCAGTGAGGGCCAGGCGGGACAGGCGGATCTGGACATGATCGCGGACGCCGGTTTCGAGGTGGAGGGTGCGGGTACGACGACGCTGCCCCGGCACCGTACGGACGCGGCGGCCGAGGCGGCCGAGGCGGAGACCGGTGGCGGCTGCGGCTCGCACGCGGGGGGCTGTGCGCCCTGCGGTGACGTGGCCGACGAACCGGGGGACGCCGAGGCCGGGGTGCCGGGCGCGCGAACCGATCTGGTGGCGGTCCGCCGTCGTGGCGCGGGAACGGATCTCGCACCCAATGCCTGAGCCCCTCTCCCCGGCCGAACTGCGGGCCCTGGACCGGGACCACGTCTGGCATCCGTACGGCCCGATGCCGGGTCGGCAGGAGCCGCTGGTGGTGGAGTCCGCGTCCGGGGTACGTCTCCGGCTCGCCGAACCAGCCTACGGGCAGAGCGAGTTGGTTGACGGCATGTCGTCCTGGTGGTCGGCGGTGCACGGTTACAACCACCCGGTGCTCAACGAGGCGGCGCGCGGCCAGCTTGACCGGATGAGCCATGTGATGTTCGGCGGGCTCACCCATGAGCCCGCCGTGCGGCTGGCCGCCAGGCTGGTCGAGATCACACCGGAGCCGCTGCGCCATGTCTTCCTCGCCGACTCGGGTTCGGTGTCGGTCGAGGTCGCGGTGAAGATGTGTCTGCAGTACTGGAGCTCGACCGGAAAGCCTGCCAAACAGCGGCTGCTGACCTGGCGCGGCGGCTACCACGGGGACACCTGGCAGCCGATGTCGGTCTGTGACCCCGAGGGCGGCATGCATGAGCTGTGGTCGGGGGTGCTGCCGCGACAGGTCTTCGCCGACGAGCCGCCCGGCGGATTCGATGAGGAACCGGATGAGACGTACGTACAGCATCTGCGGAAGCTGATCGCGCAGCATGCCGATGAGCTGGCCGCGGTGATCGTGGAGCCGGTGGTGCAGGGTGCGGGCGGGATGCGGTTCCACTCCCCCGGCTATCTGCGGGTGCTGCGCGAGGCGTGCGACGCCCATGACGTGCTGCTGGTGTTCGACGAGATCGCGACCGGTTTCGGGCGTACGGGGAAACTGTTCGCCGCCGGGCATGCCGGGGTCTCCCCCGACGTGATGTGCGTCGGCAAGGCGTTGACCGGCGGCTATCTGACGATGGCGGCAACCCTCTGCACCTCGCGGGTGGCGGACGGTATCTCGCGCGGCAAGGTCCCGGTGCTTGCGCACGGGCCGACCTTCATGGGCAATCCGCTCGCCGCATCGGTGGCCCTTGCCTCGATCGATCTGCTGCTCGGCCAGAACTGGCAGCAGGAGGTCAAGCGCCTGGAAGCAGGGTTGCTGGGGGGCCTGGCCGAGGCCCGTGCGATCGCAGGTGTACGGGATGTACGCGTTCTGGGCGCCATCGGCGTCGTACAGCTCGATCACGACGTGAACATGGCGGCGGCCACCGAGGCCGCGGTCCGTGAGGGTGTGTGGCTGCGCCCGTTCCGGGACCTGATCTACACAATGCCGCCGTATGTGACGGGCGGCGACGATCTGGCGCGAATCTGCCGTGCGGTGTGCGCGGCGGCGCGGGAGGGCTGAGATGTCGGTACTGATGGTGAGCGGTACGGGTACGGAGATCGGCAAGACGGTCGTCACGGCGGCCGTGGCCGCGGTGGCGGTCGCCGCCGGGCGTTCGGTGGCCGTGCTCAAGCCTGCCCAGACGGGCGTTGCGCCGGGCGAGCCGGGCGATGTCTTCGAGGTGCGCAGACTTGCCGGCGAGGCGGTGACCGGCCTCGAACTGGCCCGGTTCCCCGAGCCGTTGGCGCCGGACACCGCCGCGCGACGGGCGGGCCTGGCGCCGGTGCGCCCGGAACAGATCGCGGAGGCGGCCGAGAAGCTCGCCACCGAGCACGATCTGGTGCTGGTCGAGGGCGCCGGAGGGCTGCTCGTACGGTTCGACGACGAAGGCGCCACGCTCGCGGACGCGGCGCGGCTGCTCGGCGCTCCGGTCCTGGTCGTGGTACCCGCCGGGCTCGGCACGCTCAATTCCACCACGCTGACCTCGGAGGCGCTGCGGGCGCGCGGGCTGGAGTGCCTGGGCGTGGTCGTGGGCAGCATGCCCGCCGAGCCGGATCTGGCCGCACGCTGCAATCTCGACGATCTGCCGGTGGCGGCGGGCGCGCCGTTGCTGGGCACCGTACCGGCGGGCGCGGGCGCCCTCGCACCCGCCGAATTCCGTGCCCGGGCGGCGAGTTGGCTGACCGCGGAGTTGGGCGGGAACCGGACCGCCGACTAGTAGGGCTTTGTTAGGTTCTGTGGTGGGGTTCGGGTGTCGGGGCAGGTTGGCCGCATATGGAGCAGGCGCCGGTCCAGGTGGCCAGGAGGGC
>NZ_JBICXB010000053.1:0-37675 GCF_043200055.1 Streptomyces sp. NPDC048496 | reverse complement strand
GCGACCCGCACCGTCTGCTCCGGGACCGGCGGCAGCCCCATCGGCCGCAACGACATCACAACCCACCCTCCACGGCCGGACGACACGTAACGACCACAGGAACGATCATCACCTACCGGTCAAGCAGCCGCCGAGAATTGCGCACCAGAGTCACCCTGTCCTTCAAAGACAAGGCGGAGGGACGCTTGTGCCCGGAGTGCGGCGGATCGTGCGGGTCGAGTCGCTGCTCGCCATCGGTCTCGAAGCAGTGGTCATCTGCGACAGTGGGCCACCATGTCTGCCGGCGCCAGTTGCCGTCGTCGGGAAGGCGTCCGGCGCGGCCCTGGGTGATGGCGGTGAAGACCACCGGCGTCTGCGGGGGCTTGGAGCCCTCCCGTGACATGGTGACCAGCGCGAGCGCAGAGGGACCCTGTGCAGCCGCAGAGCCTTGGCCGCGCCGGCGGCAAGGGCACGTCACATACACCGCGTGCGCTCCGGAACCCAGGCAGTGGTCTTGGCAATGCGTCCAACGCCGCGCTCCACGGCTGAGCCGCGGAGCGCGGGCGGAGGATCTCGCGGCGCAAACCCGCAGGTCAGGCGCCCTTCTTGGCAGGCTCCAGAATCGCCACGCACTCCACGTGCGAGGTCATCGGAAACACACCACAAGGAGTGGCGTTGGGAGAAACCGAGTCCGCACTGATCAGCGCCCGCCACTGCGACCAGTCCCGCCGACGGGTCAACGTCCTGTGGGCACCTGGAGCGTGACGGACGGTGCTGCAACCCCACACCGCCTGTCACGCCCGCCACTTGACATCTTTATCAGCGATCGACGTCGCCCTTGACGTGCCGCTGCACGAACTCGTAGGCCAGGTCGCCGAACTGCGCGCCGAACTCGATGGACCTCTCGACCGTCTTCTCGAAGTGCACCCCGCCCCACACCCGGCTGGCGCCACAGTCCCGAACGAAGTCGGTCCAGGTGGCATAGTGCAACTTGACTTCGCGGGCGGGGGTGATGCCCGGCTCCACCAGCGTCGAGCCGGCGGGAGCGGTGTAGCTCAGGTCCAGGACGTCATCGTCGAAGAAGCGCCGCGCCGCCTGCGCCTGGGCGGCGCAGAGCGTCGTGGAGCCGGACGGGTAATCGGAGTGGTCCCCCACGTTCAGGTAGCTGGCCCACTCGTTGGCGGGGATGTCGTTGACCGTTCCCTTGCCGGGTCCGCCCCAGGCGGTCACCTTGCTGCGGCCGTACACGTGCCGGACCGCGCTGAACGGCCGCACGGCGTCGTACACGGTCTTCTGGTGCCAGACGGCGATCAGCGAGTCGTACAACGACACCGTGTTCCCGAAGAGCAGATGGATCCAGCTGTCCAAGTCCAGCTCGCCGTGGGCCAGAGCCGCGGCGCCCACCGACCTGCCGAGGCCCAGAATCTTGTTGTCGAAGAACTCCGCTGCCACCTTCTGCTCGTCGGTGAGGGCGGCCGACACCTCCAGGATCCCGTCCACCGAACGCTTGTAGGCACTGGGTTGGGTGTGGTCGGTGTGCCGGGGCGGGGCGAGCTTGAACCGGCTCGGGTCCCGGAAGGTGTGGGCCTTGGCCAGCCTCATCTGCGGGGTGACGAACTGCTGGACGGTGAAGATGCCCTTGTCACCCGCCCCTCCGCCGAGGCGGCGGCTGTGGGGCCCCAGCTTCGGCTGCCAGCGCGAGGGGTTGACCAGGTCGAAGGCAGTGTTCACCGGCCGGTAGCCCGTGTAGTCCTCGAAGGGCTGGCCGTTGAACTTGCGGCCCACGTCGCCAAGCTGGTTCATACCGTCCCGCTTGGCGGCCGCGACGACGGCCTTGCCGGCCAGGTTGCCGATGCCGACCGGACTGGTCCGGTCCTCCGACTCGTCGTCGGGGTTCAGGCCGACCGCGATCATCAGCTCCCGGAATTTCGACTCCCGCCCCGGCTCCGAGCCCTTTATCACTTGGTAATTGGCGTGCAGGGCGGCGATGTTCTTGTTCCTGTTGCTGGACGCCTCGCTGGAGGGGCGACGGCCGAGACGGGAGTGCACGCCCACCGCAGTCGGGTGGTAGGGCGCCGTCGCGTCGAACCACGCGGTCGTCGACAGATGGATGAACCGGTGGAGCACGGTCACGTCCATGGGGGCGATGACGTCCATGTCCGGACGGAACTGGGCGATCAGGTCCCGGATGAAGTTGCCGCTGTCGAGGTCGAAGTCGGCGGCCGACTCCGCAGCCGAGCGGGTGGGCTCGCTGGCGGCGGCCGTTCCGCTGTGCCCCAGGGTGGCCAGCGCCGCGGTCGAAGCACCGCCGAGCAGCAGCGACCTGCGCCGCGGCGAGAATCCTGCGACCGGAGAACGTCTGATCGTCGCCATGGGTCGTGTCCTCTTCTTTGAAGTGGCGGCTTTATCGCCGCAAGAAGGTTGCAATCTATGGAATGAGGCTAGGGAATTCGTTCGCCTCTCGGCCACTACACGATCAAGTAGTACACACTACCCACGCTGGAGCCTTGACGGGTGTTGCTCACCGTGAGCCCCTCCGGCAATAATGCGGAGGGGGAAGGTGTACTGCTTTCGGGGACGAAGTTTTTCCCGCGCGGGACGCATACGGAGGGTCCGATCACGCCGGACCAGACGGTCCCGGTTTCGGTGCCGATATCCTCAATTCCGCATGGTGATTCACCTCGACTTTCCGGGGAGAATCCCGGATACGTACAGCTATTGGCTACGGCGCAGGGTCTTCCGCCGATTCCCGCACAACGGAACACGGCGCGGGTCATTGCCGGGAGACGGAATGCACCAGCTGCGGGCTGCGAAGCTCCGGGGTGACGAGACCGTCTCCGTCAAGTTCTTCGAAGGTGACGACAAAGAGGCCCTTCAGCTCTCCGTTGACACCAATGTCAAGCATGGGCTGCCGCTTTCGCCGGCCGATCGCCGGGCCGTGGCCGGTCCAGCCGTATCCTCGCCAAACACCGACCATGGGCGGACAGGGGTATCGCGGCTGCTACCGGGCCGGCTCCGACGACGGTGAGCGCGATCCGGCACGCCTGCGAGCGGGCCGGGACCCGACCTTGACCCCTCAGCACGGCACCACCAAGGAGCGCATGCCATCCGTGGAGGCGGTGGGCACCGACGCGTACGCCTGCTGGAAGGCTGCCCCCGTGGCCACTCTCCGGTCGAGCTCAGGGGCAGGACACCACCTGCGCCGCATAGCTGAGCCCGGCACCGAAGCCCATCAGGAGGACCGGGTCGCCGGTCTGGATCTGGCCGAGGTCGATGAGGCGGCTCAGGGCGAGCGGGACGGAGGCCGCCGAGGTGTTGCCGGTCTCCACGATGTCGCGGGCGACTGCGGCGTTCGTCGCACCGAGGCTCGTCGCGAGGCGGTCTATCATCCGCAGGTTGGCCTGGTGAGTAACGAGGCCCTTGAGGTCTTCCGGGGCCAGCCCTGCGCGCGCACATGCCGCTTGGGCTACCTGGACAAGCTCGGTGGTGACCCAGCGGTAGACGGCCTGGCCGCTCATCGTCACGCTGCCGTGCCGGTCCGGGATGGCGATCAAAGATGCCTTCTCGCCGTCGCCTCCCCACACCACCGGGTGGATTCCGGTGTGCCCGGCGGGGACGACGACCGCGGCACCCGCGCCGTCCGCGAAGACCGTGGCGGTGTCGACGTCCAGGGGGTCCACCCAGTCGGTCATTCTCTCGGCGCCGACGACCAGTGCGCAGCGACTCGTGCCCGAGCGGACCAGACCGTCAGCAATCCCGAGTCCATAGCAGAAGCCCGCACAGGCGGCGTTGACGTCGAAGGCCGCGACCGTGGGGATGCCGAGCAGGGCGGCGACGGACGCCGCGCCGTTCGGCATGGGTGAGGGCATGGAGCAGGTGGCGAGGACGAGGAGGTCGACATCGTCCGGGGCGAGTCCCGCCGCGGAGAGGGCCTTCGCGGCGACGGTGGCACCCATGGCAGTCAGGGAGTCCTTCGGGCCCGCGAAGCGCCGCTCGCGGATGCCGACGCGCCGCTCGATCCACTCGGCGGACACGCCGAGTGGATCCCCTAGTTCCGCATTTCCCACAATCCGTCCGGGCCGGACGCCCGCGACGGCGGCGATCCGGGAGCCGGCCCCGGCGTCCAGAACGATCTGTGCAGATGAATTGGACAACTTACTGTCACCTCGGTGAGTCTGCGACGTCGGACAGCTCGGAAGCTGCCGACAGTTCATCATTCCGTCGATGCAGAATGCGGGTCGGCACAATATGCGGAAGCTGGGAATCCATTTGTATCGACGTTTTGCCGTCACCCGGAGGGGAGAGGCTTGGGCCGGCCATCGGGAAGTGCCACGCGGTCCATTTCGGCAAGCGGCTTTTGAGACAGAGTCACACAGGAAACCTGGCAGGGTGGCGAGAACCCCCCTCGGCACTTAGTCGTTTCCTGCCACATCCTGCTGCCGGACATCAACCGGTCGATCCGGGTTTGAGGGCGAGTTCACTGAGAACGCCTGCTGACAGCCCCTCAACACGACTGTATAGTCCGACGAGTTCCGGACATCATGGGGGGATGGCCAGTTCGCGCGCTTTCAGGGCTCCCAACTGATTCCTCCTCTGGTGGACGACTACGTGAAGGAACTGGAGAGCGCATGCACGGGGAGAACTATCCAACTTTGGAGAACGCCGGCTCGGAAACGGAGTTCGGAGGAAGCCTGGGCTTAGCGCAGGTGAACCGCTCAGACCTGCAAGGGCTGACACCGCGTGAGCGTGAAGTGCTCAGCGTGCTGTCGATCGCCGAGGGGAACAGGGCCCTCGCCCGTCGGCTGGGTATCGCCGAGCGAACGGTGAAGGCCCATTTGACGAGCATCACGCGTAAGTTGAGGCTGCGGAACAGGGTGGAAGCCACGCTCCTGTCGGTGCAGTGGGCGGACGAGCTCCGTCCGAGTCGGAAGAGTCCCGAGCACACGTGACAGTTCGTCCGACCGGTCCCCAGAAGGTCGACGTATGGACCTTCTGGATCCCTGATCATGCGGCGGCGGCAGTCGGCAGCGCGTGGATTCTCGGCGCCGAGGAATCCGCACGGGCCGACGAGTTCCAGGATCCGACGGCGCGCGAGCGCTATGTCGCCTCCCACGTGGGCCTCCGAGTGCTGCTCGGTGGATATCTGGGGATGGCACCGCAGGACGTGGAGATCTTCCGAGAGCCCTGTGGATGCCGGACTGCGACGAGCCGCACGGGTGGCCGGCGATCGCCGGCCACCCCCAGCCCTGCTTCTCGCTGTCGCATGCCGGGGACGCAGCTCTGTACGCGGTCGCGGACTCGCCCGTGGGGCGGGCATCGAGTCGGCCGAGCTGATGCGGGGCGGTCTCGACAGCGCGGCCCGTCGCCTGCACATCGAGGAGCGGCGTGCCGTGGCCGCCCTGTCCCCCGCCCTGCGTCACCGGGCCGTGCTCGGCTGCTGGGTTCGCAAAAAGGCGTATCCCAAGGGCATCGGGACCGGGCTTCCCGGCGGGGTGGACCGCCATCATGTGGGCCTCACCGAGGAGTTGGCGCCCGATGAGGCCCCGCCAGGGCCTGGGGGCTGGTCCATCGCCGATGTGCCCGCGCCCGACGGATACCAGGCTGCCATCGCCGTACGCGGCCAGAACGCCACGGAGGACGGCCCGCACCCCCTGGTGCGGGTCTCCCCGCTGCGGCTGCCGCAAGGCCGTGTCGGCCCATTTCCGGTGCCCCGGATTCACTGAGACTCACCTCGCGTGGTCGCTCCGGCCAGCCGTCCGACCTGCTCTCTCGGCCGGGCCCGGGGGGGTGTCCCCCGAGCGGAAACACAGCATTGCGGCCTACTGGTGTCCGCCGTCTCTTGCGCCGACCACTTTGTTCAGGCGATGCATCCGCGTGGCCAGGCTCATCCGGCCTTCGAGGCGGAACGCCGGCGGACGGCGCCCGTCCACGTCGTCGAAGCCGTACTCGACCGCCAGGTCGCCGGTGCTCAGCACCTTGCCCGTGCGCTCCAAGACGTTCGGGTCGGCGAGCAGCTCGGCGATCGCCCGGCCCACGTACTCCGGGGAGTGCACCACCGACGCCGGGCCGCTGCCCATCGCGTCCCAGGCCGCCTCCACGCGCTCCGTCCTCACGAAGCCCGGGTGCAGGGAGACCGCCGCGACGCCGCGCTTGCGCAGGTCGGAGGCGAAGCCGCGGCACATGCGGTCGGAGGCCGACTTGAAGACGTCATAGCCGACCTGGCCGAGGTAGATGTCCCCGTCGGAGAAGCTGATGCCGACCACCAGGCCGCTCTGCTGCGAGATCATCAGCGGGGCCAGCCTGCGCGTCACGTCGTACTGCCCGTGCAGCGACGCCTCGAACAGGTCGTAGCGCCACATCGGCTGGTCCCAGAAGGGTGCGTCGAAGCGGACCTCGGCGGACCGCTCGTACCCTCCCCAGGCGTTGTTGACCAGAAGGTCCAGGCGGCCGTGGTCGGCCTTGATCCGCTCGGCGAGGGCCTCGTTGTCCGCCGCCACTGAGTGGTCGAGGCGCAGGGCAATGGCCGTGCCGCCGCGCTGCGTCACCTCATCCGCGGTGTCGTCGACCGTGCCGGGCAGGTCCTCCGTGCGCCCACCGGTGCGGGTGCTGCGGCCGGTGACGTACACGGTCGCGCCCGCCTCGCCGAGGGCGAGTGCGATGCCGCGGCCCACGCCTCGGCTGGCCCCGGTGACCACGGCCACCTTTCCGCCCAGGTCCGGGGCGTTCCAGGCGTCGTTCACGCCAGTGTCCTTCCGTTGGTGGCGGGTGCGCCACTTCTCGTACGAAGACGGTGTCGGCTGTTCAGCCGAGGTACTCGGCGGCGTACTCCAGGCTGGCCAGATACGCGGCCGTGTCGTCGACGCGCGGGATTCCATAGCGTTCGCGCAGCTCGGGCATGGAGGTGGGCAGGACACCGCCGCTGCACCGGGTGACCTCGCTGACGTCCCGGAGGACCGAGAGGTATGAGCGGGTCATCGGGGGTGTCTTCGCGATGGCGTCGGGTTCGAGCTCGTCGGCGTTCACCACCGGTGGCAGGTTCAGCGAGCGGCCGCGCCCGGCCGCGTGCTTGACCAGGAGCTGGAGACAGGTCTCGATGTTCATCGCCTCCTCGCCATAGGTCACCCAGACCTCGCCCTGTTCATCGCCGAGTTCGATGGCGCGCAGCACCGCCTTGGACAGCAGGTCCTGCGGGACGAAGTCCATGCGGATGCCCGGGTGGGCGGGGATGAACGGCGCCCGGCCCCGGCCGATCCAGTCGGACATCAGCTGAACGATCTGGCCCTGTGAGGTCCAGCCCGTCATGGAGTCGCCGATGAGGTTGGTGGGCCGGAATATGGTGTGTGGCAGGCCGCTGTCCCGCAGCAGCTGCTCCGCCCGGTGCTTGGAACGGATGTAATTCCTGCAGACGTTCTCCTCGCCGAGGGGCACGGGCGCGCCCTGAGCGAGGGCGGCCACAAAGGCCGTGCTCATGAAGTGGACGGTGGCACCCGCTTGTTCGGCGAACTCAACGACCCGACGGGTGCCCTCGACGTTGATCGGCTCATAGCGCTCGGCGGCCAGGCCCCACTCGGTCAGGCCCGCCGAGTGGATGACGACGTCGACCTCGGCCGCGAGCGCGGCATGGCTGTCCGCGTCGAGCCCGAAGCGTTCCGCCGTCATGTCCAGGGCGACCGGCGGCTCTTCGGCCTCGGGGATCGGAGCGCTGTGGGATGCGGAGATGATCCGCAGCCCGGCCGGCGTCCGCTCCCGCAGGATGCTGCGGCCCACGACGCCGGAGGCTCCGGTGAGCAGGACCGTGCGACGGGCGCTCATACGCGGGACTCCTTCCAGTTCATCAGGCGTGCCACCGCACGGGCGCCGACGTAAAGGGCGGGCTCGGGCGGGAAGTCGGCGGGTGGCTTGCGTCGCTCGTCGTCCACGAAGAGCAGCCGGGAATAGTCGGTGTCCTTGCCGAGGGTGAGGTCGCGCAAGACCTTGCCGCCGGTGTGGGTCGCGGCGATGCCGTTGCCGCAATAGCCGTATCCGTAAAGGATGTTGCCGCCGTTGAGGGAACCGAAGTGAGGAGCGTAGTCACGGACGACATCGGCGGTTCCGCCGTACGCGTACGTGAACTCGACGTCCGCCCACATGGGGAAGAACCGCAGGAATTCCCGACGGATCTCACGGTAGACCTCGGGACGGTTCATGTTCCGCTGCCGCTTGTCCCGGCCGTAGTAGTACGGAGCGGGTCCGCCGGCGAACATGACACGGTTGTCGTGCGTAAAACGGGCACAGGTGAGAAGGGATTTGGCCTCGACCAGACCCTCACGTCCGGCCCACTCCACGCGGGCGAGCTGCGCGTCGGTGAGGGGCTCGCTCACCATCGCGTACGTCCAGATCGGCACGACCTTCCTGCGGAAGGGGGGGAAGGCGTCCATGTGGACGTTCGTGGCGAGCACGACCTTGTTCGCCTTCACGCGGCCACCAGCGGTGACGACGGTGGGCCGCACGCCCGGTTCGACGTGCAGGCAGGGAGACTTGTCATAGATGGTGACGCCCTTCTCACGCACGACACGGGCGATGCCGCGAGCGAGCTTGAAGGGGTTCACCAGGGCGCCGCCGGTGCGCATACTGCCCAGGACCGCGGGGGAGCCGATGATCGCCCTGGACACCTCGCGCGGCAGGATCTCGGCTTGTGCCGCGCCCATCCGCACGGCCAGGTCGCGGTCGTGTTCAAGGCGCTTGAGCTGGGCAGGGTCGGTAGCGACCATCAGGTAGTCATTGGCCTCGTACTCCGCGTCGACGCGGTTCTTGCGGGCGAACCTGCCGATTTCCAGTATCGACCGGCCCACGGCCTGCGAGGCCTCGAGGGCCCGCTGCAGACCGAATTCCTTGACCAGAGCCTGGATGTCCTTGCCGATGGTGGGGGTGACGAATCCATCGGCGCGGCCTGACGCCCCGTAACCGGAGTGGTTCGCCTCGACGATACGGATGTCGAGCGCGGGTTCGGCCTCTTTAAGGAAGTAAGCGGTCCAGAGTCCGGTGAATCCGCCCCCGACAATGCAGACATCGCAGTCGACGGCTTCCCGCAAAGGGGCTCCGACGGTGACCGGTTCGGTGTCGTGCCAGTAGACGACATGCTTGTACGCGTTCAATGAGTGCTCCTCAACAGGGCCACCGGCGGAGGGGTCCGACACAAGGATTTCTCGGACCTCTCGTCACACGGCTTCGAGGATCATCCTGGACAGGCCCAGGTGGCGGTTCGCGAAGTGGCCGACCGTCGCGCCCAAGTAACGTTCATAGTTGGCAACATTCTCCTCGCCCGCGACCTTCACGGCCTGATCGCGGTTGACCCGGAGACGGTTCAGCCATTCCTGACTGGTGCGACTGTAATGGTCCGGATCATTCCGCAGATTCACGATGTCGAAGCACTTCTCGCTCGACTCGATGACCTCGGAAAGGGCCGGAATCTCAGACTCCGGGAAAATGATGTCGATGATGAACATCAGGTCACGGACCGTCTGCTTGTCCATCTGAACGTTATTGCCCTTGATGTTGGTCTGCAGCGCGAGCCGGCCGCCCTTCGGAAGCCAGGCACGGCACCGCTCGAAGAACTCCCGGTACGCGTCGACGCGTTCGGCGCGTGACAGGCCGGTGCGCGCGAAGTGCTCGAACGCGCCGATGGAGATGATGGCGTCGTAGCGCTCTTCCGGCTCATGGTCGAGCCAGTTCTCCACCCGTACCTCGGTGCGTGGCAGGGCGGTCTGCCGCAGCCGTTCGGCCTGGCTGTCGCTGAGCGTGAGGCCGACGGCCCGCTGCACGCCATGGGTGCTCACCAGGCGGTCGAGCAGGCTGCCCCAGCCACAGCCGACATCGAGGACCCGGCCCGCGCCGGGCGCCTTGGCGCCCTCGATCAGATAGTCCAGCTTGCGCTTCTGGGCCGCCTCCAGGGTGTCGCCCGCATCGCTCTCGTCCCAGAGCGCACAGGTGTAAGTGAGGCCGCTGTCCAGCCACAGGGCAAAGAAGTCGTTCGAAACGTCATAGTGGTGGCGAATGGATTCTGCCGATGCGCCCCGGTAGTCGATGGCCGTCACGCGGCTGCACTGCCCGGGTTGCTCTCCCCGGCGAGTTTCACAAGGTCCGCCACCGTCTTGACGCTCGCGGCCTTGCTTTCGTCGAATTCGATGCCGAGGTCGTCCTCGATGGTGTAGACGATATCGGCTATCTGCAGGCTCGAAAGACCCACCGAGTCAAAGACCGTGTCGGCGTCGAGGGTATAGGAGCCCGCCTTGCTGCCGAGCTTCTTGGCGATACGGTCACATACCTCTTCAGCAGTGATCACGGAATGCCTTTCCGGTACAGGAAGATGATCGCCTGGAATTTCTGTGGACTGCGATGCAGCCACGCCGTCCAACAAGGCGCAGGCGAATGCGAGGGGCTCGGGTGCGAACCGCTCTCGGGAGCATGGCGAGTGGTGCCGGCACGGGACGGGAGTGGCAACGGTACCCACACGGCCGACAGGACACCATTGCCCTTTAGGGTGATGATCGTTCTTGGCCAGAATTGCGGCTGTCGAAACCGGAGTTCAGATGTTTTACTTGCTCCGGATCACCCGGCCGGGAGCCTGTGCGCCACCGGTTGGCCCAGCGTGGCCGGCCCTGGCGGGTTGGCCCCGCATGGTGGCATAGCCGTTGTCGGCCGTTCCCCTCCCCCGCATCCGATCAGGAACAAGGAGATTTCGACATGGCTGAGGTACACCTCGCGGCCGGCACTGTGGAGTACCAGGACACCGGCGGCGACGGGCCCGTGGTGGTCCTGCTGCACGGCGTAGCGATGGACGGCTCCCTGTGGCGGAACGTGGTGGCCCCTCTGCGCGCGGAATTCCGCTGTGTGGTCCCGACCTTGCCGCTCGGCGGGCACCGTACGCCGATGAAGGCCGACGCCGATCTGTCGATCCCCGGCGTGGCCCGGCTCGTCGCGGAGTTCCTCGACGAGCTGGACCTGCGGGACGTGACCCTGGTGATGAGCGACTGGGGCGGGGCGCAGGCACTCGTCGCCCTGGGCCGGGACGAGCGGGTGGGCCGCCTCGCCATCACATCCTGTGAGGCGTTCGACAACTTCCCGCCGGGCCTGCCGGGTTCGAATCTGTACACCTCCGCGAAGATGCCGGGCGGTATCAACGTCGCCTTCAAGCTCCTGAAGTGGAAACCGATGCGGCGACTGCCCATGACCTGGGGATGGATGAGCAAGCGGCCCGTCCCGCACGAGGTGATGGACGCCTGGTTCGAGTCCCTGTGGACCTCCGCGGAGATTCGCCGGGATTTGCGGAAGTACGTGCTCGGCGTACCTCCCAAGGAGGAACTTCTCGCCTGGGCCGACGCATTGCGGGACTTCGACCGGCCCTCGCTCGTGGTGTGGGCCGCCGAGGACAAGGTCATGCCGCTCGCGCACGGGCGGAAGCTCGCCGAACTCCTGCCCAAGAGCGAGCTCGTGGAGATCGCAGACAGCTACACCCTCATCCCCGAGGACCAGCCGGAACAACTCGCCGCGCACCTCCGGTCGTGGCTGCACACGGGCAGGGCCACCGGCTAAGAGCCTGTCGGGTGACCTCTGATCGGGCGGCCACGCCCTGGCACGCACGCTTCCCGCGTTGCCGAAATGCCCTAGTAGCTCCGCTACGAGGACCTTCCAGCGCCTTGGAATCGCACGCACCAGACCGCGTCCGCTTTCCGATCGAAGGTCACCCGACAGGCTCTAAGGGGTGTCCCGTCATCCCTGGCGGAACAGCGCGCGGCGTCGGATGCGGTGCATCGCAAGGCGGAGAGGCGTCCGCACACGGGATGTATTCGGACGTTCCGGCAAAGCGCCGAGGTGCCGTAGCTGTCGTCGTGCACCCGTCAGGGATCACGGAACAGCATTTAGGGGGCTCTGACGGATCTCCGTCGGAGAAGGAGCGGCGTTCGGTGCGTGCTCTCGACGTGCCGGGCGTCGCGACGCCTCGGAGATCCACCGGAAGCCGCCTGGTCCTGACGGCGGGACTCTGTGGACGCTCCCCTCTCGGGGAGCGGTGGGCCGGGCGCGGGGGCGCAGGGCGACGACGTGGAGGGTTGCATGGCTGACGTGATGGACTCGGCCGGCTCGGTGAACGAGCGGGACATCCCCTTGACGGTGCGGCTGGCCGCGCTGCCGAAGGAAGCTCGGTACCCGGTCCTGCTGGATCTGGTGCGGGAGAAGACCGCAGAGCTCCTCGGCTCGGAGCCCAGGGACGTCGACCCGGACCTCGCTTATCGCGACATCGGCTACAACTCCCTGGCCGCCGTGGAACTGACGAGCAGCATCGGTACGGCTGCCGGGCTCGAACTGCCGCTCACGCTGCTGTTCGACCATCCGACGCCGGCGGCCGTGGCACGTCATCTGCTGTCCTTGCTGGGGCTCGCCCCGACGGCCACCGAGTCCCCGCGGGACATCCCGGAGTCGGCTGCCGACCACGAACCCGTCGCTGTCGTCGGAATGGCGTGCCGCTACCCGGGCGGCATCGCCTCACCCGCCGGCCTGTGGGACGTCGTGATCGCCGGACACGACGTCGTCTCGGACTTCCCCTCCGACCGTGGCTGGGACCTGAACGGACTCTTCTCCGACGACCCGGATCGTGCCGGTACGAGCTACGCCCGTACCGGTGGCTTCCTGGACTCGGTCGCCGATTTCGACGCCGACTTCTTCGGCATCGCGCGGCGCGAGGCCCTGGCGATGGACCCGCAGCAGCGGCTGCTCCTGCAGACCGTCTGGGAAGCCCTGGAGGACGCGGGAGTCGACCCCGGCACGCTGCGGAAGTCCCCGACAGGTGTCTACATCGGGAGCAGCGGCCAGGACTACGAACAGGTGGCGCGCTCGGGGCCACACGAACTGGAGGGCTACTGGGGCATCGGCTCGGCAGGCAGCGTCCTGTCCGGCCGGATAGCCTATGCCTTCGGCTTCGAAGGGCCCGCGCTCACCGTCGACACGGCCTGCTCGTCGTCCCTCGTGAGCGTGCACCTGGCGGCCCAGGCACTGCGCACCGGCGCGTGTTCGCTCGCCCTCGCCGGTGGCGCCGCCGTGATGACGACGCCCAAGGTGTTCACGGAGTTCAGCAGGCAGCGGGCGCTTTCGCCGGACGGCAGATGCAGGTCTTACGCCCAGGCGGCCGACGGTACGGGCTGGGCCGAGGGCGTCGGCGTCCTCGTACTGGAACGCCTCGGCGAGGCGCGTCGGCGCGGTCATCGTGTCCTCGCGCTCATACCCGGCTCGGCCGTAAACCAGGACGGCGCGAGCAACGGGCTGACTGCACCGAACGGCGCCGCGCAGCAACGGGTCGTCATGCAGGCACTGGCGGCGGCCGGCCTTCGTCCCGGCGACATCGACGCGGTGGAGGGCCATGGCACAGGCACAAAGCTCGGCGACCCGATCGAGATCGACTCGCTCACCGCGGTGTTCGCCCAGGACCGTCCCGATGAGCAGCCGCTGCGGCTCGGCTCGTTGAAGTCCAACATCGGCCACAGCCAGGCGGCTGCGGGCGTCGGCGGCATCATCAAGATGATCGAGGCTCTGCGCCATGAAGTCCTGCCCCGGACCTTGCATGTCGACAAGCCAACACCCAAGGCGGACTGGACGAGCGGTGCCGTGTCCTTGCTGACGGAGTCGTCGCCATGGCCGCGGGGCGCGCGTATCCGGCGGGCCGGTGTGTCGGCGTTCGGGGTCGGCGGGACGAATGCGCACGTCCTCGTGGAGGAGCCACCCGTCGACGGCCCGGTGGCTGGACGCCCGAGTGATGAGGGCGAGTCGGGCAGCGATGCGGCGGGGGGCGGCCGGTCGCACGGTGACCGGACAGACTCCGCCGGACCGGGCGACGATCCGACGAAGGGGACCACTTCGGGCGACCACCCCACGGGCGTGACCGAACCGGGCGACCGCCTCACGAACGTAGTCACTTCGGACAACCACCTCACGGGCGAGACCGAGCCGGACGGCCCTCCCACGACCGCAGCCGAACCGGGCGACCACACCACGACCACAGCCGAGCCGGGCAACCGCACCCCGACCGGAGTCGCTGCGGGCGTTCTTCCGGCCGGCCCCTGGGTGCTGTCCGCCAAGACCCCGACCGCCCTGCGGGAGCAGGCCCACCGGCTGCACACCCGTCTCGCCGCCCTGCCCGACGCCCCGCCCGCCGAGGTCGGGGCCGCGCTCGCGCTGACCCGGGCCCACTTCGACCACCGCGCCGCCGTTACCGGTACCACGCGCGACGAACTCCTCGACGCCGTGGCAGCACTCGCGCGAGGGGAGGCCACCGAGGGCACCAGCCTCGCTCGAGCCCGTACCGGCGGCAAGGTCGTCTGGGTCTTCCCCGGACAGGGCTCCCAGTGGATCGGCATGAGTCGTGAACTCGCCGCCACGCACCCGGTGTTCGCCGATGAGCTGCGCGCCTGTGCCGACGCGCTCGCGCCGTATGTCGACTGGTCGCTCGACGACGTGCTGCGCGGCGCGCCCGGCGCGCCCCCGCTGGACCGCGTGGACGTCGTGCAGCCCGCCCTGTTCGCCGTGATGGCCGCGCTCGCCGCGCTCTGGCGACAGCACGGGGTGCGCCCCGACGTCGTCGTGGGGCACTCGCAGGGCGAGATCGCCGCCGCGTACGTCGCCGGCGGACTGTCCCTCGACGACGCCGCGCGCGTCGTGGCGCTGCGGAGCCAGGCGATCGCCGCCGCCATGGCCGGTCAGGGCGGGATGGCGTCGGTGACGGCGTCCCCGGAGAGGCTTCTTCCCCTGCTCGAACGCTGGGGCGGACGCATATCCGTGGCCGCCGTGAACGGGCCCTCCTCCATGACCGTCTCCGGCGCCCCCGACGCCCTCGACGCACTGCTCACCCTCTGCGCCGACGAGGGCATCTGGGCCCGGCGCATCCACGTCGACTACGCCTCACACTCCCGCCAGGTCGAATCCACCAAGGAGCGGCTCGCCGAGGCCCTCGCTCCCCTCGCACCCCGCTCCGGCGAGGTCCGCTTTCACTCCACGGTCACCGCGACCGAGTTCGACACGGCGGGGCTCGACGCCGGCTACTGGTACCGGAACCTGCGGCAGACGGTCCGCTTCGAGGAGGTTGTGCGGCAGCTCCTCGCAGACGGCTGCACGACGTTCATCGAGGTGAGCCCGCATCCGATCCTCACGGTCGCGATGGAGCAGACAGTGGAGGCGACGGGCACCGCGGCCGCCGTCTTCGGCTCGGTCCGACGTGACGGCGAACTGGTGCGCTTCACCGCCGCGCTCGCCGATGCGTACGTTCACGGAGTGCCGGTGGCATGGGAAGCGCTGTTCGACGCGGGTACCGCGCGGCGGGTCGAACTCCCCACATACGCCTTCCAGTCGAAGCGGTACTGGGCCACGCCACGGGCCACTGCGGGTGACGTCACCGGCGCGGGCCTGCGTACGACGGGGCACCCGCTCCTCACCGCGGCCACCGAACTCGCGGACGGCGCGGGGTGGCTGTTCACCGGGCGGGTCTCCCGGCTCACGCACGGCTGGCTGGACGGCCACGCGGTCTACGACACCGTGCTGCTGCCGGGCACCGCCTTCGTGGACATCGCGGCGTCGGTGGGCGCGCAGGTCGGCTGCGATGTGGTGACCGAGCTGACTCTGGAGGAACCACTGGCTCTCGCGGACGACGGTGCGGTGGATCTGCAGGCGTCGGTGGGGGTTCCGGACGGGGCGGGTCGGCGGTCGATCGCCGTGCATTCACGTGTCGCCGACGCGGCCGGTGACAGAACGTGGACCCGGCACGCGGCCGGCTTCCTGGCGGCGGCGCCGCCCGGTGAACCTTCGGCTCGACCGACGGACTGGCCTCCGCCCGGCGCCACGGTTGTCGACATCGACAACCTCTACGACCTCCTCGCGGACCGGGGCTTCGGATACGGCCCCGCTTTCCAGGGACTGCACGCCGCCTGGCGTCACGAAGGCAGGCTCCTGGCGGAGGTGGACGCCACGCCGGACGCGGACGGCTTCGCCGTGCACCCGGCGCTGCTGGACGCGGCATTCCACGCCCAGCTCACGGAACTGACTGGCACGGACGCCGAGTCGGCGCAGGCCTGGCTCCCGTTCACCTGGTCCGGAGTACGGATCACCCGCCCGGGCGTGACGCGTCTGCGGGTGACGCTCACCTCGCAGGGCGAAGGGGCGGTACGGATGTCCGCGACCGACGAGACCGGCGCCCCCGCGATCTCGGTCGACTCGGTGGTGGCCCGCCCGGTGTCCCCGGCCAAGCTGGCCTCGGCGGGCCCGGTGACGGATTCGCTGTTCCGCCTCGAGTGGCAGTCGATACCGGCTCCGACCGCACAGACGCGATCCGTCGGACCGTGCGCGGTGCTGGATGAGAGTGCCGATGTTTCCTCGTATGGGGCGGACGTCCCCTCCTACACCGACCTGGCCGCCCTCGTCGCGGCCCTCGACGCCGGCATCCCCGTCCCGGACACCGTGATCGCCGCCGAGTCCGCCCCGCGCGCGGCGCCGGACGCGGCACAGGCCCGTACTCTGGCGCACCGCACCCTCGCCCTGCTCCAGGGATGGCTCGCCGACGAGCGCCTCGCCGACTCCCGGCTCGTCCTCGTCACACGGGACGCCGTCGCGGTCACCCCGGACGCCAACGCCGTGCGGCCGGGCCTCGCTGCCCTCTGGGGCCTGGTCCGTTCCGCGCAGTCCGAGCACCCGGGACGGTTCACGCTGATCGACCTGGACGGCGCGGAGGGTCCGGTGCCGTCCGCGCTTCTCGCCACGCGTGAGCCTCAACTCGCCGTGCGCGACGGCATCGCGTTCGTACCGCGTGTCGTCCGCGCCCGCGCCGTGGGTGAACCGCTCCCCTTCGACCCGGACGGCACCGTCCTCATCACCGGCGGAACCAGCGGCATCGGCGCCCAGGTGGCCCGGCACCTCGTCGCCGAACGCGGTGCCCGGCATCTGCTCCTCGCGAGCCGTCGTGGCCGCGCGGCCGAAGGCGTGGCCGAGCTTGCCGCCGAACTGGGCGCTCTCGGAGCCGACGTCACGATCTCGGCCTGCGACATCACCGAGCGGTCAGCCGTGGCCGAGCTCCTCGAATCCGTGTCGCAGGCTCATCCGCTCACCTCCGTGATCCACTCCGCCGGAGTCCTCGACGACGGGCTCGTCGAGACACTCACCCCCGAACGCCTCGACCGCGTCATGCGGCCCAAGGCCGACGCCGCGCTGCATCTGCACGAGCTCACCGTCGGTGCCCCGCTCCGCTCCTTCGTGCTCTTCTCCTCCGTGGCCGGGACCATCGGCGGCCCCGGGCAAGGGAATTACGCCGCCGCCAACACCTTCCTCGACGCCTTCGCCCAGTGGCGGCGTGCGCACGGGCTGCCCGGTGTCTCCCTGGCCTGGGGGCTCTGGGACGAGACAAGCGCCATGACCCGGCATCTCGCCGGCGACGGAGTGGCCCAGCTCGGCAGGTCGGGACTTGCCCCACTCTCGACCGACGAAGGACTCCGGCTCTTCGATGCCGCGCACCACACCGGTGACTCACTGCTTCTACCCGCCCGGCTCGACATGGCCGCCCTCCGCTCCCAGGGCCGCCACGGCGTGCTTCCCGCCGTCCTGCGCGCCCTCGCGCCGGCTGTGGTCCGCCAGGCGAGGGCCCGTGGCGGTGCGCTGCTCACCCGTCTCGCGACCACGCCGCCGGAGGAACGTGACGCACTCGTCGCGAGTGTCGTGAGCGCCGAGGTCGCCGCCGTGCTCGGCCTTGAGGACGCCGGGGCGGTGGATCCGGACCGGCCTTTCAAGGAGTTGGGGCTGGACTCGCTCGGCGCGGTGCAGCTGCGCAACCGGCTCAGCCAGGCCACCGGGCTGACCCTGCCGTCCACGCTCGTTTTCGGCCACCCCTCGGTCCCCGCCCTCGCCGCCCATCTGCGGACCCTCCTGGAGGAGCGCACCGAGCCGGCCGGGCAGGAGCAGGCCGCTCCCGCCGTGTACACGGACCTCGACCGGCTCGCCACGCTCCTTCCCTCCGTCGCGGGGTCCGACGTAGACACCGTGAGCGCCCGGCTACGGTCCCTCCTCGCCTCCCTGGAGAGCAGGAAACCCGGCACCGCCGGCAGCCGCGGGCAGCGTATAGACGACGCCACCGCCGACGAGATCTTCGACCTGATCGACAACGACTTGGGGGTGGTCTGAGCCATGCCGGACGACGACAGGACACTGCAGTACCTCAAGCGAGTGGTCGCCGAACTCCAGAGAACCCGCGAGCAGTTGAGGCAGGCCGAGCAGCGTACGAACGAACCCGTCGCGATCGTCGGCATGGCCTGCCGCTACCCGGGCGGCGTCGCGTCCGCCGCCGACCTGTGGGATGTCGTGGCCGCCGGGCGCGACGTGGTCTCGGACTTCCCCTCCGACCGGGGCTGGGACCTCGACCGCCTCTTCGACGACGACCCCGACCGCCCTGGGACGACGTACACCCGCTCCGGTGGATTCCTTGACGGGGCAACGGAGTTCGACGCCGAGTTCTTCGGCATCGGAAACACCGAGGCACGGGCCATGGACCCGCAGCAGCGGCTGCTCCTGCAGACCGTCTGGGAGTGCCTGGAGGACGCGGGGATCGACCCCGGCACGCTGCGCGGCTCCCGTACGGGCGTGTTCGTGGGGACGACCGGGCAGGACTACGCCCAGCTCGCGCGGTCCGGTCCCAGCGAGCTTGAGGGCTACTGGGGCATCGGCTCGGCGGGCAGCGTGCTGTCGGGGCGTGTCTCGTACGTGATGGGGTTCGAGGGCCCGGCCCTCACCATCGACACGGCGTGTTCCTCATCTCTGGTCGGTGTGCATCTGGCGGCGCAGGCGCTGCGTCAGGGCGAGTGCTCCCTCGCGCTCGCCGGTGGTGTGACGGTGATGTCCACGCCGGGTGTGTTCACGGAGTTCAGCAGGCAGCGCGCCCTCTCGCCGGACGGCCGGTGCCGCTCCTACGCGGAGGCGGCGGACGGCACCGGCTGGGGCGAGGGCGTCGGCGTCGTCCTCCTTGAGCGGCTCAGCGAGGCCCGGCGCAACGGCCACCGCATCCTCGCCGTCGTCCAGGGCTCGGCCGTCAACCAGGACGGCGCGAGCAACGGCCTCACGGCGCCCAACGGCACCTCCCAGCAGCACGTCATCAGTCAGGCGCTCGCCGACGCGCGCGTCCGTCCCGCCGACGTCGACGCCGTCGAGGGCCATGGCACCGGCACCACCCTCGGCGACCCCATCGAGATCGACGCGCTGAACGCCGTCTACGGCCGGGAACGTGGAGGGCAACAGCCCCTGCGTCTGGGCTCGTTGAAGTCCAACCTCGGGCACAGCCAGGCGGCCGCCGGAGTCGGCGGTCTCATCAAGATCGTCCAGGCCCTGCGCCACGAGGTGCTTCCCCGGACCCTGCACGTCGACCGGCCCACGTCGAAGACCGACTGGTCCGGCGGCATCTCCCTGCTGACGGAGGCCACGCCCTGGCCGCGTGGGGAGCGCGTCCGGCGCGCCGGCATCTCCTCCTTCGGCATCAGCGGCACCAACGCCCATGTCATCGTCGAGGAGCCACCGGAGGACCAGCATGACGTGGGCGAGGAGGAGTTGGCCGTACTCCCCGTCGTCCCGTGGGTGCTTTCCGCCAGAACGCCCGCCGCCCTCCGCGATCAGGCCCGCCGCCTCCACACCCACCTCACCGCGCCCCCCGACACCGCACACCCGGACGCCGCGCCCACCGAGGTCGGCGCCGCCCTCGCCCGCACCCGGGCCCGCTTCGAGCACCGGGCGGTCGTCATCGGCGCCGACCGTGCCGAACTCCTCGCCGGTCTCGCGGCGTTCGGCGCGGACGAGTTCCCGGGCAACGTCGTCCAGGGCGTGGCCGCACGCGCGGGCAAGACGGCCTTCCTCTTCTCCGGGCAGGGCTCGCAGCGCACCGGCATGGGGCGTGAGCTCGCCGCCGCCCACCCGGCGTTCGCGGACGCGCTCGACGCGGCGTGCGCCGGACTGGACCGGCATCTGGAGCGACCGCTGCGACAAGTGATGTCCGCCGCCGAGGGCACCCCGGAGGCGGAGCTGCTGCACAGTACCGGCTACACCCAGCCCGCCTTGTTCGCCCTGGAGGTCGCCCTCTACCGACTCGTCGAGTCCTGGGGCTTCACCCCCGATTTCCTGATGGGCCATTCGATCGGCGAACTGTCCGCCGCCCATGTCGCCGGAGTCCTCTCCCTCGCCGACGCGAGCGCACTGGTCGTCGCCCGCGGCGCACTGATGCAGGCCCTGCCGGAGGGGGGTGCGATGGTCGCCGTAGAGGCATCCGAGGACGAGGTCCGCGAAAACCTGGCGAAGCACGAGCAGTTGGCGGTGGCCGCCGTCAACGGACCGCGCTCCGTCGTCGTGTCCGGTCCCGCCGACGCCATCGGCGCCTGGGAACTCCCCTGGCGGGAGCGGGGTCGACGCACCCGACGACTGCGCGTGAGCCACGCCTTCCACTCGCCCCTGATGCGCCCCATGCTCGGTCAACTGGCCGAGATCGCAGGCAGCTTGAGATACCGGGAGCCACGCATCCCGATCGTCTCCAACGTCACCGGCACCCTCGCCGACCCGGCCGCCCTGGCCGGCCCCGACTACTGGGTGCGCCACGCCGAACGCCCGGTCCGCTTTTACGACGGCACGCGCACCCTGGAGAGCGCGGGTGTGACCGCCTTCCTCGAGCTCGGCCCGGCCGGGGTGCTCACCGGCATGGCGCAGGAGTGCCTGGACGCCCCGTCGGCCGCCGTCCTCGCCTCCGCGCTCGACGGGCGCAAGTCCGAGCCCGTCGCGCTCCTGACCGCACTCGCCGAGCTGCACACCCACGGCGCGGGCGCCGACCTGGCGGGGCTGTTCGCACCGGCTGCGGGCCGCCGGGTGAGCCTTCCCACGTACGCGTTCCAGGCGCGCCGCCACTGGATCGACGTACAGCAGACCGTGCGTGACCCGCAGCACGTGGACACCAACGCGGTCTCCAGGAGCGGGACTTCGGAGGCACCCACCCCCCAGGCACCGACGCTGGACGTCCTCGGCCTGGTCCTGGCCCAGGCTGCCCTCGTCCTCGGATACGACGGCACCACGGCCGTGGACGCGGACAAAACCCTCCTGGAGCTCGGCATCGACTCACTCGGCGCCGTCCGGTTGCAGCGGCACCTCTCTGCCGCCACCGGGCTCGACCTGCCGACGACGCTTCTGGTGGACCACCCGACCCCGCAGGCGATCGCGGACCATCTGCGGCCACTGATCGGACAGGCCACACCTCAGGTGCAGGAGCCCGCGCTCCTGGCACAGGAGCCCGCACCGGTTCCCACCCCCCGGGGCCGCTACACCGCCCTCCTCAGATCCGCCCATGCCCGAGACGGCCTCCCCGCCGCCATCCCGCAGTTGCGGCAAGCCGCCTCCGTACTGCCCTCCTTCTCGTCCCCCGACCAGCTCGCCGCACCGCCCAGACCCGCCCTCCTCTCCGACGGCCCCGCCGAGCCCGCAGTGGTCTGCGTGCCGTCCTTCCTGGCCGGTTCCGGCCCGCACCAGTTCGCACGGTTCGCCGCGGGCTTCCGACGCCGGCTGCGGATGTCGGCGCTCACCCTGCCCGGCCTGGGTGGCACCTCACCACTTCTCCCGGGGTCCTGGCACGCGGCGGTCGGCAGCCTGGCCGCCGAAACCCTCAAGGCTGCGGCCGGCGCCCCGGTGCTGCTCGCCGGGCACTCCATCGGCGGGGTTCTCGCGCACGCCGCCGCCGCGAGTCTCGAACGCGCCGGGCACCAGGTCGCGGGCGTCGTTCTGATCGACACGTACGAACCCGAACCCGCCCAGCAGAGTGAGGTGTTCGGCTGGGCAATGGGGCACATCCTCGACAGGGAGCAGGTGTTGGCCGACGTCGACGACGCGGGCGTCCTGGCCATGGGCGGCTATCTGCGCCTCTTCGACGACTGGGCCTGCGACCCGCTCACCGCCCCGGCCCTGCTCCTCACCGCCGAGCGTGGCCCCGACGCACCGAACAGCGGGAACTGGCGTCTGTGGCGCGCGGCCGACACCGTCACGCCGGTCCCGGGCGATCACTTCTCGCTCCTCGAAGAACACGCTGCCGAGACGGCACGGACGGTCGAGGACTGGCTTCGAAAGGAACTGTCATGCAGCCCGTCGGCATAGTCGACTTCGGGAGTTATCTGCCCGAGAAGGTCGTGGGGCCCGAGTTCTTCCACGACCCGGACGCCCCGGTGGACCCACTCGCCAACGCCCCGCTGTTCAAGGTCCCCGCGTCTCGGCACCACGTCGCTCCGGACGAGCGCGCCTCCGACATGATCGCGAAGGCGGCCGCGCCCCTCTTCGAGCGGCTCGGCCGGAAGCCCCAGGCGGATGTGTTCCTCACGAACGTGCTGCTCCCGGACGAGCCGTTCATGGGCATCGGCGCCCAGGCCGCACACCGGCTCGGCATCAGCCCCGATTGGATCGTGGACCTGCACAACGGCGGCTGCGCCTCGTTCATGTACATGATGCAGCTGGCGCAGAAGATCATGTCCGACGGCTCCGCGCGGACCGCCCTGATCGCCAATGTGCAGAACACCGCGGGGCAGATGTTCGCCCAGTCCGAGGTACGCAAGCACTCCCACGCGGCGGTACCGGGCGACGGCTGTGGCGTGGCCTATCTGGAGGCGGGCGGCGGTTCGCCGATCCTGGGTGTACGCAAGCGCAGCACTCCCGAGTACTCGGTCGACCTGGGGCTCGCGGCTCCGGACGGGCGCAAGTACTGGGAGCCCGGCACCGGCCAGACGGACATCTGGTTCGACAACGCGAAGCAGCAGGAGGTCATGGGGCGCGGCAACTCGCTCGTCCCCGAGCTGGTCCGGGAGCTCTGCTCGGACCTCGGCGAGGAGCCGTCCGACATCGACGTCCTCGTCACCAACCAGCCGAACCGGATCTTCCTGAGGAACTGGAGACAGGCCCTGAAACTCGACGGTAGGCGCCACTTCGACACCTTCGACCGCTTCGGAAATCTGTACGGTGCCGCCGTACCCATCACCCTCGACCAGGCCGCGCGCGCCGGTGAACTGCGCGACGGCGACCTCGTCGTGATGTCCGGGTTCGCGCATGCCGGTGACTTCGCTGCCGCGGCCGCGGTGCGCTGGAACGGCGCGTCGTGAGTGGCGGCATACGGGACGTCCCCACCGAGGACTTCGACGTCGTCATCGTCGGCGCGCGCTGCGCCGGCTCCACCCTCGGCGTGCTCCTCGCCCGCCGCGGCCTGCGGGTCGCCGTGCTCGACCAGGCCGCGCAGATCCGCTCGACGCTCTCCTCGAACATCCTGCAGGCCGACTCCCTCGCGTTCCTCGACCGCCTTGGTCTGATGGACGAGTTGAGGGCCGCCGGGGTCACCCCGATGAGCCATGTCGACATGCGCCTGGAGGAGTTCCGCTGTCTGGCCGCCTTCCCCCAGCAGGACGGGGACGTCGGCGGCGCGGCCTGCATCCGCCGGGAGGTTCTCGACCCCGTGCTGGTGGGTGCGGCCCGCGCAGCGGGCGCCGAGGTGCGTCTGGGCACCCGGGTCGTCGGGGTCGTCCGAGACGGCGGCCGCGTCTCGGGGGTCCGGGCCGTGTCCGGGGGCACCGAGACCGTTCTGCGCGCCCGCCTCGTCGTCGGCGCCGACGGCCGGAACTCCAAGGTCGCCGAGGCCTGCGGCTCCCGCATGTACCACGTCAGCCCCGGTGAACGCAGCTACTACTGGACGTACTTCGAAGGCACGGACCTCGGCGAGCGCCCCACCTTCGTCTTCCACCGCTGGGGCGACCGGCACATGCTCGGCGGCCCCGCCGACAACGGCCTCTACATCGTGGGCGTCTCCCCGCAGCAGCACGAACGCGAGTCCTTCCGCGCCGACCTCGAAGGCTCCCTGCACGCCCACGCCATGCGCTGCGCGCCCATCGCCAAGGCCCTCTCGGGCGCCACCCGGGCCAGCAGGATCTACGGCATCCGCCGCTTCTTCGGGTACTTCCGCGAGGCGGCGGGCGCCGGCTGGGTGCTGCTCGGGGATGCCGGGCACTTCAAGGACCCGGCGGGCGGGCGCGGCATCGGGGACGCCTTTCACCAGACGGAGCGGCTTGCGCCCGCGATCGTGGCGGCACTGCCCGAAACCGCCCGGCTCGACCGCGCCACCGCCGAGTTCGGCACGTGGCGGGACCGCACCTACGCCGAGTACTACGGGCTGGCCACGGACCTCGGCGTCGCAGGCCCCATCGCGGGCGTCGTCCCGCGGGTCGTCCGCGCGCTGCACGCCAAGGGCAAGGTCGACGGCGTACTGGACCTGCTGAGCCACCGCGCCTCCGTCATGGATGTGCTCACCCCGGGGCGGGTTCTCGGCGCCACCGGCAAAGCCGTGCTGAGCGGCCGGGGCCGGCGCCGGGCCGCGGTCGACGAGCTGGTCCGGCTCGCCGGCACGGAGATCAGCCGCCGGAGCGCGATGCGCAGGCCCGTCTATCAGAGCGGCCCTCAGCCGCACCCCGTACAGCAGGACCCGCTTGAACCGGAGCCAAGTAGATGACCAGCACTCTCCCGTACGCAACCGCCCCCGGCGCGCTGCCGCCGCCCGGCATCCAGCTGGGCTTCGAGCAGACCGTGCCGCGCTCGCTCGCGCACCGCAGGCAGATCGGCGAGGTCTTCGTCGCCGACTCCGCGCAGGGCTCGGACGACGACTTCTATCTGTCCTTCCAGATCCCCCGCGCGCACAGCCTGTGGTCCGACCGGCATGCGTCCCACCACGACCCGTTCGCGTCCGCCGAAGCTGCGCGTCAGTCGATCTTCGTGCTGCTGCACCGCCATGTGGGCGTGCCGGTGGGGCTGCCCTTCAGCCTCCAGCGGATCACGCTGCGGGTCGAGGACCCGGAGGCGTACGCGGATGACGGGACCTCCGCTCTTCAGGGCTATCTGCACTACCGCGTCGCCGAACGGCAGGGCAAGGGCTCCGACGTGGTGAGCATGACCCTCGAAGGCGTCATGGAGATCGGCGGACGCCGGGCGATGACGCTCAGCGCGGTCCTCGCCTTCATGTCGCAGGAGGACTACGACGTCTTCCGCGCTTTCCAGCGGGCCCAGAAGCCGGTGGACACCTCCCGGTTGACACCGACGCGCCGGCTACCGCCCGCCCTGGTCGGCCGGGAGGCCCCCCGCAACGTCGTCATCGGTTCGGCGGACCGTGAGGACACAGAGCCCGACGGCGGCAGGATCCGCTATCTCCTCGCCGCCGACCAGGGGCACCCCGCATTCTTCGACCACGAGTACGACCACGTACCGGGCCCCCTGATGGTCGAGGGCCTGCGGCAGGCGGCCGTCGCCGCGGCCTGCCGGAGCGGGGCCATCGCGTCCCCGCACGCCATGGTCGTCGGCTGCGAGGCGTCCTTCCTGGACTTCGCCGAGTTCGAGGCGGATCTCGTCCATGAGGCGGAGGTCAGGACGCCTGGCGCCGACGGTCGCCTGCCGGTGGCAGTGCGACTGCGGCAGTTCGGCAAGACGGTGGTCCAGGGCCATATCGAGCTGCTGCCCCACTCGGGTCCGCGTCCCTGTTCGGCCACGCACATCCACGGAGTCTGATTCATGCCATTTGAACGTACACAGCGGCGCGTGGCAGTGGTGGGCGGCGGCATCGCGGGTCTCACCGCCGCGCTCCGCCTCGACCTGCTCGGCCACGACGTCGAAGTCATCGAGGCAGAGGGCACGTTGGGCGGCCGCTTCGGCCTCGACAAACTGGGCGACCGGCGCGTCATGACGGGCGGAAAGAACATTGGCCGCCAGTACCACACCTTCCGCTGGTTCACCTCGGAGCTCGGCTCGGACGTGTACGAGAGCTTCGGATACAACGCGTCCCGCATCAAGGACGGCAAGGTGCTGACGCTCGACAGCGAGCGCCGCAGCCAGACCCTGAGGAACATCCGGCGCATGGGCTCGTCCCGGGACTTCGCGCGGATGGCGGGCATGGCGGCCCGCATCCGCGCCGACCGGCGCAACCGCTTCCTCGGCTCGCGCTACTTCAGCGGCGTGTCGCGCAAGCACGACCACACCCCGCTCAGCGAGTTCTTCGGTCCCGAGATGACGGACATGCTGGTGCGGCCCATGGTGATCCGCAACAACGGAGCCGAACCCGGCGAGGTCTACCCCGGCACCTTCGGCACCAACATTGCGATGCTGATGGACCACTACGACCAGTTGTCGGGCGGCATCCAGCCCGTCCTGGAAGCGTTCGCCAAGCGCGTACCGGTGCGGCTCAACTCGGCGGTCGAGGGGCTGGAGATCCGCGACGGCAAGGTCACGGGCCTGCGGATCTCGGAGGAGGGCGCCGAGGCTAAGTCCAGCGATTACGACGGCGTGGTGCTCGCCACTCCCGCCTACGCCACCGCCGAGATCGTCCGCTCGGCCCGGCCCGCGCTCGCCCGCCGGCTCAGCGACGTGAACTACTTCCCGTCGACCGTGGTGCTCGTCGAGTACGACCGGGACATGTTCACACATGACGTGCGCGCGCTCGCCATGGACGACGGGCCGTGCAGCAACGCCGGTTCGTACGGCCAGGAGGACCGCCACATCGTCCGCTACACCTACAGCGGCCGCGAGGGCAGGCTCACCGACCTCAGCGCCGAGAACATCGACCGGCTCACGGGTGAGACCGAGGAGCGCCTGGTGAAGTACCTGGGCGCGCCGCGCGCCGAGCGCGTCAATCGCCTGGTCAAGCATTGGAAGGCCGCCTATAGCGGCTATCTCCCCTACCACGCCGAGTTCCTGGCCGAAGTCCGCCGGAGCGTCACCGACATCGCAGGCCTGGAGCTCGCGGGTGACTACATCCAGGGTGTGTCCATCGAGGCATGCGCGCGGACGGGCCGCGCGGCGGCCGGGCGGCTCGCCACGCACCTCGGCTCCCCGGGGAACCACGCGTGAGCGCCCCGAAGTGGGCGGTCGTCACCGGCGCCTCCTCCGGCATAGGCGAACACCTCGCCCGGGGCCTGGCCGCGCGCGGATACGGCTTGTGGCTGACCGCGCGCAACAGCCAGGCCCTGGAACTGCTCGCCAAGGAGCTGCGGGACAAGCACCGCGTGACCGTGCGCGTCAGGACCTGCGATCTGGCCGACTCAGCCGCGCGCGGTGAGCTGGCCAGAGAACTCGCCGGGGAGCCGGTGTCGGTGCTCTGCGCCAACGCGGGGTTTCCCACCTGCGGGCCGTTCAGCGAGAACGACCCCGTGAAGGAGACCGCCGAGGTCCAGGTCAACGTCGTCTCACTGCACGCCCTCACTCAGGCCCTCCTCCCCGGCATGCTGGCCCGCCGTCACGGCCGCATTCTGGTCACCGGTTCGACCGCGGGCTACCAGCCCGTGCCGACGGCGGCCACCTACTCGGCGACCAAGGCCTTCGCCAACACCTTCGCCGAGTCGCTCCACGACGAACTGCGCGGCACCGGCGTGAGCTGCACGCTGCTCTCACCCGGGCCCGTGCGCACCAACTTCTATGCCGTGGGCGGCATTTCGCAGCTGCAGGAACATCGGTTCCTCGCCTGGCTCACACCCCGGCGCGTCGCCGAGGCGGGCCTGCGCGGTCTCGCCCAAGGGCGCCGCGTCGTGGTCCCCGGACCTGTCGCCAAGGCCCAGTACCTCGCGGGCCGCCACACCCCGCGCGCGCTGCTCATTCCCGTGCTGCGCACGGCATTTCTGCCCCTGTTCCGCAAGGCCAGGGGCGCAGGTAACACCCGCAACAGACAGACAGTCAACTCCCGGAAGTGAGAAGCACATGGACGGCAGGAAGCATCGCTGGTTCATACTCGGGGCGTCGTTGATTCCGCTCGTCGCGGTCTTCGGCGCCATGGGACTGCTGTGGAACGAGATCTTCGGCTGGTCGGACGTCGTCGTGCTGGTCATCATGTACGCCGTCTCCGGCTTCGGGATCTCCGCCGGTTACCACCGCATGCTGACCCACCGCTCGTTCGAGACCTACAAGCCCATCCGCATCGCCCTCGCCACCGCCGGCGTGATGGCCGGGCAGGGGCCGCCGCTGATCTGGGCCGCCCACCACCGCAAGCACCACCGCGTCGCCGACAAGCAGGGCGACCCGCACTCCCCGCACCTGGACTTCGAACCCGGCTTCAAGGGCACCATGGCCGGGCTGTGGCACGCCCACCTGGGCTGGCTCTTCGATGTCGAACTCAGTTCCGACCCGATGCGCTACTGCCCTGACCTGGTCCGCGAGAAGCCTCTGCGCTGGCTGAGCGAGCACCTGCTCCTCGTCACCGTCTCCAGTGTGGTCCTGCCCGGCGTCATCGCCTACGCGATCACCGGAGGCTCGGTGCGGGCCGGGTTGACGGGCATGCTGTGGGGCGGTCTGGTGCGTATCTTCCTCATCAACCACATGACGTACGCCGTCAACTCCGTCGGGCACGTCTTCGGACGTCGCCGCTTCGAAACCACCGACCAGTCGCGCAACGTGGCCTGGCTGTCGATCCCCTCGTTCGGGGAGGCATGGCACAACAACCACCACGCCTTCCCCCGCTCCGCCAGGCACGGCATGAAGTGGTACGAGATCGACCTCTCGGCGATGCTCATCTGGTCCCTGGAGAAGACCCACCTGGCCTGGAAGGTCGTCCGTGTCGACCCCGAGCGCATGACCATGCGCGAGGCCAACATCAGCCGGGTCAGCGGGTCTTCGATGGACAGGAAGGAACTCCTGGAGTCCCAGCAGTCACTCGCCCCCATGGCCGAACGCCCCCGCGACTCCGACGCCTCCCTCGTGGACGTCGAGTAGGCCGAAGGAAGACCCGGGCAAACGAGAGAACCACAAGAGACGGGGAAACACGTACGTGGAGTTCTTCAACGCCCTGACCAACCGTGCCTCGCACGGCGTACTGCACGAGTGGAACGGCGACGAGTTCGCCCACACGCCCTGGCGCGAGGTCGTCAAGGACGCGCACGGGATGGCCGCCGGACTCCGCACCCTCGGTGTGGGGCCGGGCACCCGGGTCGCCGCGATCCTCACCAACACCCCCGACACCGTTCGCGGGCTGCTCGCCGTCTGGCTGGCGGGCGGCGCGGTGGCCTCGCTTCCGCTACCCACCCGCGGACAGAGCCACGAGGCGTACGGTGAGCAGCTCCTCGCACTTTCGGCGCGGCTGGACCCGACGCTCCTGCTCGTCGACGACTGGCTGACCAGCATGGTCCCGGAGGAGCTGATCAAGCACCTTCCGGTCCGCGGCTGGTCGGCCCTGCGCGGCCCGGGGCGCATCGAGCCAAGCCCGCCGGGACGGGACGACCTGGCGTTCATCCAGTACTCGTCCGGCTCCACCAGCATGCCCAAGGGGTGTGCGCTCACCACCCGTTCCATCGAGCAGCAGCTGCAGATCATCCTGCACCTGACGGGCGGCCGACCGGGCTCGGACACCGTGGCCTCATGGCTGCCCCTCTCGCACGACATGGGTATGTTCGGCTGTCTGCTGTACTCGTGGGCGTACGACTTCGACTTCGTACTGTCCTCGCCCGACCGGTTCGGGATGGCGCCGCGCACATGGTTCCGCGACATGTCGGAGTACGAGGCGACGATGACGGCGGGCACCAGCACGGCCGTGTATCTCGCGGCGCGGGCACAGGGGCGGGGCTCACTGCCGAAGGAGCTGAAGCTGCGGGCCGCCGTGATCGGCGCGGAGCGCGTCGACTGGAACACACTCGTCACGGCGACGGAGAAGTTCCGGCCGTTCGGCCTGGCCGACTCCGCGTTCCAGCCGGCGTACGGCATGGCCGAGGCGACGCTCGCGGTGACTGGCAAGCCCTGGGCGCAGGCGCCCAAAGCGCTCGCCTTCGACGGGCCCGCGCTCGTCGAGGGTTCGGTGATCGAGGTGGCGCCCGACCACCCGAAGTCCACCCGGCTCGTCTCCAACGGCCCTGCCCTGCCCGGGGTCACCGTGCGGGCCGGGTCGGGCGGCCGGATCGCGGAGATCCAGGTGTCGTCGCCGAGCCTGGCGAACGGCTACTACGCCGACCCGGAGCGCACGGCCGTCAGGTTCAAGGACTCCTGGCTGCAAACCGGCGACCTGGGCTTCGTCCAGGACAACGAGCTGTACGTCCTGGGCCGCGCCGACGACATGCTGTCGGTGGGCGGGCGGAAGGTCTATGCCTCCGAGATCGAGTCCGCGGTCGACAGCCTCAGGAACGTGCGCAAAGGGTGCGCGGCCGTCATCGACGCGGGCGATGCGGGGATGTCCCGGCTCATCCTGATGGTGGAGCCGCAGGGCAACCCTCGCGACTACCGGCCCATCGCCGAGGAGGCGGCGGCCCTGGCCATGGAGAAGGCCGGGGTCGCCCTCGCAGAGTGTCTGTTCCTGCCGCGCGGTGTGCTGCCGAAGACGCCCAGCGGCAAGATCCAGCGGTTCCGCTGCCGGGTGCTGCTCCATGAGGGGCAGCTCGCCCCCGTGGCCCGGGTGACGTTCGCCTGACCAGGAGTGTGTGCGGGGCCCGGCCGGTCGTGCCCGGTCGGGCCTCTGCCATGACCTCCCTCTGTCATGAAGTCCCTCGACCACGAAGGAGACAAGCGCCTGTGAGCCACTACCGGTCCAACCTCAGGGACCTGGAGTTCAACCTTTTCGAATTGCTCGGCCGCGCGGAGACGTACGGCCGGGGCGCCTTCACGGACACCACCCGGGAGACCGCCCGCGACCTGCTCGCCGAAGTGGAGCGCTTCGCCGTCGAGCAGCTCGCCGACCCCGCGATCGAAGTGGATCGCACCCCGCCCGTGTACGACCCCGAGGGCCGCTCGGTGACTCTGCCCGAGCCGTTCAGGAAGGCCTACCGCGCCTGGATGGAGTCCGGCTGGTATCTGATCGGCCCGCCCCAGTCGCTCGGCGGCGCGGGCGTGCCGCCGTGACTGCGCTGGGCCGTCGCGGAGCTGGTACTCGGGGCCAATCCGGCGCTTTAGACCGACCGGCACATGGGGGGTGGGAGAAGGAGCGGGGCTGGGTGCGTGCAGCTGCAAGGCGGAGGAGGGAGGCAACGCGAAGGGGGTCCCCCCATGCCTTCAGGGCTATGGGGGAGTTGTTGACTGACGACAACGCCGCAGATGTGCGTGCCCAGCCCCGCGACGCCGCCTCCCATGTGCCGGTCGGTCTTACATGTACCAGGCGATCTCGGGCTTCGCGAAGGGTGCTCGTGGACGTGGAGGAGGAAGGCTGGTAGTACCCGCAGGTCAAGGAAACTGGTCGCCGCGAGGGCGGGCCTGAGGTGGTCGAGGTCGTGCGCAGCCGAGGCGAGAGACTCGAACGGTCGCCGGCGGCCATCGCAGTCACATGGCGGCGACAGAAGGCCGGGGTGACCTGAGTACGGTTGCTGCGGTTGCGGTACGTGACTGCTGTAACAGCAGGCTCCGCCCCGAGCGCGTACCACCCCGACGGTAGGCCCATCGGCTACTTCGGCATGACGACCCGTGACCACGCCGGTACATACGCTTTCGCCCGTACCTGTCGTGCAACCGAAGGGATCCTCAATGTCCGTCCGTCACTTGCTTACCGCAGTCGCAGCCGCCCTGCTCGGGGGGCTCTGCCTTGCCACACCGGCGGTCGCGGACGTCTCGGCCGCCGACGGTGGTGGCGGCTCCGGGCGAGGCGGGGCCATGGCAGCCATGGTGGTGGCGCTGATCGGCGTGGGCATCGGTGGATGGGCTCTGCGCTCCGCCGGCCGTAGCGGCAGCGGCAACGGGCGACGCGGGGCCATGGGGGGCCTGGTGGTGGCGCTGACCGGCATGGTCCTCGGTGGGATTGCTCTGGCCGGCTCCGACGGTGGTGTCGGCAGCGGCAACGGGCGAGGTGGAGCCGTCGTGGCCCTGGTGGTAGGGCTGATCGGAATGGTCCTCAGCGGGCTGGCTCTGTCCCGCTTCCGCCGCACCGCCTGACCCGGCCATTCCACGTCCATCTGCTGGCAGAACAGGACCCCGACCCGGCCGAGGAAACGTCCGGCTCGCCGTGGCCGGCCGGGCACCGGTTCGCCGACCGCAGTCGGCTCTTGGACCTGCGAGAACTACGTGTCCTGGGTGAGCCCTTGTTGCATTGCCTGCAACAGCCGTTCACTGGCCGGGAATAACCGCCATGCGGCACGGCAGCGGCGGGTGCGGTGGCGCCACATGAGTCTGGTCATGTGGCGGCACCACACCCGCCTGACGGTCAGCCGTTGCCCGGCCGTACCGCCTACGCCGCGAAGGCGGGCGCAGTCCGGCCACCACCAGGGCCGGAACCGGCCACCGGGACGGTCGAGCCGACCGGGCCATCGCGGTCGAAGGCGCGTGGCCGCGGCCGGTGACCCGTCCGCTTCCCTCGACTCAGATCCAGCCGGCCCGCGAAGCGGCGTGCACGGCACTCATCCTGTTGCCCGCCTTCAGCTTGTGGATGGCCGAGTGAATGTGATTTCGCACCGTTCCCGGACTCAGGTGCAGCTGGGACGCGATGGCGCTGAGGGGGCGGCCGTCCTCGGCCGCCTTCAGGATCTCCGCCTCGCGGGCCGTCAGCGGGTTCTCGCCGACGGCCAGCATCTCGGCGACCAGCTCGAAGGGGACGTGCCGTCCCCCCGCGTCCACCTCACGGATCACCCTGCACAGCTCGCGGATCGAGGTCTCCTTGGTGAGGATTCCGCGCACTCCGGCCTTCATGGCCCGCTGGAGGTGCCCGGGCCGGGCGTCGCAGGTCAGGAGCACCACCGGGAAACCGGACCGTTCCCGGTTCAGCTGCTCGGCGACATCGATCCCGTTCATGCCCGGCATGCACACATCGAGAACGGCGAGCCCCGCCTGGTGGTCGTCCACCAGCTCCAGCACGCTGTCGCCCCGTCCTGTGTGGGCGACGACCTCAATGTCTCCCGACTGTTGGAGAAGTGCAGCGAGGGCCTCCCTGGTGAGGGCTTCGTCCTCGGCCAGGACAACCTTGATCGTCATCTTCCCTCCACCAGTCGCTGCGGCTGAACGGCGCTGTCACTTCGACGCGATGGGTGAGATCAGGGCCCGGGCCGTGGATGAGTGTGCGGCCGACGGCGCGCAGCCGCGTCGTCAGACCGGCGACCCCGGTCCCGCGGACCGAGCCGCGCCGCCCCACACCGTCGCCGGTGATCCGCAGATGCGCGGTCCTGCTGCCGGTCCAGACCTCGATTGAGCGGTGATCGGCTTCACTGTGCTGGATGATGTCGGCAGCCGCCTCCCGCGCCACCCTGCCGAACGCCTCCTGGACCGGCCGGGGCAGCGTGGCCAGAGTGCGGCTGCGGCCGAGCACATCGTGGACGTTCCTCACGTACAACCGCTTGTCCGCCGTGACCGCGAGCCGTACCAGCTTCCGGTCGGGTCGCGGCCGAGTCCCCACGGAGGAGACATCGGGGGCCGGATACACGTCCGTGCGGGCGTACCCCTCCATCAACCGGGAATGCGTCTTCGCCGCCGCGGGACAAGACGGAAGGACGTCTGTCATCGAGCCGCCCCCCAGGGTCGGCCCGAGCGCGAGAGCCGACTCCGCCGGTCGCGCGCACCGACCGGACGGTGTTCGGAGACGGCACCACCGGTCTCCTAAACCGCCGAATCCCGCAGGCGCGGCCGCCCTGGCCGTTCGGGAACCGTGACCGACGGCGGTGGCCAGGTGCCACCGAGTCCCTCGTGCGCCGTGAGCGGAATCCCGACTCGAAACTCCGGGACTGATGTCGCGTGCCGTCGAAACAGGTAACTTTAACCTTACTATGAACACATGGTAGATTGTTGACATTATGCCCCCGTTGCGTGCAAGACCGCAAAATTGATTTCACTTTAACTCCTCCATCCTCAACTCTTCTACCCTCGATCTTTATTGAAAAGGCGTTTGACGGGTTGACGTCCGATGTGATTGGGCTCGGGCGAGGCGGGCCGGTCACTGCCTCCGCGGCCGGGATGGAGGTGCCGGTCGGCGGGCGTGCTGTTACGTCGCTCATCGCCCAGAACACGCGCGACGTCGCGATGGCGGGCCGGTGTTCGTCGTCACGTACCGAGCAGCGGTGCAGAACGAGGACGCCACAGGCCTGTTCCACCACCCCGCTTGGGCTGGGGTACGAACCCCGAGCCGGCCGGGTTCTGCTCGACAGCGATATCTGCCGCAGGATCTGCCGAGGCGCAGCCCGGTGTACTGCTCCTTCGCCAAGTGGCGTGACATGGGCACCGATCGGACCGTCCATGACCTGCTGCGCAGACAGGTGAGAGAGAAGCCGGGACGATGAGCAGCCCCGAGCCCGCCGGCGCCCGACACGCAGGGTGATCACGCCTCGGGAGCCGGCCGCAGCGGCGGGGCGGGATCCGGAGGAACGGGCGCGCGGCAAGAAGCGCGGGCTCGCGGTGGACATGCCGGGCCTGGGATCGACGTGGAGATTCGCCAGAAGCGAGGCTCCAAGGGTGGTGGCTGCCGAGTCGGCGCCGGATCAGCGGCAGGCCATGGATGGCCTGAAAGTGCGGCTGGCGACCTTCCTCAACTCGCCCGCCGGGGACAGCCGTTGCGGAAGGCGTCCATGGCGAGGCCCCGTCGCCGAGCCGGCTGGGCAGACAGCAGCCGGCTGCCGACGGAGCCCGAGGGCACCGTCGGCAGCCGGAATCGGTCACGCGGAAGTTCAGCCGCCGTTCAGCTTGCGCTGAACGAAGTTGTAGCTCAGGTCGCCGATCTCCGGTGCGTACTGGTACGTGGCCTCAATTGAGGACGGGAAATTCTCGCCGGCCCAGACCCTGCTTTCACCACAGTCTCTGGCGAAATCGGTCCAGTTGCTCCAGCGCAGCGTGACGTCACTGGCCGGAGTGACTCCCGGTTCAACGAGGGAGGAACCCTGAGCCACGGGGACGGAGATGTCGATCTTGTCAGTGCCGGTGAAGCGTCGTACTTGCTGGGCGAAGGAAAGACAGAGCGACGAAGTGGCGGAAGGATACTCGGGATGGTCGGCAGAGTTCATGTTCAGGTAGCTCTGCCATTCGTCTCCGGTGATGTCGCTGACGGTGCCCTTCTGAGGCCCGCCCCATGCAGTTATCTTCTTATTCCCGTACAGGTGCCGGATCGCACTGAATGGACGCACCGAATCGTACTTGCGCTTGAAGTACCACGTAGCGATGGTGACATCAACAAAGGCCACGTCGGAACTGGTGATGTACTGAACCATCTTCTCGGTATCGTACTTGCCTCCTGTGACCACCGGAGTACCAGCGACGGCTCCGAAGGTCAGAACCTTGTCATTGAAAAGCTCGGCGGTCATCTTCTGGCGATCATTCAGGCCCGCCGATGCTTTCAGGACCTCGTCGGCTTGACGTTTGTAGGCCCTGTGATTGTGGTGGTTGCTATTGGTCGGCGGAGAGACCTTGAACCGGGTGGGACTGTCGTACGAGAACGGCTTCAGACGGCCGAACTGGGGAGTCGCGAACTGCTGGACCTTATAGACGCTGTTCGTCGAGACCACGTTCGGCTGCCAGCGGGAGGGGTTGCGGAGCTCATCCGCACTGTTGACCGGCTTGTAGCCCGTGTAGTCGGCGTAGGGCTGCCGGTTGTACTTACGGCCACCTATATCGCCTTTCCGGTTGGAAGCGTCATCCGCCCTCGCCGCCATGGCGTTCTTGGCGGCAAGAATTCCTATACCGCTTGGAGTGGTCGGGTCTTCCTTCGTGTTGTCAGGATCGAGACCCGCCGATTCCATCATCTCAAGCCATCTGGACTTGTACTGCGGGAGGAGCGCGTTGAGCGAGGTGAAGGCGGAGTAGATGACAGCGATGTTCTTGTTGCGCGTCGTGCGTTCATCTTTCGGACGGCGGCCGAGATCCGAAAAGATACCCGTCGCCGTCGGGTGATACGGAGCTATGGCATCAAACCACGGCATTTCTATCAACATGGCGTGATCCACGGTCAACGACACCGAACGGCCGGAGCTCTGCTCGCGCGACACCCGCTGGAACTTTGGGTAGACGACTTCGCTCAGAGCGTTCCCGCTGTCGAGGTCGAAGCCCGCCGCCCTCTGCGGGGACGCCGGCGCGGCACTGGTCAGGGATCCCACCAGGGCAACCGCGGTGGCGATGGTCACCGCGTACCCGAGGCGCCGACTCCGCAGCCGCCTGAAATTCCTCACCGGAAATTCTCCTTTCGGTCGACGTTCCACGTCTTGCAGCGATCGCCAGCGGAAAGAATTGACTCCGCGCGTAAGTGCGTCTTCCCGGGGATGTGGTTCACGTAACGGAAAGAGGGTGGCGCTCTGTTGAAACGATGTTGGCGAATTCGAAACGAGGTTAGCGGAGCAGCTTCTTCTCGTCCACTGCTCGATCGAGTAGTAGACACTACCCACGCTGGAGCCCTGGCGGGTGTTGCTCACGGTGAGGCCCTCCGGCAATGATGCACGAGGGAAGACGTATTGCTTTCCGGGGATGGAACATCAGATGCGGCGCACTGGAGTGATGTCTCACGTTGACTTCCGCAGGACCAGTTTCCGTACGTACACCAGCTCCTACCTGTCGATAGGTGAGTGTTCGGATGTGGAGCAATTTAGAGGCCCTGGAAACAGACAGCAACTCATCCAGCAAGGGATTCGCCGTGCGGGAGGCACATACGGAGGGCCCAGTCGCGCCGGCCGGGACGGCCCCGGATTCGGTGCCGATACTCTCGCTTCTTCCTGGTTGTTCACCCCGACTGACCGGGGAGAATCCCGAACATGTAAAGCTATTGGCTGCGGCACAGGATCTTCCGCCGATTCTTGTGCACCGGAGCACGATGACGGTCATTGACGGCATGCATCGGCTGAGAGCTGCGAAGCTCCGGGGTGACGAGACCATCTCCGTCAAGTTTTTCGAAGGTGACGAAAAAGAAGCATTTCTGCTCTCTGTCGATGCCAACATCAGGCATGGGATGCCGCTTTCCCTGGCCGATCGTGAGGCGGCGGCCGGCCGTATCCTCTCGATATATCAGCAATGGTCGGACCGGGCTGTCGCGGCTGCTGCTGGGCTGTCTCCGGCGACGGTGAGCGCGATCCGGCAGCGCTCATTCGTCCCGGCCGAGCGGGAGAGCGGCCGTGTGGGGAGAGACGGGCGGGTCCGTCCCGTGGACGGTTCGGCGGGCAGGCGGCGGGCGAGCGAGGTAATCGCCATGAAGCCCGATGCGCCCTTGCGTGCCATCGCCAGGGAGGCCGGCGTCTCGGTGGGCACAGCGCGAGACGTGCGTGAACGGCTGCGAGCAGGCCGGGACCCGGTCCTGACCTCGCAGCGCGGCACGGCCAAGGAGCGCGGGCCATCCGTCGAGGGCGCGGTGAAGGCGCAGCGGCAGAGGGTGGGCAACGCCCGTCAGAGCATTGACTGGCGCTCGGTGAGGGGCAGTCTGAGCAAGGATCCCGCGGTGAAGTATGCGGAGAATGGCCGCGCCTTCGTCCGGTGGGTCGACAGTCACGCCATCGAGCCGGTTGAGTGGTGCGAGCTGATCGATGCCGTTCCACCGCACTGGCGGAACTCCGTCGCCGAGTTGGCTCGGTCGTGTGCCGTAGCCTGGCTGGAACTCGCGCAGGAACTCGAGCAAAGGGCGCCGGGCGCAACCTCGGCTCAGTGTGAAAGTCGTAGTGCCGGTGGAGGCAGGGAGCTGCCGATCAATAACTCCTAGATTTTGGTGAGGATTACGGGGGCGTGAGGTCGTGCCCGGCGATCGCGGCGAGCTGTTGTGCCGTGGTCA
>NZ_JBICXB010000052.1:0-38007 GCF_043200055.1 Streptomyces sp. NPDC048496 | reverse complement strand
CCCCGATCTTCGACCTCGTCGACTACGGCATCGTCGGCGACCTCTTCCAGGTCGTCCCCCAGCTCACCGAAGAGGTCAACTCCCGCAAGGGCTGACCTGTCGGGGGGCTGTATCCCTTCTCGATGGTCCGGGGCCGCGTGGTGTTCTCACCGCGCGGCCCCGGACCGTTTCCGATCACCATTGACGCAGGTCCGGTGGCCTTATAACTTCACTATACGGATTGTTGATTCCGGGAAGCGGAAACAGCGGCACTGTGGAGGGTGTGGACATGGGTCAGCAGGAGAAGGTGGCAACGAGCCTCGCCGGTGCGGTCAGCGAGGAGATCAGTGCCTCCCTCACCGCGGTGGACGCCGAGCTCGCCCGCCGCTACCCGGGAGACCCCGGCACCCGCCAGCCCATCCACACGGTCTACGTCCCCGGCGACACCTTTACCGCAGACACCATCCGCTCCTGGGGCGACCAGGCGCTCCGCGCCCTCGACGAGCATGCCTCCGATGCGGCCTCGTTCGCCGCCGTCCTCGGCATCCCGGAGGAGCTCGCCGCGCCCGTCCACGACCGGGTCCGCGCCAAGCTGGAGCGCGAGCCCGTCGAAGACCTGCGGATCGACTTCGAGGACGGCTACGGCCCCCGCCCCGACGCCGAGGAGGACGAGGCTGCCGCCCGCGCCGCGCGGCTGGTCTCGGAGGCGTACGAGAACGGCACGGCGGCCCCGTACATGGGCATCCGGATGAAGTGCATGGAGGTCGCCGTGCGCGACCGGGGCATCCGTACCACGGACATTTTCCTCACCGGTCTGATGCAGGCGGGCGGGCTCCCCGAGGGCCTGGTGCTCACCCTTCCCAAGGTGACGTACCCCGAACAGGTCACCGCCTTCGTCCGGCTCCTCGACGCCTTCGAGCAGGCCCACGGCCTGCCGTCGGGCCGGCTCGGCTTCGAGATCCAGATCGAGACCAGCCAGTCCATCCTCGCCGCCGACGGCACCGCGGCCGTGGCCCGCATGATCGATGCCGCCGGGGGCCGCGCGACCGGCCTGCACTACGGCACCTTCGACTACAGCGCCTGCGTCGGCGTCAGCGCCGCTTACCAGGCCAGCGACCATCCCGCCGCCGACCACGCCAAGGCGGTCATGCAGGTGGCCGCCGCGGGTACCGGCGTACGTGTCTGCGACGGCTCGACCAACGTCCTCCCGGTCGGCCCCACCCACCAGGTCCACGAGGCGTGGCGGCTCCACTACGGGCTCACCCGCCGTGCGCTGGCCCGTGCCTACTACCAGGGCTGGGACATGCACCCCGGCCACCTGCCGACCCGTTACGCGGCCGTCTACACCTTCTATCGCGAGGGCCTGGAACAGGCTGCCGCCCGACTCGCCGCGTATGTCGCCAAGGCCGGCGGCGACGTCATGGACGAGCCCGCCACCGCCAAGGCCCTGAGTGGATACCTGCTGCGCGGCATCGACTGCGGCGCACTCGACACCGCCGAGGTCGCTCGCCTGACGGGGCTGACGCGGGCGGACCTCGACGCGTTCGCCTCGCCCCGGCGCGGAGGACTGACAGTGACGGCGCCGTAGGTTGCGGGCCCCGGCCCGTACCGTCAGCCCCGCAGGAAGGTCTCGACGGTCCCGCTGAAGCGGACGGGATCGTCGAGCCACGGAAAGTGCCCTGCGCCCGGCTGGACGGTCGGTTCGGCGTTGCTGATCGAGCCGGTTCGTCGACGCACCGGCTCAGGCGGGCGGCAGTTCGCCCGAGCCGCGGGCGATGAGGGACGTCGGCAGTTCCACCCGGGCCGGGGCGTCGTCCGCGCCGTCCAGTCGGCGGAAGAGGTGCTCGGCCGCCGTCCGGCCCACGGCCGCGGCGTCCTGGGAGATGACCGTGATGCCCAGCAGGTCGGCCAGTTCAATGTCGTCGAAGCCGACCAGGGCGACCGGACGCTCCCGCTCCGCCAGCACGCGCACCGCGGTGACCGTCACCCGGTTGTTGCCCGCGAAGAGCGCGGTGACCGGTTCGGGGCCCGAGAGCATCGCCTCGGCGGCCGCCCTGACCCGCGCCGGGTCGGTGGAGCCGAGGGAGATCCAGGAGTCCTCGACGGTGATCCCGGCGTCCGTCATCGCGGTGTGATACCCGCGCAGACGCTCGGTGGCCGTGTGGATACGCGGCTGGTCACCGATGAAGCCGATCCTGCGGTGTCCGTGCGCGATCAGATGGGCGACACCCTGCCGGGCGCCGCCGAAACTGTCGGAAAGGACGATGTCGGCGTCGATCCGGCCCGCCGGGCGGTCCACGAAGACGGTGGCGATCCCCGCCTTTATCTCCGGCTCCAGGTAGCGGTGGTCGTCACCGGCCGGAATCACGATCAGCCCGTCCACCCGGCGGGCGCACAGCGCGAGCACGAGCTCCTGCTCGCGCTCCGGGTCCTCGGCGCTCGACCCGTTGATGAGCAGGGCGCCGTGCGCGCGGGCGACCTCCTCGACGGCGCGGCTCAGCGGCCCGTAGAACGGATCGGCGAGATCCTCCAGGACCAGGCCGATGGAGGCGGTACGGCCCTTGCGGAGCACACGCGCGCTGTCGTTGCGGCGGAAGCCGAGCGCATCGATCGCCTCCTGGACCCGGCGCTCGGTGTCCGGCGTGACCCCCGGCTCGCTGTTGACCACGCGGGAGACCGTCTTGAGGCCCACTCCGGCCCGGGCGGCCACATCCTTCATGGTCGGCCGATTGCCGTAGCGGGACTCGGAGTGACGGGCGGTCTCTGCCACGATGCGCTGTCCTGTCGTCGGGTGCGGGCTGTCCGGCCGGTCGCAGACGGGTGCTGCGGAGGTGCCGGAGGCTGTGTCGTCGAGCATAGGCCCTGGACAACGTTGTCAACTGAATACAGACTATGCAGACTATTCACTGAAGCCGCAGGTCCCCGCCTCCTCACTCATCCGGAGCCCACACTGATGCATACCGACCTCGTTGCCGCGCTCGACATCGGCGGCACCAAGATCGCCGGCGCACTGGTGGACGGCAGCGGCACGCTCCTCGTGCGGGCGCAGCGGCCGACGCCCGCCCGGGAGAGCGGCGAGACGGTGATGGGCGCGGTGACGGACGTGCTGGCCGAGCTGACCGCCTCGCCGCTGTGGGGCCGGGTTACCGCCGTCGGCATCGGCAGCGCAGGTCCGGTGGATGCCTCGGCGGGGACGGTCAGCCCCGTCAACGTTCCCGGCTGGCGCGACTTCCCGCTGGTGGACCGGGTACGGAGGGCCGCCGGCGGGCTTCCCGTGGAGTTGGTCGGCGACGGGGCCGCGATGACCGCGGCCGAGCACTGGCTCGGTGCGGCCCGCGGTTACGACAACGCGCTGTGCATGGTCGTGTCGACAGGGGTCGGCGGCGGCCTCGTCCTCGGCGGCAAGCTGCACCCGGGTCCCACCGGCAACGCCGGTCACATCGGCCACATCAGTGTGGATCTGGACGGCGACCCGTGTCCGTGCGGTTCGCGGGGCTGTGTGGAACGGATCGCCAGCGGGCCGAACATCGCCCGCCGCGCCCTGGAGGGCGGCTGGCAACCCGGCCCGGACGGCGACGCCACGGCCGCCGCCGTGGCCACCGCCGCGCGGGCCGGACATCCGGTGGCGGTCGCCTCCTTCGAGCGCGCCGCGCAGGCGCTGGCCGCCGGAATCGCCGCCACCGCCACCCTGGTCGAGATCGACATCGCCGTGATCGGTGGGGGAGTGGCCGGTGCTGGCGACATCCTCTTCGCTCCGCTGCGCCGCGCCCTGCGCAGCTACGCCACGCTTTCGTTCGTCCAACGGCTCACGGTGGCACCCGCGGTGATGGGTACGGACGCGGGCCTGGTGGGCGCCGCGGCCGCCGCCTCTGCGGTCAGGCCGGGTGGGGCGGCGACCGCGGCTGTACTGAGCGGCTGAACAGGGTCCGGCTGCCGGACGGTGCGCGGCGCCCCGTCCCGTCCCGTCCGGCAGTCGAACGATGGTCCGGAAACCGGGCGTGCCCGGTGGCTGCGCCGCTGCCCGGAACCGTTCCGGAAGCGGCTCCAGGCCCGTACCGGACTCAGCACCCGATCCGCAGGTCCGCCCAGTCGGCGTGGTCGTAGCCGATCCCGTCCCCGCCGTCGGTGACCACCAGACGTACCACCTGCGCGCCGCTCACATCCGCAGTGATCGGCTGCGCGGCCATCGCGTTGGTCAGGACCCCGGTCGACGCCACCTTTGTGCCGTCCGCCCAGATCTCGAACGCCACCGTGCCGTTGGCGCCCGTCTCGTCGTCGACTCCGACCTGGGCGGTCACGGCGCTGCACGCACCGCCCGCGTAGAACTCGACGGCGCTGTCCGCGTGTACCCCGAGTCCCTTGGCGAAGACGGTGCCGCCGATGGTCAGCGGATTGCCGTCGCCGGCCTCGCTCTCACCGTTGCTGGTGTCCTTCTCGACCGGACCCCAGCCGTTGGACGCGGAGATCTGCGGCAGATCGCTCAGATAGCTGCTGCCCGCCGGGGGCGCCACCACCACACGCGCCTGGAACGGCACCGAAGTCTGCACGCGCGTCCCGGTCGGTGACCGGTACTGGGCGCTGAGCTTCAGATCGTACGTACGGCGGGAGCGGTTGCGCCCGCTGCGCAGAGCAGGCTGGCGGCCAGCGCTCCGATGACCGTTCTGCCGCTTGCTCGGGTTGTACGGGTTGGAAGATGACGCAACGTAACATTCCTTCACACTCGTGTCGGATTGGACGACATCATGCGTACGCCAGAGGCGCGCGATTACGTTAGGACATGTTGGAGTCTGTTGGAAAGGGTGCGGTAAGGGTTGTCCGACATCTCGTCAAAGCCCTTGACCCCGCTCTGACTTGCGGATGCGATCCAATCGCACGTTGGACCGTGTTGGGTTGCATCCCGGAGGGGGTGGTCATGGCGCACTTGTCAACACCGTGATCATCACCGTCCCGGGGGTGCTCGTCACCCTCTTCCTCGCCTCGTTCGCGGCCTTCGCCCTGGCCTGGCTGAAGATGCACGGCGGGATCGTGCTGCTGATGCTCTTCACGGCCGGGAACCTGCTGCCCCAGCAGGTGATCGTGACCTCGCTGTACGTGGTGTTCAACCGCTTCCCGCTGCCGTGCTGGATGTCCGACTCGATGACGATGTACGACTCGTACTGGGCTGTCGTCGTCCAGATCGGCTTCCAGCTCGGGTTCTGCGTCTTCGTCCTCGCCGACTTCATGCGCACCCTGCCGCACGAGATCCTGGAAGCCGCCGTCGTCGACGGCGCGGGCGTCTGGACGCAGTACTGGCCGATCACGCTGCCGTTGTGCCGCCCGGCCCTCGCCGCGCTCGGCACGTTTCAATTCACCCGGAAGTACAACGACTTCCTCTCGGCCCTGGTCTTCGTCTCCGGCGGCGACGAGCTGGGCGTCTGGTTGGTCTCCGGCGGGCCGATGCGTCGGGAGCACCGAGGCATGACAACTGCCCCTCGCGGAGATACGGATCGCCGTGTGAGCGAAATTCCCGTGCGGGCCGACAAGCCAACCGAGAGACTTCCGGCATGAAGAAGATCCCGACCATGTTCGTCCGCGACTTCGACAACCGTCCCGCGTACGTCCTCCCCGAGTTGACGCCCGGCTGTGACTGGGTGCTCGCTGGGGAAGGACAGGCAACCCGCAAGTACGACGGCACATGCGTGATGCTCGACGAGGCCGGCAAGTGGTGGGCGCGGCGCGAGGTGAAGCCCGGCAAGACGCCGCCTCCGAACTATGTGGTGATCTTCACCGACGACGAAACCGGCAAGACCGTCGGCTGGGAGCCGATCGGCCAGTCGTCATTCGCGAGGTTCCACGCAGAAGCGGTTCAGAACCACGGGCCCAGCGCCAGGACCACTGGGACCTACGAACTGATCGGCCCGAAGATCAACGGAAACCCGGAACGCAGCAACGTCCACCTCCTCATTGGGCACGCCCATGCGCAGGACGTCGCTGTGCCGGAGCTGACGTTCGAGGGCATCCGAAGCGCCGTGCTGGCCCTGGCCGCAGCAGACGGGTGCGAGGGAGTCGTCTGGCACCATCCCGACGGACGGATGGCAAAGATCAAGGCGCGCGACTTCGCCCCAAAGCCGTCGTGACGGCCGGAGTCGCCCCGGCCCACTCCGCATCGCGCTGAACGCCGGTTGGATATCGACGGGAACGCCCTCCGCCCGGATCGACCGGTGCGGGGGCGCAGTCGTGTCACACCAGGTAGGCCGGGGCCTTCCCCCGTTGGTCGTGACCCGAAAGCCCTGTCGGACACGGTCCTGGACGACCCGCTGATGGGCGGGTATCCCGATTGGCTTGCTGCCGCACGAGCTCACGGCTTCGGCTACTGATCCCGCATGGACCGGCCCCGCCGCGACATCCCCTGACGCGGCGAGGTCGCGTGTTTTGCATGAGGCCCTGATGACAATGGAATTGGCGAGCGGAATGATGGGATCATGCCACCCGTGAGCGTTCAGCTGAAACCCAAGACCGGCAACGAGATCACTCTCCACGACCTTCGCGAACTCATTGAGAAGACCAAGGGAATGCCCGGCCAAAGTTTGGTCGTCGTGACCGCTAACAAGCGCTCGACGAAGATCAACCTCGTAGACATAGAGATCGCGGACTGATCCTTCGCATGTCCTCACCCGCGGGCCCGCCGTTGAACCAGCTTGATCACGCCGGCGTTTGACGGCGGGCCGCGACGACGGCGAGATCAGCGTCGACGCCGGCCGCCCGTGGGTCGTGCACCGCGTCCTCGTCGTCCAGTTCCTCCGCGAGTCCGAGAACACCGTAGTGCGGTCCAGCGCCTCCGTCGGCGACACCCGTGAGAAAGCTGCGGTGGGACTCGCGAAGCCTGACACCGAACTCCCGCTCGAAACGGGCTGTTCCCGGTTCACGGGTACGCCGACAGCCTCTCGCGCAGTTGCGATCAGCGACGTTGCGGGGCTCTGGGCCGTCCACCAGAATGCATGCATGACGGGTGAACTCAGGTCAGCTGGTGACTCTTCCGAGCACGGCACAACGCCCGAACTTCGGGCATCCGACCGGGACCGAGACCAGGTCGTAGAGATCCTGCAGGTTGCCGCAGGCGACGGTCGGCTCACCGCGGCCGAGCTGGACGAGCGCTTGGACGCCGCGTTGTCCGCCCGCACCACCGGCGACCTTGCTGGACTGACGGCCGACCTGCCCTCGGAAGGAATGCCCCCACAAGCCAGAGATCTGGTCCGGATCGACCAGCGTTTCGGCGATGTCACACGCACCGGCCGCTGGCTGGTTCCGCGCCGCATGGAAATCCGGCTGATGTTCTGCGACGCGAAGCTCGACTTTACCGACGCGATGATCACCCACAACACCCTTCACATCGATGTCGACCTGCGAGTCGGGGGAAACCTGATCCTGGTGACCAGGCCAGGGATCGAAGTCGACACTGACGACCTGGTGCGCGGCAGCGGCGACATCAAGATCCGGCCTGTATCCGGCCCGGACACTCCAATTACCCTGCGTGTGCAACTGGCCGGGCAGTCCCGCGGAGGCGACATCATCGCTCGGCCCCCGCGACGGAAGTTCTCGGAGTGGCTACGCCGCCGCACGCCAAGGAGTATCGGCCGCTGAGCGCGGGTTCTCAAACGGGCACTGGCAGTACCGATCCTCGGCCCGGCTGAAGCCAGTGGGGATCCGCTCGCTGAGAGACGGTGAGACCACACGGAGAGCCCAGCCCTGCCTCGCGCGGTAGCGGTTTCCCGAGGTACCGGTACGGCCCCGGGCCCCGGCCGCCCGCGCGCTGCCCGGAAGCCTGGTCCTTGCAAGGGCAGGTTCGAGCCCGCGGCACGGTGCCTGCGCGGGCACCCTCTCTGCAGACCGGACAGCACGTCACCGCCGGTGACGCCGGGCTGGGCAACCCGATCGAGTCAGGACCGGCCATTGCGAGGAGGAGTTTCGCTGGGCCACTGCTCGTACAAGGGGTGCCGCTCCCAGCGTTTCCGGCCATCCGTGCCCGGGCAGCCGTGGGCGTCAGGAGCACCGGCGAGGCCCCGCCGATCGCGCCTTCGTGTACGGCGGGAACGCGTGGCGCTGCAGAAGCCGGCCACCGTGGCATCAGGAGGCGATCCGGCCAACTGCGTCCGGAGCGGCGCCGCCGTGAGGCGTGGGCAGTGTCAGTGGCGGCTGCGATGCTGCCTGCATGGACGAAATCATGCGACGGCGGGTGTACGGCGCCGACCACGACGATCCTGATCCGGGCCCGCAGCCCGGGCATGCTTATCGCGAGCTGGTCGGCGGCCCGCTCGACGGGCTGCTCCTCGACGTGACGGGCTGGTCGGAGAGGGCACTCGCCGACGGGGCCGCACTGATCACCGAGATCGGCATGCACGGTCCGGGCGGCAGGTCGGAGTACGGGCCGCGGGCGGACGATTCACTGAAGTGGGACTGGCAGGGAGACACCCCCTGAATCAGGTGGCCTCGTACTGGTGCGCTGCGGCGCCCTGCCATTCCACCAGGGCGGGAGTGTCAAGGGCCCGCTCCGGGTCCGTCATTCCGGCGTCGGCGAGAAACACAATGATGTCGCGGTCGTTGTGCGCCAGCCCGAGCCTTTCGTCGCGGCCGTTGATGTGGACGGTCACGAGCCTGGCGCCGGACGGTGTGGGGGCGTGAACGATGATCGGTGGAGTCGCCATGGTTCCAGGGTGGCGCGTGATGCCGGTCGGCGCGCATCTGGCTGGTCCGGATGTGTGGTGCCCGAGGACCGGGGGTACCGGCGGTGGGCCGGCTGCCCCGTGGCGGCGGGTGCGGAGCGGGGTCACTGGCCCCGGTCCGCACCCTGCTGCGGTACGACCACCAGGAACGCGTCCTCCTCCAGGTCCATCACGACCTCGGCCGCCACACCCTCGCCCCGGCGCGCAGCCGCGAACTCCTCCGCAGGCCAGCTGCCTCGTGGACCTCCTGCGGGAAACCGCTCCAATACTGTGCGCTGCACCGTGCACCCCTTGCCTCGTCGGCTCCAACGACGCCCCGCCGTCCCCGTTACGGCCGCTCGGGCGGCTGACTCGTTCGGTGGGACGCCTGCCGACGGGCGTCCGGCACTTGCTTTCGTGCAACAGCATCGCCACAGCGGGGTTTTCGCGGCAGGGTGTTGCGGGCAAGCCACAGAGGGCTACGGAAGAGGGGGAACCGTGATCGTCTGGATCAACGGTGCGTTTGGCGCGGGCAAAACGAGCGCCGCGCGCGAACTGATCGATCTGATCCCGAACAGCACCTTCTACGACCCCGAACTGATCAGCGGGGGACTGCGGTACCTGCTGCCCCAGAAGAGACTTGCCGAGGTGACCGACTATCAGGACCTGCCGATCTGGCGACGGTTGGTGGTGGACACGGCTGCCGCCCTGCTCGCCGAGGTGCCCGGGGTGCTCGTGGTGCCGATGACGCTGCTGCGACAGGAGTACCGCGACGAGATATTCGGAGGGCTCGCTTCCAGACGCATTCCGGTGCGTCATGTACTGCTCTCACCTGAGGAAACGATCCTGCGGCAGCGGATCGCCGACCGTGAGGACGTACCGGACGACCCGGAAGCCGGCGAGCGGGTACGGCAGTGGGCGTACGAACACATCGAGCCCTACCGGACCGCGCTCGGCTGGATCACCGCGGATGCGCACACCGTCGACACCAGCACGCTGACCCCGTACGAGACGGCCGAGCGCATCGCCGACGCGGTACGCATCGGGGCTGCCGGCGTGTGCGAGATCGTGCAGACGCCCGCGCCGACCGCGGAGACCCTCGCCGCCGGGGTGCTTCTCTTCGACGAACACGACCGGGTCCTGCTCGTCGACCCCACGTACAAGCCCGGCTGGGAGTTTCCCGGCGGGGTGGTGGAACCCGGCGAGGCACCGGCACAGGCCGGGATACGGGAAGTGGCCGAGGAGATAGGGATTCAGCTCGACCGGATCCCCAGCCTGCTCGTCGTCGACTGGGAGCCGCCGAACCCGCCCGGGTACGGAGGGCTGAGGCTGCTCTTCGACGGCGGGCTGCTGCACTGGCAGGACGCCGAACGGCTGTTGCTGCCCGGTTCCGAACTGCGCGGCTGGCGGTTCGTGACCGAGGCGGAGGCCGCAACGATGCTGCCGCCGCACCGGTACGAGCGGCTCCGCTGGGCGCTGCGGGCCCGCGAGCGGTCAACCGTGCTCAACCTGGAGGCCGGAGTCCCGGTCGGCTGACGCTCGCAGCACGGCGGCGGCGTCGACGGTGAGGGGATCACCGTGCCCGAAGCAGACCGTGGACGGGGCCGGCGCCGTCGGCCGCCGGAACGAGGCCAGGGCCTCGGCCTGGGCCGTGTTGAAGACACCCAGCATCACCTGGCCCACCCCGGCCACGCAGTCGCCGGTGAACAGCACGTCATGGTGCGGCAGATGGATGGCGACTGACCCGGGTGTGTGTCCGGGGGAGTGGACCACGCGCGCTCCGCCCGTCCGTCCGCCGCACGGGATCTACGTTCTGGGTGAGCTTCGCTCAGCGCGTAGCAGGGAGAAGCTGCGGGCCGTGTGCGTGCGGGCTGTGTGCGTGCGGGCCGGGGTTCGCGTCGGCCGGGTTTGCACCGGAGGTTGCGCCGCGCCGGAGGGCGCGGGCGCGCCCGGGGACGGGCCGGTGGACGACCGCACCCGATCCGGCACGGACCCCGCCCGGGGGAATCCTGCGGACCGGGTGTGGACAGCCGTATTCGGGGGCGGCCGTCCCCCGAATACGAGAGGTGCGTCCGCCCCGGAACAGGTGATGCGAGGTCAGGAGCTCTTGGACTCCGCGTAGTTCTGCAGGAACAGCGCCTCAGCGACGGACAGCCGCTCCAGCTCCTCGGGCGACACGCTCTCGTTCACCGCGTGGATCTGCGCCTCCGGCTCGCTCAGGCCGATCAGCAGGATCTCCGCCTCCGGGTAGAGCGCGGCGAGGGTGTTGCAGAGCGGGATCGAGCCGCCCATCCCGGACGTCTGCATCTTCTCGCCGGGGTAAGCGGCCTCCATCGCCTGCGCCATCGACGTGTACGCCGGGCTGGACGTGTCCGCGCGGAACGCCTGGCCCTGGCCGACCTGCTCCACCGAGACCCTCGCCCCCCACGGGGCGTGCGCCTTCAGATGGGCGGTCAGCAGCGTCGTCGCCTCGGCCGCGTCCTGGCCCGGCGGCACCCGCAGACTGATCTGCGCCCGCGCGCTCGCCTGCAGCGACGGCGTCGCGCCGACGACTGGCGGGCAGTCGATTCCGATGACGGTGACGGCGGGCCGGGCCCAGAGGCGGTCGGCGACGGTACCCGTGCCGATCAGCTCGACACCGTCGAGGACCTTCGCGTCCTTGCGGAAGCCGGACTCCGGGTACTGCAGCCCGTCCCACTCGGCGTCCGTGGTGAGCCCGTCGACGGTTGTGGTGCCGTCCTCGGCGCGCAGCGACGCCAGCAGCTGGATCATTGCGGCCAGCGCGTCGGGGGCGGCGCCGCCGAACTGCCCGGAGTGCAGGTTCCCTTCGAGGGTGTCGAGGGTGACCCGCAGCATCGTCATGCCGCGCAGTGTCGCGGTGACCGTCGGCAGACCGACCCGGAAGTTGCCGGTGTCGCCGATGACGATGGTGTCGGCGGCCAGCAGCTCGGGGTGCGTCTCGGCGTACCGCTCCAGACCGCCGGTGCCCTGCTCCTCCGAACCCTCGGCAATCACCTTGACGGAGACCGGGACGCCGCCGTTCGCCTTGAGAGCACGCAGGGCGAGGAGATGCATGATGAAGCCGCCCTTGCAGTCGGCCGCGCCTCGGCCGAACCAGCGGCCCTCGCGCTCCGTCAGCTCGAACGGCGGGGAGATCCAGGCCGACTCGTCGAGCGGCGGCTGCACGTCGTAGTGCGCGTAGAGCAGCACGGTCGGGGCACCGGCCGGGCCGGGCAGGAAGCCGTAGACCGACTGGGTGCCGTCGGGAGTGTCGAGCAGGGCGACGTCCTGGAAGTCCTCGGCGCGCAGTGCGTCGGCGACCCAGGCTGCGGCCGCCTCGCACTCGCTTTTCGGGAACTGCGCGGGATCCGCCACCGACTGGAAGGCCACCAGCTCGGCCAGCTCCGCCTTGGCACGGGGCATCAGCGAGGCAATGGTCTCGGAAATCGGATGGGCGGTCATGGGCACGCTCCTCGTGGGTGCGACGTTATGTGTACGGATCCGTCTGCATGAACGCCGTGTGTGCGGCGCTGCATGTAGGACGAACGTACGGCCGATCCTCCCACAGCGGGGACCGGTCGCACGGCGCCGTAGGATGCCGTGAGCAGCTTGGGCCACTGGTTGGGATCGGGAGCAGAAGCACATCGTGAGCAGCGAGAACGCAGACGCCGGACGTGAGCTTGAAGAGTCGTCCGTGTGGGATGTCGTCGTAGTCGGCGCCGGACCGGCCGGAGCCTCCGCGGCATATGCGGCGGCGGTCGCCGGGCGGCGGGTGTTGCTGCTGGAGAAGGCGGAACTGCCCCGCTACAAGACCTGTGGCGGCGGCATCATCGGGTACTCCCGTGATGCGCTGCCGCCCGGATTCGAACTGCCCTTGCAGGACAGGATCCACGCGGTGACGTTCTCGCTCAACGGCAGGCTGGCGCGGACCCGCCGCTCCAAGCGGATGCTCTTCGGGCTCATCAACCGGTCCGAGTTCGACGCGGGTCTGGTCGAGGAGGCGCAGAAGGCGGGCGCCGAACTCCGCACCGGAGCGTCGGTGACCCGGGTCGAGCAGCACGGCGCCTCGGTCCCGGACCGGCGCACGGTCGCCGTGGTGCTCGCCGGCGGCGAGACCGTCCTGGCCCGCGCGGTCGTCGGCGCCGATGGCAGCGCGGGACGCATAGGTGCCCATGTCGGGGTCAAGCTCGACCAGGTGGACCTGGGCCTGGAGTCGGAGATCCCGGTCCCGGCCACCGTCGCGGAGGACTGGGCCGGGCGGGTGCTGATCGACTGGGGTCCGATGCCCGGCAGTTACGGGTGGGTGTTCCCGAAGGGCGACACCCTGACCGTCGGTGTGATCTCGGCGCGTGGTGACGGCGCAGGGACCAAGCGGTATCTGGAGGACTTCATCGCCCGGCTCGGTCTCGCCGGGTTCGAGCCGAAGATCTCCTCCGGTCATCTCACCCGCTGCCGCAGCGACGACTCGCCGCTGTCGCGCGGGCGGGTGCTCGTCTGCGGCGACGCGGCGGGGCTGCTGGAGCCGTGGACCCGTGAAGGCATCTCGTTCGCACTGCGCTCCGGGCGGCTCGCCGGTGAGTGGGCGGTCCGGATCGCGGAATCGCACGACGCGGTGGACGCCCGCCGCCAGGCGCTCAACTACGCCTTCGCCATCAAGGCCGGGCTGGGTGTCGAGATGGGTGTCGGTCGGCGCATGCTGAAGCTGTTCGAGCGCCGCCCGGGAATTCTGCACGCAGTGCTGACCGGATTCCGCCCGGCCTGGAAGGCGTTCGCCGGGGTCACCCGCGGGACGACCTCGCTGGCCGAGCTGGTCCGTACCCACCCGTTGGCGCAGCGGGCTCTGTCGGCGATGGACCGTTAGGCCGTTTCTCGGCGCTCACCGTGCCGACCGGACCAAGACGCCGGTGGGCCGCAGTCCGGGCCGATGGGCGGTGGCGGTCCCGTCGTAGTGGGTGGCCCTGGCCTCGCCGCCGAATGCGTCGGTTGATGCGTCGACAGACAATGCTGCGCCCGCCGGAGGCGAACCCGTCGAACCCCGGTGGCCGGCACAGGCCAGGCCGCGACGCCTGCGACGGGTGATCTGTTGGAGCCGTCGCCCCTTGCCCGGCAAGGGCACAGGCAGTGCTGTGCCGGTCCGGGTCAGGATGTGATCGTGATCCGGAAGACGGGGTGGTCGGGGGCGATGCGGCGCAGCTCCTCGACGGATGAATCCGGGCCGACGCCACCGAAGAACACCCCTACCTCCGCCTTCCAGCGCTTGAGGTAGGCACGCAGCAGTTCCGGCTTCTCGTCGTCGGCGATCTCGGCGGCGGTGAAGACGTCGGTCTTCTTGCCGAGGTGGAGCTCACCGCCGCCGGCAGCCCGCATGTTGTGCGTCCACTGGACATGGCCACGTGGCGCGACGAGATACTGCTGTCCGTCCACGGTGAGGAGGTTGACCGGGGTGCGGCGCCACTCGCCGCTCTTGCGGCCGCGGACGGCCAGGACTCTCGATCCCCAGACGCTGATGCCGCGCCGGGTGATCCAGGCGATGGTGGGGTTGAAGACGTTGACCATGAGCCAGCCGGGCTTCTGAACATGCACGGACATGAGATTCCCCTCGTCGGAAAGTGTGAGCACTGCTCTCGCTTGAGATCAGTGTGCGCGAGGTTGGTGCTCAAAATCAAGAGCGCCGCTCTCTTTATTGGTCGGTGCTCCAATCCATGGCAGACTGAGCTCCATGAGCACCATCAGAGGAGCCAGGGAACGGGCCCGCATCGAAGTCACCGCAGCCATCAAGGACGAGGCGAGAAAGCAGCTCGCAGCCGAAGGCGCCGCGAAACTCTCGCTGCGCGCCGTCGCACGTGAGCTGGGCATGGTCTCGTCCGCGCTGTACCGCTACTTCCCCAGCCGCGACGAGCTGCTCACGGCCCTGATCGTCGACGCGTACGACGCCGTGGGCGAGGCCGCCGAGACCGCTCACCGGGCCTCGTGCGACGTCCCACCCGTACCCGCCGCACATCTCGCCCGCTGGATCACGGTCGCCTGCGCCGTACGCGAGTGGGCCCTGGCCCACCCCCATGAGTACGCCCTGATCTACGGCTCGCCCGTGCCCGGGTACTCGGCACCCCAGGCGACCATCGGCCCCGCCTCCCGCGTCGGCCTCGTTTTCGTCGCGATCGTCGAAGACGCCCACCGCACGGACGGCCTCGCCGTGCCGCCTCTCACCGCCGAACTGCGGCCCGAGGCCGAGCGGATGGCCGCCGACTTGGCACCCGATCTCCCTCCGGCGGTCGTCGCCCCTCTCGTGGCCGCGTGGTCGCAGCTCATCGGGCTGATCTCCTTCGAGGTCTTCGGCCAGTTCAACCGGATCGTCGAAGCTCGGGAGGCCTTCTTCCGGCAGGCAGTCGCCGACCTGGCCCGTAACGTCGGACTGCTTGACGACCGGGCCGACCGCCCGGCCGCCAGCAGCGCCGGTGCCTGAGCCTGCCCGCCCGTATGTCCGCCCGTCGCGCAGGACTCACTCCTGCTCACTGCTCAGGAACGGTACTCCACAGGGAGTACGTGTGATCACCACGCCTGGCTGACGCCGCCGTCGACGCCCGAGGTCTAGCGTTGCCGGTATGGAAGAGCAGCGCTCGCACGGAAGCGCCGGTCCCCCCTGGGAGAAGGGCGGACCGACACGGCGGCGGCCCTGGGCGCACGCTGCCCAAGGGGGACCCCGGGGGCCTTGGGGTCCCTGGGGAGACGACGGGCCGCCGCGCCGGCCGACGGGGATGCGCGAGCGGTCCGCCGCCCGGTTGCCCTGGCCGTCCACCGTCCTCCTCGGCGCAATTGTCATGATCGGCACTTTCGTCGCGGCCCGCGGTCAACTCGGTGAGCGCGCCCCGTTGGACCTCTTCGCCAAGGTGCTGCTCTTCATCGCCGTCGCCGTACTGCTGCTGCGCCACCGCCGCCCCGTCCTGGCGGTCTTCGTCAGTGCGGCCGCGGCCATGGTCTATCTGGGCGCCGGATATCCGTACGGCCCGGTTTTCCTGGCGGTCGCCGTCGGCTGCTTCAGCGCGGTTGTCGCGGGGCACCGGCGGGCGGCCTGGGCGGCCGTGGGAATGGTGTGGCTGGGCCACCTGCTGATGGCACACTGGCTCTACCGCTGGCTGCCGCCGAGCGGCGACTCGGCTGCGCCCTGGGGGCAGGAACTGGGCGTCGCCGCCTGGGTGGTGGCGATCGTCGCGGCAGCGGAGTTCGTACGCGTACGCCGCGAGCAGTGGGCCGCCCAGCGTGCCCAACGGGAGGCCGCCGAGAAGCGACGGGCTGACGAGGAGCGGCTCCGGATGGCCCGGGAACTCCATGACGTGCTCGCCCACAGCATCTCCGTCATCAATGTCCAGGCAGGCGTCGGACTCGCACTGCTCGACTCCGACCCGGAGCAGGCCCGGAGCGCCCTCACCACGATCAAGGCGGCCAGCAAGGAGGCGCTCGGCGAGGTCCGTCAGGTCCTCGACACGCTCCGTACCCCGGGAGACGCCCCCAGGGCCCCGGCCCCCGGGCTCGACCGGCTGCCCGAGCTGGTCGACCAGGCGGCGAGTGCCGGACTGTCCGTCACGGTGGAGACCGAAGGCGTACGCGGCGCCGTCCCGCCCGGCACGGATCTGGCCGCCTTCCGGATAGTGCAGGAGGCGTTGACGAACGTGGTCCGGCATTCGGGCTCGCGCACCGCACGGGTCCGGATCGGTCACGGGACCGGCCGCGTATGGCTCCGTATCGACGACGACGGCCCCGTCACCGGCAGCGAGGCGGGCGGCAGCGGCAACGGGCTGGCCGGCATGCGGGAGCGGGCCGCCGCACTGGGCGGCACGATCGAGGCGGGACCCCGGGCCGATGGCGGTTTCCGGGTGTGGGCCGAGCTTCCCCTGTACTCGGCTTCGGACAGGGACTCGGCGTCGAGCACGGACTCCGCGTCGACCATGGACACTGTGCAGGACACGACGGAGGAGAGACCGTGATCCGCGTACTGCTCGCCGATGACCAGCTGCTGGTCCGCGCAGGATTCCGCGCCCTGCTGGACGCCCAGCCGGACATCGAGGTGGCGGGGGAGGCCGCCGACGGGGCGGAAGCCGTGCGTCTGGTGCGCGAACTGCGCCCGGATACCGTGCTGATGGACATCCGCATGCCGCATCTCGACGGTCTCGTCGCGACCCGCACCATCACCGGCGACCCCGAGCTGAACGACGTCAAGGTGGTCATGCTCACCACCTTCGAGCTCGACGAGTACGTCTTCGAGGCGATCCGGTCCGGCGCCTCCGGTTTTCTCGTCAAGGACACCGAACCGGAGGAGCTTCTGCGGGCGGTACGGGCCGTGGTGGCCGGTGACGCCCTGCTCTCGCCGGGGGTGACGCGCCGCCTGATCGCCGAGTTCGCAGCCCGTTCCAAGGAGCCCGCGGCCGCATTCGGCCTGGGTGAACTGACCGAACGGGAAAGGGAAGTGATGGCACTCGTCGGCATCGGTCTGTCCAACGAGGAGATCGCCCGCCGGCTGGTCGTCAGCCCGCTCACCGCCAAGACCCATGTCAGCCGTGCCATGGTGAAGCTGGGCGCACGCGATCGGGCCCAACTGGTCGTACTCGCCTATGAGTCGGGCCTCGTACGCCCTGGCTGGCTCGGCTGAGAGCCTGTCGGGTGACCTTCGATCGGAGAGCGGACGCGGCGTGGTGCGTGCGATTCCAAGGCGCCGGGATGGCCTTGTAGCGGAGCTACTAGGGCATTTTGGCAACGCGGGAAGCGTGCGCGCCAGGGCGTGGCCGCCCGATCAGAGGTCGCCCGACAGGCTCTGAGACGGATCCTGCGGGCGGAGCGCGCCCACCGGGCGACCGTGCCCCCGGCGGGGGAATCCCCACAACACATCGACGACGCGGGCGACGAAGACGACGGCCGAGACGACGGCCCCGCTCAGGAGCACCACTCGCTCCGCCGTGCGCGGCAGATCGAGGCAGACGGTGGGCACGGCGACGGCGATGAACGCGGCAGCGGCCAGAACAGCGCCGCTGACCAGGGCGAAGACGATCTCGACGGTCATCGCGTCCCGGTCTTCCTGACTTCGTCGCCCCATGTCCGAAGTGTCACAGGGGCGGTTGGTGGCGGGCAAGGACACCTCGCCGCCCACCGCCCCTTTCCCCCGCGCCGGTTGGTCATCGGGGCAGCGGACCGGCCGGTCAGTCCCGGACCGCCACCTTCTCGGCGACTCGAGTGGTCATGGTGAGGACAGTACATGCATATGCATTGAATGCAAGTGCATTTAATTCCGATGCAACAATCGGCCTCTTCTCTGCTACCGTGCGGACATGGCCGCGAAGAAGCCCGAGCACGTGCTCGTCGACGAATGGCGGGACATCCTTGCGCTGCACGCCAGGACGTTGTGCGAACTCGATCGCGAGCTGCATCGGCACGGCCTCGGCGCCAGTGACTTCGAGGTGCTCGACGTCCTCGCGGAGGGTGCGTCGGAGGACGGTGGCGCCACCTATCGCGTACAGGAGTTGGCGTCCCGGGTCCATCTCAGTCAGAGTGCTCTGTCGCGCCTGGTCGCGCGGCTGGAGAAGGACGATCTCGTCTGCCGCGGGATGTGCAGCGAGGACCGCCGCGGCGTCCGGGTCGAGCTGACGGCCAAGGGCCGGGCGCGCCATGCCGAGGTGAAGCCGTTGCAGCGTTCGGTGCTCGCCCGGATGCTGAACGGCGCGACCGGCTGAGTGGGGACCGCCGCGCGCGGAGGTGCTGCTTGTTCATGGCCGGCTTGTTCATGGTCTGCTCCCCGTAGGCGGTTGACACTTTCATGGTGCGACCGGGGAGCGGGACCTGCCTGAGTACACCTGCTGAATCGGGCATCAGTACGTGAGACGTGCGTACGTCGATCAGGCGCGGGTCGCCGCATGGCGAGCCGCATGGCCCAGCACGGACGCCGCGCCCGCCAGCACCGCCACCGTCGTCAGAGCGCCGGGCAGTGAGAACCAGTCGGCCAGGAACCCGATCGCGGGCGGCCCCAGCAGCATCCCCCCGTAGCCGATCGTCGACGCGACGGCCACTCCGCTCGGACCGGCCAGCTCGCCGGCCCGGCCGACGGCGACGGGGAAGATGTTGGCCAGCCCGAGCCCGGCGACGGCGAAGCCGAGCAGGGCGAGCCAGGTGGTCGGGGCGAGCGAGCCGAGGAGCATGCCGGCCGCACCGGTGGCGCCGCCCGTGACGAGCGTTCGGGTCTGCCCGAGTCGTTCCAGCAGCGCGGTGCCGCTGAGCCGGCCCGCGGTCATGGCCAGGGCGAACAGGGAGTATCCGGCGGCGGCGATGCCCGGGCGGGCATGCAGGTCCTGTTCCAGGTGGAGCGCGCTCCAGTCGGCCAGTGCGCCTTCCCCGTACGCGGTGCAGAGCGCGATCACGCCGAACAGCAGTACCGCGTTGCGGGCGCGCCCGGTCATCCGGCGCGGCTGCTCGGTGCGGTCGGCCGCGGATACGGTTCGGGGCGCCCGGTGCCGCAGCAGGGTCGGTCCGGCGGCGGCGGTGACGAGCAGTCCGACCCCGGTGAGGACGGAGAGGTGGGTGGCGGGGGAGAGCCCGCCGGCGACCAGTCCGCCGAGGCCGGCGCCGAGCATGCCGCCGAGGCTGAACGCCGCGTGGAAGCTGGGCATCACGGGGCGCCGCAGACCGGCGACGAGATCGACCGCGGCGCTGTTGATCGCCACGTTCATCGCACCGTACGCCGCACCGAAGACCAGCAGCACCGAACCGAGCGCGAGCGCCGAATGTGTCTGCGCGGGCAGGGCGATGGCGAGTGAGAGGAGCACTCCGCAGACCACGGTCACGGGGTGGCTGCCGAACCGTCGGCAGAGCCCGCCGGCGAGCATCATGGTGATGACCGCCCCGGCGGAGACGCCGAGCAGTGCGAGGCCGAGGGTGGAGGCGGAGGCGCCGGTCTGGTGCTTGATGGCCGGGATGCGGACCACCCAGCCGGCGAAGAGGAAACCGTCGAGGGCGAAGAACACGGTCAGTGCGGAACGGAGGCGGGCCGACGAGGGTAGGGCGGCGTCTCCGCCTGGTCCCCCCGGCAGCGCCGTCCGCAGTTTGTTTAGTTGCGGCACAAACTCAGCATAGGGGCCCACGGACAACAGACGCAAGACGGTCTCCCGCCGGAGCGGGCAGCGGCATCCGGCCCGGCGACGCCGGGCGGCCTCCCTGACCGGAAACGGGCAGAAGTCCGCCACCAGTGCGTCGGCAGCGGCTTCGGATCGTGGGAGACTCGGCCCCATGAACGGCAAGGCGACCACCACCCGGACGAAGTTGGAGAGGGGCCGGAGCGCGCTCGGACCCGCGCTGGAGCTGGTCCACACCGGACGCGCGCCCACTCGCGCCGTGCTCACCTCCGAGCTCGGCGTCACCCGTGCGACCGCCGGCGCGGTCGCCGCGGAGCTGGCGGCGCTCGGCCTCATCCGCGTCGACTCCAGCCCCGGTTCCGCAGCCGGCTCACAGGGCCGCCCCTCGCACCGGCTGGCCGTCCGGGAGTCCGGGCCGGTCGCCGTCGCCGCGCAGGTGCATGCCGACGGGTTCCGCGCCGCGCTGGTCGGGCTCGGCGGGCGGCTCGTCGCCACCGCCCCCGGCTGTGTCACGGTCACATCGGACCCGGCGCAGGTCGTGGGCGAAGTCGTCGACGCATGTGCCCGGTTGCTGCGCGACAGCGGACTGCGCTGCGTCGGCGCGGGACTCGCCGTCCCCTCCGCCGTGGCCGAACCGGAGGGCACCGCGCTCAACCCGCTGCACATCGCCTGGCCGGCAGGCGCCCCGGTCCGCGAGATCTTCGCCACGTGTGTACGGGAAGCAGGCATCCCCGGCCCCGTGTTCACCGGCAACGATGTCAACCTCGCCGCGCTCGCCGAACACCGGCACGGCGCCGGCCGCGGGGCCCAGCACCTGCTCTGCGTGGCCACGGGTCACCGTGGCGTCGGCGGTGCCCTTGTCCTCGACGGCCGCCTGCACGCCGGCAGTTCGGGTCTGGCCCTGGAGGTCGGCCATCTCACCGTGAACCCGGAAGGGCGTCCCTGCCACTGCGGCGGGCGCGGCTGCCTCGACGTCGAAACCGATCCGCTCGCCTTCCTGACCGCGGCCCGCAGGGAACCGGGCCCCGAGGAATCCCTGCTCAAGCAGGCGAGCGACCTGCTGCGTACGGAGTACGAGGACGCGGCGGTACGGAACGCGGCCGAGGAACTCATCGACCGGCTCGGCCTCGGCCTGGCCGGCCTGGTCAACATCCTCAACCCGGACCGCATCATCCTCGGCGGGCTGCACCGTGCACTGCTCGACGCAGACCCGGAGCGACTGCGCGCGGTGGTGGCCGACCGCAGCCTCTGGGGGCGCAGCGGCAGCGTGCCGATCCTGCCCTGCACCCTCGACCACAACAGCCTCGTGGGCGCGGCGGAACTGGCTTGGCAGCCCGTCCTCGACGATCCGCTGGCCGCACTCGCCTGAACCGGCGGGTGAGGTCCGGCGCCGCTACCGCGTGGCCTCGGGGACGAGAGCGAACGCCTCGATCTCCAGCAGCAGTTCGGGGCGGAACAGCGCAGCGACCTGGACGGCGGAGCTCGCGGGCAGGCGTTCGGAGTCGATGTACGCGTCGCGTACCGTGCGGACGGCAGGCAGATGGGCGATGTCGGTCACGTAGTAGGTGAGCTTGACGACGTCGCCGAAGGACGCACCGGCGGCAGCCAGACAACGACGCAGGTTCTCGAACACCTGCCGTGCCTGCGCGGCGGCATCACCCGCTCCCACGACGTGGCCGTTCGCGTCGAGTGCCACCTGCCCGGACGCGGCGACGAGTCGGCCGGAGCCGGTGACGACGTGGGTGTACCCGACTCCCGGGGTGACGCCCTCCGGAGCCGTGATGTGTGTGAGATGCGTGTTGTCCATGGCGGCATCCTCACCCGCGGAGGAGCGTTGGCACCAGTGCATATGCGTCGGGATCAGAGGCGGTTGACGCGGTACACGTCCCGCACACAGACGTTGAGAGCGGTGGCGGCCACGATGACAGCGGCGCAGACCCGAAGCACCGGCCTGCCGGCCCGGACGGGCGCGGCCTCGGACTGCGCCCCGTCACTGCGAACTGCGCCACGGTGAGAGGCCCGCCCCCCGATGGATGCGGGGCGACGGGCCAGTTGTCAGCAGGAACGGTTCGATCTCACAGTACTTGAGGTTGGTGGCCGTGGATCGAGCTCCGCCGCGGGGCGTGGGTCACGCCTAGCTGTTGTAGTAGGTGATGTCCCAGCCTCGAGAATTCAGCTATCGCCGTGAACTGACGCCCTGACAGCAGAAGGGTGCCTCCCACCTACGATGATCTGGACTGTCAACTCTGCTGCGCAATTCGTTCAGGCGGAGAGTCGGTAGCTGAGTCGTTCGAGCCTGCTGTGGCGGGGACGATCGAGGGGGTCTGTGGTCCAGTGCGCGTCGACCCTGATCACGTTGAGTGCGGTGGCGGAGAAGGCGTGTTGGAGGCGGACTTTCGGTAGGCCGCGGTAGCGGGCCCGGCGGATGCCGGTGCCAGGCCGGGCGCGGGGGCCGGGACGGGACGGTCGGTCGCCGGGGCAGCGGTGGCGGCCGGCTCGGTGAGCGCGCCGGCGGTGACGCCGGCGAGTGCGGCGAACGCCCGCCGGGAGAGCGGCGAGCCGCCGGGTGTGTGCGAGGAGGGCATGGGTCTGCTCCTGTTCTCGTCGGTGGAGAGGTACGAGTGGGTCAGGCGTCGCGGGCGCAGCGGAATCCCGCATGGCCGCTGGATGAGTCGGGGGTGTTCCCGGTTCGGGCGGCGACCCGGTACCGGTTGCAGTAGGACAGGTGACACATGTGGGATCCGCCCCGAATGACCTTGATGGTTCCCGTGGCCGGTCCCGTGGGGTCGACCAGCGGGCCGGGGTGTTCGTGGGCGGTGGTCCACCAGTCGGAGCACCACTCCCAGACGTTGCCCGACATGTTGAACAGGCCGTGGCCGTTGGGTTCGAAGGCGTCCACGGGGGCGGTGCTCCGGTAGCCGTCGGCAGCGGTGTTCTTCGTGGGGAAGATGCCGCGCCAGATGTTGCAGCGGTACTCCCCGTCCGGGTCGAGTTCGTCGCCCCAGGGGTAGCGCTTCTGTTCGAGGCCGCCGCGGGCGGCGTACTCCCATTCGGCCTCGGTGGGGAGCCGCTTGCCGGCCCAGGCGGCGTAGGAGGCGGCGTCGTTCCACGACATGTGCACCACGGGGTGGTTCCCTCGTCCGTCCAGGGTGCTGCCCGGCCCTTCCGGCCGGTTCCAGGCGGCTCCCCGCACGCCGCACCACCAAGGGGTGTGCGGGGTCCGGGGAGCCTTCTGGCGCAAGGCCGCGGGCAGGAATCCGGCGAAGACGTAGGACCAACCGAAGCGTTCGGCCTCTGTGACGTGACCGGTGGCCTCGACGAAGGTGGCGAAGGCGTCGTTCGTCACCGCGCAGATGTCCATGAGGAACGGGCTCAGACGCACGGTGCGCACCGGGCCCTCTCCGTCGCCGGGGTTCGCCTCGGTGTCTCGCGTGCCCATGAGGAAGACGCCGCCGGGCAGCAGCACCATGCCGTCCGCCGAGCCGTCGCCGGTGCCGGAACGCGGCGGCTCGATGCTCAGGGTGTCGGTGGCCTGGCGCGTGCGGGTGTGCAGCAGGCGGAGGAGGGCTTGGGGGTGTGCATCGACGGGCTCCTGCCAGGCGGTACGGGGGGATCGGGGGTCAGGGGGTGGCGGTCTCTCTCAGGGCCGCTTCCCGTCGCCGTTCCAGTTCCTGCTGCACCCGGGTCACGTCTCGCGCGTACGGCCGGTACAAGAGGGTGAGGAATGCGGCGTTGACCAGCATCAGGAGGACCAGGACCCACAGGAAGACCGTCTTCAGGCCGACGGCGTCGCCGAGGAATCCCGCACAGAGGCTGAAGGCCGCCCAGGCGATCGCCTCGAAGACGGTGAGGTAGACCGCGAAGGCCGCGCTTCTGAGTTCGGGCGGCGTCACGTTCATCACCATGGGCCGGTTGACGCCCGGGTTGATGCCCTGGGCCAGGCCCATGAGGCCGAAGAACAAGGCGAACAGACCGATGCCGCCGTAGTCGATCTGGGTACCGAAGAACGCGACGACGCCGAAGGCGATCTGGGCCATCTGGAGGACCGCGACCAGGCCGTGGCGCGGGCTGCGGCGGACCGCCCAGTCGGACAGGATGCCGCCGAGCACGGTGCCGGCGAAGTAGCCGATCCCCAGGGGAAGGAGGACGAGAGAAGCGGTCTCGGTGGCGAATCCATAGGTGTCCACCAGGAAGATGACCCCGAACGTGCCGATGAGGAGATGGCCCGACAGCAGTCGTGAACCCAGCAGGATCACGAAGCTGCGCGTACGGAAGAGAGACCGTACACCGGACCAGGTGAGGGTGGAGGCTGCCTCCCGCGTCTCCCGGTCGAGATCGGCGAGCTGCCGTTGGGAGGCACCCGGCCCCGGGTCACGCAGCCAGATCCACAGGGCGACACCGACGAGGATGTTGACCGTCCCGATGCCCCACAGCCCCCACCGCCAGCCGTCCTCGAACCCCGCCAGCTGCCCTTTCAGCGCGGCGAGCAGGGAGGTGCCGAGGGAGAGGACGCCGTAGAGCGTGCCGATGGCGCGCCCCCGCGACCTGCTGCCGAACAGGTCGCCGAGGAGATCGGTGGTGATCGGGCCGGCGGCCGCGTAGCCGGCGGCGAGGAGCGTGCACAGGACGAGCAGCTGGGTGAAGTTCTGGGCGAATCCTGCGGCGATGCCGAAGACGCCCCAGAAGCCGGTGGCCAGGACCAGAACACCCTTGCGGGACCAGCGGCGCGCCGCCCATACCCACAGCGGCCCGGTGAAGACGCCGACGATCCTTCCGGCGGCGGTCAGGATGCCGAGCGCGCCGAGAGAGACGCCCAGCGCCTGGCGGATGACCGGGAACAGTCCGCTGATCAGGCTCGCTTCCGTACTGTCGACGAGAAGTGTGCCTCCGATCAGGGAGAGCTGGCGCCAGCGGCCCGGGACCTCGACGTCCGGCGGAGACTCGGTGGTGCGGGCGGGCCCTTCGATAGGCTTGGGCATACGCCACCTCATTCCTTGATGTCGTTCTTTGCGGGATTGACGGACAGGAGGGTGTGCTCCGGTGACGGGGTGGCCGCCCCGTCACCGGTACTTTCCGGCGAGGCCGGGTCAGAGTTTGGCGAGCTCGTCGGCGACCAGCCGGAGCTTCTCGGCGGGCAGCAGCCCGCCCGCCATCGCCGCGATGTCGATCAGCGGGGTCGGCCCCAGGAACTGCAGGAGCTCGGAGTCCGCGATGCCGGGCAGATGGCGCGCAAGGACTTCCACCGCCACGGGATCGGCGATGAGCGCGCCGACCGGGGTACGCAGCGAGAGGCGGCTCTCCGGATAGTCCTCCGCCCGGGGCAGTGGCTGCGCCGCCGCCGTGGCCAGGCCGCGCTGAGCCCGGACGAGCAGATGCGCCTCGGTCACCGGCCCTTCGGAAGGCAGACCGAGCCGCTCGTACTGGCTGGGCGGTGCCTCGGTGCGGCGCATGAGATCCACCATCAGGCCCGCGAGCCGCAGCTCCACCTCGTCGTCGACGAGCGGGCTCAGCTGCTCGGGGTCGGTCTCCAGGTCGAAGAGCAGAGTGCCGTGGTGGTACGGATTGACGAAGGTGCGTCCCGGCATCCGCAGGGTGCGGACGCCCTTGGTGAAGCCGAACGGCTCGGCGAGCTCCAGCTCCGCCAGCTCGGCGGGGGTGAAGCGGCCGCGCATGTGCGTCGGCATCAGCGTGTGTTCCTCCAGCGGGGTGTTGGAGGCGGCGGCGGGCGCGCGCATGTAGACGTACCGGCCGTCGGTGATGTTCACGTGCCCGCCGTGGATGCCGAACAGACCGGCCTCGCGCAGCGGCGTGTCGGCGGCGACGGGCAGTGGCGCCCCCTGCATGTCGGCAGGGCGCTCGACGCCGAAGAACTCCAGGAGCGTGGGCGCCAGGTCGATGGTCTGCACGAGCGTGTCGCGCCGCTCGCCCGCGCGTCCCGCGCGCGGGTCCCAGACGAACAGCGGCAGATGGACGAGCTCGTTGTACCAGGGCTGGACCGACTTCCCCCACCAGCCCTTCTCGCCGAGCAGCAGACCGTGGTCGGTGTTGACGATCAGGAGCGTGTCGTCCCACAGGCCGTACTCGTCCATCGCGTCGAGGACCCGCCCCAGGGAGTGGTCGCACATGGAGAGCAGGGCGGCGTACTCGTACCCGGCGTGCGCGACCTGCTCGTCCGTCTCCACCACCCGCTTGTAGTCCGGCCAGTCGAAATGCGGTCCCTCGTAGGCGTGCGGGTACAGGTCCTTGTACCGCTGGTGGCTGAAGAACGGCTCGTGCGGGTCGAAGGTCTCGATCTGTACGAACCAGCGGTCCTCGGCATGGTTGGTGCGGACGAACTCCAGGCCGGCGTCGAAGGTGAGCGTCTGCGGATGCCGGTCCTCGGTGGCCATGTGCGGCCGGTTGACCCAGTCCTGGCGGTAGACGGCTGACCGCATCCGCTTCAGGTCCTCGGGGATCTCCGGGGCGGCCACCTGGCCCTTCCACGGGTCGCCCTCTTGCCCGCGGAAGAACTCCCAGGAGTTGTACCGGCCGTGGTAGGTGGCGCCGCCGTCCTCCCAGTAGTGCGGATGGTCGCTGGCCAGATGCGTGTACACGCCGTTCTGCTTGAGGAGTTCGGGCATCGAGTCGTCGAACGGTTCGAGCGGTCCCCAGCTCCGGTGCAGGAAGTTGTACCGGCCCGTGTGCAGCTCGCGGCGGGCCGGCATGCACGGCATCGACCCCGCGTAGGCCCGGTCGAAGGTCACCGTCCGCTCGGCGAGCCGCGCGAAGTTCGGCGCGTGCGTCCAGTCGGAACCGTACGGCGGCAGCATCCGCCGGTTGAGACTGTCGAACATGACCATGATGGCCTTCATGCTGAGGGGTCCTCTCCGTCGGGTTCCGGCGCACGGTCCTGCTCGAGGCGGTGCCGCATGCCCTGCAGCCAGGCCACCCAGGTGTCGACCGCCGAGGCTCCGTAGGCGTGCAGCTCGTCGAACACCTCCTGGGCCAGGCTCCGGTCCAGCTCGGGCAGCGGGTCCTCGAAGAGCAGGGTGCGGTCGCGGTCCCGGTTGCGGGCGATCTGGGCGCGCCGGTAGGCGAGTTCGGTGTCGATCAGACGGATCGCGGCGTGCCGGTCCAGCGGGGCGGTGAAGGTGAACCTGGCGAGGAAGTCGGGGTCCTGGAACCGGCTGGTCGGCTCGTACGGCGAACGCACCCACTCCCACAGGACGTCCCTCCCGCGCGGGGTGGGCCGGTAGATCTTCGCGTCTGGCCGCCCCTCGCGCGGGTCGACCTCGAACGCCACCCAGCCGTCGTCCGTCATCCGTGCGAGCAGCCGGTAGATCTGGCTGTGGTGGGCCCGCGACCGTAGGAACTGGCCCTCCGTCTCCATCCATCGCCCCAGGTCGAACCCGCTCCGGGGCCGTCCGGCGAGCAACGCGAGCAGCACGCAGTCGAACTTCACCATCCGCCGGCCTCTCTCTATGTGCACTGTCACCTATGTGATGAGTGTTGTAGGGCCTGCGGAGCGGCGAGTCAATGGATTCGGCACGCGCTTATCAAGGCTGTATCGAGCCGTTCATGAGGGGCGTGACGGAACCGGAGGGTCTGTCAGGTGCGGTTTCGCAGGGCGTCCATCAGGACGCCGTACAGGGCCGCGAGGTCTTGGGCCATGTCGATGTCGGGCTCCAGGAGCCACTGCAGTTGCAGCCCGTCCGTCGCCGCGAGCAGGATCCGGGCGGCCCACTCCTGGTCGACCGGCGTCACGGGCTCGGGGGTGACCGGCTCCTCGGAGTCGTCGATGTGCCGGGCGAGTTGGCCGGCGATGTTCCGGCGGCTGGTGTCGTAGCGGTCCTGGAAGAAGCCGTGCGCCGGGTGTTCGGGTTCGGCCGCCGCTGCCGCCACGTCGACGAACAGTTTGACCAGGCCGGGGGTCGACGCGTTGTGGGTGACGATGTCCAGTCCGGCGCGCAGATCATCCCGGGTCTCGCCGAAGGCGGCGCGGGCGGCGGCGTCCCGTGCCTCGAGGACCGCGGTCAGCAGGGCCTCCCGGCTGCCGAAGTGGTGCAGCACCCCGGCGTCGGTCATGCCCACCCGCTGGGCGATGTCACGGACCGAGACCTTGCGACTGCCGGCCTCGGCGTAGGCGGCGAGGGCGGCCTCGATGATCTTCTGCCGCTTGAGCGAGGTCTTTGCGTACGGCCCGCGAGGAGTGCTCATGGGCCGGATTCTACGGCCGCGGTGGTTCCATTCGATCAAAAACCTTGATGCTCAAGGATTTGATGGCTACGGTGAGCCGACCCGCCCCGAGGGGTGCAGCAAAGGAGCTGTCCATGCCTTCTTCTCGGCCAGGCCCCGGAATCGTCCAGGACGCCGCCCCGTCCCTTCCGACCCCCGCCCGCCTGGGGCGGCTCGGTCCCGTGCTGGGCGCCGCGTACCTCTCCTGGATGCTTCCGTTCCACGCCACCACGACGCTCTTGCAGGCCCTCCTCGATGAGCTCGACGACGACACCAAGCTCCAGCGCTACGCGGTGATGGCGACCGCCGGAGCGATCACTGCCATGTGCGCCAACGTCGCATTCGGGCTGCTCTCGGACCGCACCCGCTCCCGCTTCGGCCGCCGCAACCCGTGGATCCTCACGGGCAGCGTCGGCACGACACTGGCGATCTTCGGGCTTTCGTTCACCCAGAGCTTCCCGGTGCTGCTCACGTTGTGGATCCTTCTGCAGATCAGCCTCAACGCGGTGGTCGCGCCCCTGGGCGCGATCCTCCCGGACCGGGTGCCCCCCGTCGTCCTGGGCAAGGCGTCGTCCTGGATCGGGGTGGGCCAGCTGCTCGGCTCCAGCCTGTCGGCCATCGTGGCCGGCACCCTCATCACCGTCCCCGCGCAGGGAATGAGGTGGGTCGCGGGTCTGGTCGTCCTCGGCGGGCTCCTGGTCTTCTTCGCAGCGCCCGACCGCCCCAGCACCGCGCTGCCCGTCGAGCCGTTCTCAGCACGCAAGCTCGTCAGGACCCTGCTGCCGCGCGACCCCGACTTTCTGTGGGCCCTGATCGGCCGCCTGCTGACCCTGCTCGGCCTGAGTCTGGTGATGGTCTACCAGCTCTACGTCCTGACCGACCATCTCGGCCTGTCCTCGGCGCGCGCCGGTTCGGTGATCGCCATCGCGGGCGTGGCCACCGCACTCACCGCGGGCGTGGCCATCGCCGTATGCGGTCCGCTGTCGGACCGGCTGCGACGGCGCAAGGTGTTCGTCCTGCTCTCGGCCGGCACCGCGGCGGTGTCCGTCCTGCCCCTGGCCTTCAGCCCCTCCCTATGGGCGTTCTTCACCTTCGCGGTCGTCGGGGCGCTCGGCTACGGCAGCTTCGTCGCGGTCGACCAGGTCGTCATGGCCGAGGTGCTGCCCGATCAGGAGCACCGGGCAAAGGACCTCGGCATCCTCAACATCGCCAACACCCTTCCGCAGGTGCTCGCACCAGTCATCGCCGCAGCCGTCGTGCCCCTCCTCGGCTATCCCGGTCTCTTCCTCCTCGCCGCCGCCATCGCCACCGCGGGCGGCCTGTGCATCATCCCGATCCGCAGGGTCCCGTGATCCCGGGGCCCGGAAAGAAGAACAGACACATGGACGACTTTTTCACCCTCCCCGAAGGCTTCCTGTGGGGCGCGTCCACCTCCGCCCACCAGATCGAAGGCAGCAACACCGGGAGCGACTGGTGGGCCTTCGAGCAGGCCGGTCTGACCGATCGCATCGAGGAGCCGAGCGGGGACGCCTGCGACAGCTTCCACCGCTGGCCCGAGGACATGGACCTGCTCGCCGGACTCGGCTTCACCGACTACCGCTTCAGCATCGAATGGGCACGGATCGAGCCCTCGCCAGGCAGGTTCTCCTCCGAGGCCGTCGCCCACTACCGGCGCATGGTCGAGGGGGCACGCGAGCGCGGCCTGCGCCCCATGGTCACCCTGCACCACTTCACCGCACCCCTCTGGTTCACCGAGCGCGGGGGCTGGGCCGCGCCGGACTCCGGCGACCTGTTCGCCCGGTACGTGGAGGCCGCGGCTCCTGTCTACGGCGAGGGCGTCGACCACATCTGCACCATCAACGAGCCGAACATGGTCGCCGTCATGGCGGCCGCCCTGCGCACCCTGACGGCCGGCGGATCACTTCCGGCCACCAGCCTGCCGCTGCCGGACGAGGCCGCGACCGAGGGCCTCGTCCGCGCCCACCGCAGGGCGGTCGACACCGTCAAGTCGTATGCGCCGCACGTCCGTACCGGCTGGTCCGTGGCCAACCAGGCCTGTCGACCGGAGCCCGGCTGCGAGGAGCAGGCCGCCGCCTACCTGCACCCCCGCGTATCCGTCTTCCTGGAAGCGGCGCGCGGCGACGACTGGCTCGGCCTCCAGGCCTACACCCGCACCCGCATCGGACCGTCCGGCCCGCTCCCGATTCCGCAGGACGCCGAACGCACCCTCACCGGCTGGGAGTACGACCCACAGGCGCTTGGCGCCGCCCTGCGGCACACCGCCGCCACCGTGCCGGGAACCCCGCTGATCGTCACCGAGAACGGCATCGCGACGGCCGACGACGACCGCCGGATCGCCTACACCACCGGCGCGCTCGCCGACCTCGCCGAGGCCATGGCCGAGGGGGTGGACGTACAGGGGTACTTCCACTGGAGCGCGCTCGACAACTACGAATGGGGCAGCTACCGGCCCACGTTCGGCCTGATCGCCGTCGACCGGAAGACCTTCGTACGCACCCCCAAGCCGTCCGCGGCCTGGCTCGGCGCGATCGGCCGCACCCGCGTCCTGCCGACGGCTTCCTCCTGAGCCTCGTGGCCTCCTGAACTCCGGGGTCCGCCCGTACACCGCCCCGCTCGGGCGGACTCCGGTCGCCTCCCCCCGTCTCCCGGTCTCCCCGTCTCCGCGTCTGCGTCCGTCCCGACCCCTGGAACCCTTCATGAACACGTCTCACAGCCCCTCGGCAGCCGGCCTCTCCCTGGCCGAACAGGCCTCCCTCACCTCCGGCGCCACCCGATGGACCACGCAGCCCGTACGGGACGTGGTCCGCGCGCTGACCCTCTCCGACGGCCCCCACGGCATGCGGCGACCCGCGGACGGCGCCGAGGATGCGGTCCTGGCCCCCGAGAGCCTCCCCGCGACCTGTTTCCCGCCCGCCGTCACCCTCGGCTCCTCCTGGGACCCGGAACTCGCGCACCGCGTCGGCGCGGCCCTGGCCCGCGAGGCGTCGGCGTTCGGTGTCGACGTCGTCCTCGGCCCCGGGGTCAACATCAAGCGCAGTCCGCTGTGCGGGCGGAACTTCGAGTACTTCTCGGAGGACCCCCACATCACCGGCGTCATGGGCGCGGCCGTCGTCGAGGGGATCCAGTCCCTCGGGGTCGGCGCGTGCGTCAAGCACTTCGCCGTCAACAACCAGGAGACCGACCGGATGCGCGTGAGCGCCGACGTCGACGAGCGGACCCTGAGGGAGATCTATCTGCCCGCCTTCGAACACATCGTCCGCCACGCGCGCCCGTACACGGTGATGTGCGCGTACAACAAGGTCAACGGCGTGTACGCAAGCCAGAACGACTGGCTGCTCACCCAGGTCCTGCGCGAGGAGTGGGGATTCGACGGGCTGGTGATGTCCGACTGGGGTGCGGTCGCCGACCGGGTGGCCGCCCTCGCCGCCGGGCTGGACCTGGAGATGCCGCCCACCGGCACGGACCAGGAGGTCGTGACGGCCGTCGAGGAGGGGCGCCTCGACGCGTCCGCCGTGAGCACGGCGGCCGACCGGCTGCTGCGGCTGCGTGACCGGGTCGACGGCGCTCGGCGCTTCGACGACTGGGACGTCGACGCCCACCACGAGCTGGCCCGCGAGGCCGCCCGTTCCTCGGCCGTGCTGCTCAAGAACGAGCGCGGTCTGCTGCCCCTGGACCCGGCGGCGACGCAGACCGTCACGGTCATCGGCGAGTTCGCCCGGACCCCGCGCTACCAGGGCAACGGCAGCTCGCACGTGGTACCCACCCGGCTGAGCAACGCCCTGGACGCCCTGACCGGAGCGGTCGGCGACGCCACCACCCTCACGTTCGCACCTGGCTTCACCCTGGACGGCACCCCCGCCCCGCACCTGTTCACGCAGGCCGTCTCCCTTGCCGGTGCGGCCGACGTCGCCCTCGTCTTCCTCGGGCTTCCCGACGCCGCCGAGTCCGAGGGGTACGACCGTACGGACATCAGCCTGCCCGCCGAGCAGATCGCGCTGCTGCGCGAGGTGGCGCGGGTCTGCCCCCGGGTCGCGGTCGTCCTCGCCAACGGCGGCGCGGTCTCCGTGTCCGAGTGGCAGGACGACGTGGACGCGGTCCTGGAGGCGTGGCTGCCCGGTCAAGCCGGCGGCACGGCCCTCGCCGACCTGATCCTCGGCTTCGAGAGCCCGTCGGGGCGGCTCACCGAGACGCTCCCCCACCGGCTGGCCGACGTCCCGTCCCACCTGCACTTCCCCGGCCGGGACGGGCACGTCGTGTACGGCGAGGGCCGCTACGTCGGCTACCGCCACTACGACACCCTCGACGTCCCGGTCGCATACCCCTTCGGCCACGGCCTGACCTACACCACCTTCGTCTACGACGACCTGACAGCCACCGCGACCGACGACGGCCGCTGGACCGTCGAGGCCACCGTCACCAACACCGGAAGCCGTTTCGCCCACGAGGTGGTCCAGCTGTACGTCGCCTTCGACGAGCCGCACCCGACCCGCCCGCGCCACGAACTGCGCGGCTTCACCAAGGCCGGCCTGGAGCCGGGCGCCTCGGCGCGCGTCCGCTTCGAGCTCACCGAACGGGACCTGGCATGGTGGTCCACCTCCCTGGGCGGCTGGGCGAACGACCCCGGCCCGTTCACCGTCGAGATCGGCGCTTCCTCCCACGACATCCGCCTGCGGACCGTCCTCCACTGCACGGGTACCGCGCCCGTCGCCGCCCTGGGGACGATGTCCACCTTCGGCGAATGGCTCGACCACCCCGTCGGCGGCCCACTCCTGCTCGCGGCACTCGCCCGGGCAAAGGCCCCCTCGCCCGACGAACTCGCCGCGATGGACCCGAACCTCCTCCAGGCCGCCCGCGACGTACCCCTGGCCAAGTTCACCGGCTTCGGCCTGGACGTCACCACGGACGACATCGACCAGCTCGTCGAGGCCGTACGGTCCCGCTGACCGGACCTGTTGCGCCGGCCGCCGAGCCCTGCCATGGCCCGGCGGCCGGCACTCCATGCCGAGGCCGGGGATGGCGCGTGCGGGCCACCCGCCTGGCACGGCTCCATCGCGGGTGCCTACCGCGCTAGTCGACGGCTCGGACAGCCTCGGCTCCGTACAGCGCGCCGAGCACGATGGCGAGGGTGCCGAGGAGAAGACGCAGGAGGGTTTCGGGGAGGTGGGGCTGGAGGCGGGCGCCGGCGCAGCCGCCGATGAGTCCGCCCAGGCCAGCTCTGCCGTCAGCGGCGCCGCGTCCCCACGGCCCTGTCGCACCGTCCAGCAGCAGATGCGGCCGGGGCAGCCTGAAATCGGAGAAGAACGTGCCCGACAGCGCGCTGTCTTACTGATCGTTTCAGAATGAGTTGAGCTGCGGGTCTTGTGCTCGGCGATCTTGGTCGGCAGGGTGTCCGGGTGCGTGCTGATCTTGTTCCTGATGACCTGTGGGGGGCGGGTGGCCCCGTTGCTGCCGCCCCCTCCGGAACGGGGCCGTCGCCACCCTGGGCGGCTGCGTGTTCCCGACCGAGTGGCACTCGCCGACGTCCTGTACGTGCTGCGGACCGGTGTCGCGTGGCGTGATGTCCCCGCGGAGACGGTGGGCTGCTCCGGGGTGACGGCCTGGCGTCGGCTGCGGGACTGGACCGAGGCCGGCGTCTGGCCGCGCCTGCACGCTGCCCTGCTGGCCGAACTGCGCCGCGCCGGCCTGCTGGACCTGGACGACTGCTCCGCGGACGGATCGCACGTCCGGGCCCTCAAGGGGGGACCATGTCGGCCCCTCGCCCGTCGACCGTGCCCGCCCCGGCTCCAAGCACCACCTGATCGTCGACCGGCACGGAACCCCGCTCGCCGTCACCCTCACCGGCGGCAACCGGCACGACGTCACCCAGCTCCTGCCGCTGCTGGACGCCGTCCCGCCGATTCGGGGTCTGCGGGGACGCCCCCGCCGCAGGCCCCGGCGCCTGTATGCGGACCGGGGCTACGACTTTGACAAGTACCGCCGGCTGCTGTGGAAGCGCGGCATCAAGCCCCTGATCGCCCGACGCGGTGTCGCCCACGGTTCCGGGCTGGGCAAGGTGCGCTGGGTGGTCGAGCGCGCGGGCCGGGAGCAGCCGCCGGACCGCCACGTACTCCCGCGGGGGTACGTGCACTGCCGCTGGCCGTACGACGACTCGGACCCCTTCCCGGGGCCAGGCTCGGATGCGTCGGAAGAACGCCGACCGAGAACTCCGAACCGAGGGAGCCGACCGAGATGAACACCCTGGCCTACTCCGGTGGACCCGGGCCGTGGATTTTCCTCTTCCCACTGGTCTGGGCAGCAATCGCCGTCACCGTTGTCACCGTGCTGCGCCGTACCGTGTGGCGAGGCGGCCGACACGGCCCCTGGGGCCCCCGCGCCGCGCACAGCGGCCCCGCCGCCCTCGGCGAACAGTCGCCCATCACTCTGCTCGGCCGCCGCTTCGCCGCGGGCGAGATCGACGAGGACGAGTACTGGCGCCGGCTCTCCGTCCTGGACGAGCAGTTCGGCCCCACCGGCCGGCGAGGTGCGGCATGACCACGACCATCCGCACCGGGGCCGCCACCGCCGCCCGCGTCGTCGACGCCGTGAAGGTCTACGGCACGGGCGACACCCAGGTCAGGGCCCTGGACAGGGTGAGCGTCGACTTCCCGGCCGGCCGCTTCACCGCGATCATGGGGCCCTCCGGCTCCGGAAAATCCACCCTGATGCACTGTGCTGCCGGACTCGACACGCTCACCTCCGGTTCCGCCCTCATCGGCGACACGGACCTCAGCGCGCTCGACGACCGCAGGCTCACCCTGCTGCGCCGACAGCGCATCGGCTTCGTCTTCCAGGCCTTCAACCTCATCCCGACCCTCACCGTCGCCGAGAACATCACCCTCCCCATCGACCTCGCGGGGGAGCGCGGCGACCGCGAGTGGATCGACGCGCTCATCGACACCGTGGGATTGCGGGACCGGCTGCACCACCGGCCCAGCGAACTCTCCGGCGGCCAGCAGCAGCGGGTCGCCGTGGCCCGCGCCTTCGCGGGCAACCCCGACGTCGTCTTCGCCGACGAACCGACGGGCAACCTCGACTCCCGGGCCGGACAGGAGGTGCTGCGGCTCCTCGGCCGCACCGTTCGCCGGACCTCCCGTACGGTCGTCATGGTCACCCATGACCCGGTCGCCGCAGCCCACGCGGACGAGGTCGTCTTTCTCGCCGACGGGCGCCTCGTCGACCGCATGCCCGATCCCACCGCGGAGCGCGTGCTCGACCGGCTCAAGGCCTTCGACCCGTCGCCGGGCGCAACGGCGGTGATGCCATGACCGGCGCCCGCGCCTCCGTGCGCCTCGGTGCCGCCTCGCTCCGCGCCCACAAGCGTCGTTTCGCAGGCACGTTCACCGCCGTTCTGCTCGGCGTCGCCTTCCTCGCGGGCACGCTCGTCATGGGTGACACCCTGCGCGCCGGCTTCGGCACGATGTTCGCGAACGCCGCCGCCGGTACGGACGCGGTCGTCCGCAGTGCGAATGTGGTGACCGTGCCCGGTGAAGGGCAGGGCACCCGGCAGCCGGTGAGCACCACCCTCCTGAAGACGATCGAACAGACGCCGGGCGTCGCCGCCGCGGCTCCCGACATCCAGGGCGCCGGGCAGCTGATCGGCGCCGACGGCAAGCCCATCGGAGGCCAGGGCCCGCCCACCGTCGCCGGCAACTGGATCCAGGACCCGGAGCTCAACCCTTACAAGCTCGCCGAGGGGCGCGCCCCGTCCCGGTCCGGCGAGGTTGTCATCAACCGCGGTACCGCCGCCAGGGGAGGGCTGAAGATCGGCGACACGACCGTACTGCGCACTCCCGACCCCGTGCGTGTCACCGTCGTCGGCCTGGCCACCTTCGGCGGTGAGGACGGCATGGGCCAGGTCACCTTCACCGGGATGACGCAGGCCGACGCCGAGAAATACCTGACCCCGAAGCCCGGCGAGGCGTCGAGTATCCAGGTGCGCGCCGGCCCCGGCACCAGCCAGCAGGAACTCGTGGACGCGCTGACTCCCGTGCTGCCCGCCGACACGCAGGCCATCACCGGACAGGCCTCCGCCGCCGAGAACCAGAGCATGATCTCCGGTGCGTTCCTCAGCCTGTTCACCACGCTGCTGCTGGTGTTCTCCGGGATAGTCCTGCTGGTCGCCACCTTCTCCATCCACAACACGTTCGCGATCGTCGTCGCGCAGCGCACCCGGGAGAACGCCCTGCTGCGCGCCCTCGGCGCGTCCCGCCGTCAGATCCTCGGCTCGACCCTCGTCGAGGCAACCGCGGTCGGCGTGCTCGCCTCCGCCGCCGGGCTGGCCGGGGGCATCGGGACCGCCGCCGGACTGCAGGCGCTCTTCCCCGCCGTCGGCTTCCCGTTCCCCGACGGCGCGCTGGTGATCAGCGGGATCTCGCTGCTGCTCCCGCTCGCCGTCGGCGTACTCGTCTGTCTCGGCTCGGCCCTCCTGCCCGCCGTCCGCGCGGGACGCACCGCACCGCTCGCGGTCCTGCGCGAGACCGCTGTCGACAACTCGGCGGCCTCCGGGACTCGCGCCGTCACCGGTGTCATGCTGCTGCTCGCGGCGGTCGGTGCCATCCTGACCGGCGTCCTCGCCCATCCGTCGGTCTGGCCGTCGGCCGCCGGGGCGGTCCTGGCGCTTGCCGCCTTCGTGGTGCTCGGCCCGGCCGCCTCCACGTACGCCGTACGGATCCTCGGCGCTCCACTCGGCCGGCTGCGCGGTGTCACCGGCGCACTGGCCAGGCGCAACGCGCTGCGCAGCCCCAAGCGGACCGCCGCCACCGCGACCGCGCTGATGATCGGCGTCGCGGTCGTCTCGCTCTTCACCGTCTTCGGCGCCTCGCTCAAGGCCACCATGAACCAGACCGTGGACCGTTCCTTCGCCGGTGATGTCGCCATCAGCGCACCCGCGTTCGGCGCCGGTGGCAGCGGTCTCAGCCCCGCACTCGCGCCCGCCGTCGGCCGGCTGCCCGACGTGTCCACCGCGGTCGGCCTCGGCAAGGGCGTTGCGGAGGTCAACGGTGCGGGGCGCGCCCTGACCGTCACCGACCCGGCCGCGCTCGCCAGGGTCTTCGACCTCGGTCCGGTCCGCGGATCCATGAACGCACTGGGCCCGAACGGCATCGCCGTGTCCGAAGCGGAGGCAGCCGAGCGCGGTCTGCACACCGGCTCCACCGCCCGGCTCACCTTCACCGACGGCAAGCAGCAGACCTTCACGGTCCGCGCGGTCTACGACCGGTCGGAACTGGCGGGTACCTACGTCATCACCCGGCAGGCCTGGGCGCCGCACCGCGCACAGGACTCCGACACGCTCATCGCCGTGTCGTTCAAGGACGGGGTGTCGACCGCCGACGGAAAGGCGGCAGTCCAGAAGACCGCCGCGGCGTACGGCAGTCCGGACGTACAGACCCGCGGCGAGTACGCGCAGTCCTCGGCCGGCCCCATCGACATGATGCTCACGCTGGTCTACGCGCTGCTGGCACTTGCCGTACTGATCGCCCTGCTCGGCATCGCCAACGCCCTCACCCTGGCCATCCATGAACGCACCAGGGAACTGGGCCTGTTGCGGGCCGTCGGACAGACCAGGAGTCAGCTGCGGACCATGGTCCGCTGGGAATCCGTCCTGGTCGCCGCGTTCGGAACAGCAGGCGGTCTGCTGCTCGGCGGCTTCCTCGGCTGGGTGCTCGTGAAGGCGTCCGAAGGCGCGGGCGACACCCCGTTCGCCTTCGCGCTGCCGCCCGCACGGCTGCTGGTGGTCGCCCTGGTGGGGATCACCGCCGGGGCGCTGGCCGGCTGGCGACCGGCTCGGCGTGCGGCGCGCCTGGACGTGCTCCGCGCCATTGCCGCCGACTGAACACGGACAGTGAGGAGCGGGGGGGCCCCGGGGGCCCCCCGCCGCACAGCGGCCAACACCGGTGGTTGGGGTAAGGGCCAAAACGCCCCCCGCGGGCCGGGCGGGGGGGTGGGGCCCCGCCGATAGGGAGGGG
>NZ_JBICXB010000051.1:0-39250 GCF_043200055.1 Streptomyces sp. NPDC048496 | reverse complement strand
CATACCCCCACCCCCTCACCCACCCGGCAGCACCCCACCCCCACCCACCACACCCCCACCACCACCCTGAACAACCATCACCCACCACCCCCACCGATACTTACGTCGGACGAGCCCGGAAACAGGGCGCCCAAGCCCATGGCAAGATCTGGTATCCCACGGCGTCCCACACCTCCCAGGAAAGCGCCCGACCACCCACTGCCCGGATCTGGTCCAGCTCGCAGAAATGCGCTGGCGCATCGAACACGACCGAGTCTCTGTGCGACGACCTTCGCGGGTTCTTCCCCCGAGGTTTCTCATGAGGGCTGTCCACGACCAAGTATCCGAAGAGAGCCCGTTCGGAAGGTTCTGCGCTTCAACGGGTGTTCCAGGATTCGTGGTTGTCCAAAGCCTGCCGGAGCAGCGCCGGATGAGTCCGACGGGGTGGAGGACCTGCCGCACAGGCCGCCCGCGCGGAGTGCCGGCCGGCCGCAGCAACGGCCTCCACAAGGACGGAGGCGTAGCGCCTCGATCTGCCGTGGCGCTCCAGGCCGCCTCCCCGGGGCTGAGCGGTGCCGTATCGCGCGCCGACGATCAGCAGGACATGGAGCAGGGACACATGTCCCGGCGCCACGCTTCCCACGCTCAGGCCCGCTGCGACCACGCAGGTGCCCATCCTGACGACCGAGCACTCGCTGTGACGGTCCAGAAGTTCCCCGGCCACCGGCAACCCGATCCACGGAACCGACTGGGCCGCCGAGAGCAGGAGACCGGCTGAGCCGTGCTCACGTTCAGGGCACGTTGAAGGTCGATGCCCATCGCCCCGCTGTTCTGCACGAGCAGCAGCGCTTGTCAGTGAGGATCAGGAGCACTGCTCATGAGTCCGCCCGAGCATGAAGATGCGCCTTGACTGCGGCCGAGGAGAACGCGGCTCGTCGCTCACGTGGCGGGTCGCCTGTCACGGACGCCAGCACAGTGAGGGGTCGGGGTGGTCGACGAAACCCAGTGCACGGTAGAGCGGTTCACCGTCGGAAGAGGCGTACAGGTCCACTCGGGCGACCTCACGTTCCCGGAACCAGTCGAGCAAGCCCCGCATGATCGCGCGGCTGTGGCCGCGCCGTCGATACGTCGGATCGGTGACCACGCCGATCACGTGTCCGATCCGACCATTGCGCAGGTGCGGGCCGGGCAGCCGTTGCTCAATAGTGCCGATGCCACAGGCGGCGAGGCCGTCGCCGCCGTCCACGACGAGGATCCGTACGGCGTCCGCTGTCAGCTGTTCCTTCAGCACCGCAGCAAGTGCGTCCCGCCAGTCGTCGTCTGCTGAAGACGGGTTGAAGAAGTCGCCGCCAAGGGTCTCGAACAGCAACGTCCGCAGACGTACGAGCTCGGGGACGTCGTTCTCCCCTCCCTGCCGTACTTCGGTGTGCTGTCCTGTGCGGTGTCTCATGCCGGCCAGAATGATGTAATGAGCTTATGCATCTCAACCCTTACGGCGAGGATGCCGTGAACCTGGCTGCGGATCTCGCCAACCGACGCCCGGCAAACGCCGAGGAACTCGCGGACCGCTGCCGCGCTGCCGGGCTTATGCTGGAGCACCCGGTCACGGCGCGGGACCTGGACCGTACCCAGGCCGCGCTGAGGGCGTGGGAAAAGGTCGTCGACGCCACCGACGAGCGTGAGCGCGCCGAGCTGGTCAACCGGATGCTGGCGGCGGCCTGCACCCACCCGCGGCTGACCGATCACGCCGACGACGGCTGGCACCTGCACTACCGCGACGACCGGCAGCCGCTCGGCGCCCTCCTGTTCTCACTGATCTCCGTTGGTACCGCGCTGCACCTGGCAGGGCGAGGGATGCACCGGCTCCAGCGGTGCGCCGTGACCGAGTGCACCACGATCTTCGCCGACACCTCCCGCACCGGGCGGCAGCGTTACTGCTCCCAGCGCTGCGCCAATCGCGACGCGGTACGCCGACACCGCGCGCGAGCCGCGCCGTGAATCGCACCCGGCGGCGCGGTGAGTCGCACCGTGAATCCTGCGGTGAGTCGCAGCCTCAACCCAGGACAAGCCGCGGTCGACCGAGGTGCGGGAAATCGACCAACAGATACGCCCGCGTTGTGCGCCACGCTGCTCTTCGCGCGCGTCAGCGAAGCCGCCCGAGCCCGCACCGGAACGCGAGCCCCGTTGCGGTGAGCGACGTGGTTCAGCCCCCGTGCGGCCGACTCGTCGGCGAATCCCTTGGCGATCGGGCACCGCCGTGGCGTTCCCCACTGCAAGGAGAGGCACCCACCTACAATCCGTCGCACGGGCGGGCCGGTACCGCTTCTCCGCTATTCGCCCGGCCTCCTGCGAGTGGCGCAGGAAGTCGCCATAGCTGTCGGAGGCCGGCGGCTGAGGTGCGTCGGAGTGCACCGGCGTCCACACGGACCGTTCCCCACCTCCTCGGCGGCCCGGACTGCACCGGGCGGGTCACGTTGAGCTCCGGCAGAGAGTCGCCCGCCATCGCGTCCTCTGGTGCGATCACGCCGACGAGCGCGGTCCTCCGGCGTTCCAGGCCGGCAAGGTTCGCGAAGTGGTCGAGAGTGACGGCGCCGGGCCCGGTGGTGCGCAGCGGGTCGGTAACCAGGCGGGCGCCGCACCCTTCGCCGTGTAAACCGGCTCGGCAGCCTCGACTTCTGACCGAGATTGTGCCTGAAATATACAGTTAAATCATGAATATCCGGTTGGCCCTGCTTAACAGTGCGGAACGGGGCGTCACAGAGGGCGAGGTGCTGCGGCTCGCCCTTCAGCACGCCGTCGCCGAGCTGGACGGCCTGGGCGGGACGGTGCACCTGCGTGGTCCCATGTCGGCGCTACGTCTGGTGTCGGTGGCCGGACTGCCTCCGGGCCTCGTCCGGCCGTGGGAGATCATCGACCAGGAGGACACCGCGGCGCCGGCATGCGCCGTGCGCCAGGGGACCGGCGTATGGATGCTCCACGACCCCCCAGGGCACCACCCCGCCCGCGTCGGCCAGTGACTGGCCCGGGACGGGCCTTGCGGCCGTACCGGTTTTCGGCAGGGAGCAGCGCCCGGTCGGCGCCCTCACCGTCGTGGCACGTGCCTCGGGAGAACCCACGAGGAAGCAGTGGGAATTCCTCACAGCGGTGGCCGCCTGGGCGAAGGAGCGGATGAGTTGCGGATCCACCCCTGGGCGCGGCAGAGCCCCCGTTCGAGACGGTAGAGCTGACGATGCCCCGGGGAAGCCTCCTGGTGCTGCACACCGACGGCCTGGTCGAATCGTCCGAGCGCGAGATCGAACAGGGCATGACCCATTTCCCGGTCTTTGCGGGAATGATGGAGTCATGGCGAACCCGACGATCCTGACTGTCGACGACGACCCGGCAGTCTCCCGGGCGGTCGCCCGCGACATCCGGCGACAGTACGGCGACCGCTACCGAATCGTGCGCGCGCTCTCCGGCCGCGATGCCCTTGAAGCACTGCGTGAGCTCAAGCTCCGCGGCGATCAGCTCGCGCTCATGCTCGCCGACTACCGCATGCCCCAGATGAATGGCATCGAGTTCCTCGAGGAGGCCATGGATCTCTTCCCGCTCGCACGTCGCGTGTTGCTGACCGCCTACTCGGACACGGAAGCGGCCATCGACGCAATCAACGTCGTGGATCTCGACCACTATCTCCTCAAGCCCTGGAGCCCGCCGGAACAGCACCTCTATCCGGTGATCGACACACTGCTGGACCTGTGGAACGACACACCTGATCCGGGAGACACGGAGACCCGTGTGGTCGGGCACCGTTGGTCCGCGCCCTCCTTCGCGGTCCGTGACTTCCTCACCCGTAATCTCGTGCCCTATCGCTGGCTGTTGTCCGACGAGCCGGAGGGGCAGCGCCTGCTGGCTGCCGCAGGGGTGTCCGCGGCCGACGTACCGCTGGTCATCACCCCGGACGGAAAGCCTCTGGTCTCCCCCACCGAGCGGGAGCTCGCCGCGCAGGTCGGACTCAGCACCGTTCCGGCCTCGGACTTCTACGACCTGGTGGTGGTCGGTGGGGGGCCTGCCGGTCTGGGAGCTGCCGTCTACGGCGCTTCGGAGGGACTGCGTACGGTCCTGGTGGAACAGCAGGCGACCGGCGGGCAGGCCGGACAGAGCAGCCGTATCGAGAACTACCTCGGATTCCCCGACGGCGTCTCCGGTTCCCAGCTGACCGAGCGAGCGCGCCGCCAGGCGCTGAAGTTCGGGGCGGAGATCCTCAGCGCGCAGCGGGCTGTCGCGCTGGAGGTGGCGGGATCGGGCCGGGTGCTGCATCTGGGGGCGGAGAGCTCGATTGCCGCACACACGGTGGTCCTGGCCACCGGGGTGTCCTATCGGCGGCTGGCCGCCACCGGGCTGCAGGAGCTCACCGGGGCGGGTGTCTTCTACGGGTCTGCGGTCACCGAGGCGCCCAGCTGCTCCGGGGACGATGTATACATCGTCGGCGGTGCCAACTCCGCGGGGCAGGCAGCGGTGTACTTCTCACGCTACGCACGGCGTGTTCACGTCCTCATCCGCCAAGGCGATCTGGCCCGTTCGATGTCCAGCTATCTGGTCGACCAGATCAACGGCATCGCCAACATCGAGATCCACCCGTGGACCGAGGTGCTCGGCGGCGAGGGCGAAGGGCACCTGCAGCGGCTGACCCTCCGCGAGAGCCGGTCCGGCGCCGTGCGCACCATTGCCGCGTCGTGGCTGTTCATCTTCATCGGGGCCGAGCCGCATACAGAGTGGTTGGCGGGGGTGGTCACCCGCGATGAGCGCGGATTCGTGGTGACGGGCCCCGACCTGGTGGCCGGAGGGAAGCGTCCGCCCGGGTGGCGGTTGCCGAGAGATCCGTACCACCTGGAGTCGAGCGTGCCCGGTGTCTTCGCAGCAGGGGATGTGCGTTCCTCCTCGGTCAAACGTGTCGCGTCGGCCGTCGGCGAGGGAGCCATGGCCGTCACGCTGGCGCACCGCTATCTGGAGGCGCAGTGACCACGTCAGCACATCTGTCACCTGAGCAGTTGCGGACTCTTTTCCTGTTCGAGGAGCTCAGCGAGGAGCAACTCGGCTGGCTGGCAGAACGCGGACGTGCAGAACAACGGCTCGCCGGAAGCGTGGTGTACAAGGAGGGCGAGTCGGCCACGTGTTTCTTCGTGCTGCTCAGCGGAGTGATCGCGCTCAGCCGGGTACTGCACGGCGACGATGTGGAGGTCACCCGCACCGATCAGCGCGGTGTGTACAGCGGGGCAACTCGCTCGTACATCGGGGACCGCATTGAGCAGCGGTACCCCCACACCCTGCGGGCTGTCACTGACACCGAGTTCTTCGTGTTGCCCGCCGACGATTTCGCGTACGCGGTACGCACGTGGTTTCCGATGGCACTGCACCTGCTGGAGGGCTTGTTCTTCGGTACACGTGCGGCCAATGCCATCGTCAATGAGCGCGAGCGGCTGCTGGCCCTGGCGTCGCTGTCGGCAGGCCTGACTCATGAGCTGAACAATCCTGCGGCAGCCGCTGTGCGGGCCACTGCGGCTCTGCGGGAGCGAGTGGCCGGTATGCGCCACAAGCTCGCCATGATCGCTGACGGCCGGCTGGACGGAACCGAGCTGCATCGCCTCGTGGAGCTGCAGGACGATGCGGTTCAACAGGCAGCCACGGCTTCCGGTCTGCCCGCGCTGGCTGCTGCGGATGCGGAGGACGCCGTCGGCGACTGGCTCGAGGAGCACGGGGTCACCGAGGCGTGGGATCTGGCACCGACTCTGGTCGCCGCGGACATCAGCGTGCCGTGGCTGACCTCGGTGGCCGACACCATCGGCGAGGACAATCTGGGCTCCACGGTACGGTGGCTGGCGTACACCATCGATGCGGAACTCCTGATGGGCGAGATCGATGATGCCGTGACCCGCATCTCGGGCCTGGTCGGCGCGGCAAAGCAGTACGCACAGCTGGACCGGGCGCCGCAACAGACCGTGGATGTGCACACGTTGCTCGATGCCACCCTGACAATGCTGCGGGCGAAGATCCCGTCAAATGTTCTGGTGGTCAAGAACTACGGCCACGAATTGCCGCCGATTTCGGCCTTCGGCGCCGAGCTCAACCAGGTATGGACCAACCTGATCATCAACGCCATGGACGCCATGCCTGCAGGGGGCACACTGACGATTCGGACGTGGCGGGAGGATGCCCGACTGCTCGTGGAGGTGGCCGACACCGGCACAGGGATTCCGTCTGACATCAGACCCCGCATCTTCGAACCGTTCTTCACCACCAAACCGGTCGGTGAGGGCACTGGACTGGGGCTGGACATCTCCTACCGCATCGTGGTCAACAAACATCACGGGGACATCCGGGTCTCCTCGCAGCCGGGCGACACTCGTTTTCAGGTGTGTCTGCCGATCGACCCGCAGGATGAGGGGCCCTGAGGGCACCCTGCCCGCTATCGGCCAGGTATCTGCGATTCATCGATCTGTGCGACGGCCACGGAGCCGGTCCAGTCCCGGCGATGTGGCCGGGCTGCCGGCCACTCGGACCAACAGGCGGTTCGACCTCGCCCGCGGACTACTCTTCCGGGTGGCCCTGTTGCGCACGGCGGACGACGAACACTGCGTCGCATTGCCTCACATCGTCGACGGCTGGTCGCTCAATCTGCTGCGCGGGGAGCGGGCCGACCATTACGTCACCCAGCACGCCGAACGGGCCCGGCGCGATGATGCGCGGGGCCCGTTCGGTGTCCTGAGGGGCCGGGATCAGCCGATACCGGCCGGCGCCCCGGCCTCCGTGGACCGTCCCGTTCCGGGCCGGTCCGCGACGCCCTGGAGGGCGTCGCCCGCCGGGGCGTCGCTCCGCTCGTGCGGCCGGGCCACGAACAGGTACACCAAGCCGGCCGCGACCACCACCGCGCCGCTCAGCAGCACGATGTAGTTGTCGTACCAGGCCACCCCTGGGGTGCGTCCCCAGCACATGTTGACCAGCGCCAGCACGCCGTAGAGGAGGGCGCCGGCGTTCACCAGCAGACCCCAGCGGCCGTTCGTGTAGTCGCCGGTGGGCCGCCAGCCCTTGAGCCGGGCGCGCAGGGCGGCCAGCACGACCATCTGGAAGGAAAGGTAGATGCCCACCGTGGAGAAAGAGATGATCTTCGTGAGGGCGTCGGCCGAGTATGCCGAGCCCACGATGATCAGCGCCGGCAGCACCGCGGCGAGCAGCAGCGCGTACGGCGGCACCCGCAACCGGTCCGACATGACGGACAGCGCCCGGCTGCCGACGATCATCCGGTCGCGGGCGAAGGAGTACGCGAGCCGGCTCGCCGCCGCCTGAAGGCTCAGCGTGCACGACACGAATGAGATCAGCACGATGCCGATGACGACCCGGGCGCCCGCCGCGCCGAACGCCTCGTTGAGTACGGTGCCGACCGGATCGGTGTCCTTGCCCGCGATCACGGCGCCGATGTCGGCGACCGACATGATGAGGGCGAGGGTGACCCCGAGTGCCGCGCCGCCGCCGATGTAGATGGTGCGCCGCATCGACACGGGAATCTGCCGGCCCGGGTTCGGGATCTCCTCGGCGACGTCACCGCAGGCCTCGAAGCCGAAGAAGAGGAAGACGCCGATCAGGCTCGCGCCCAGGAACGCGGAGGTGTACGAACCGTCGGCGCCCGCACCGAAGCTGTCGAAGATCGCCCCGAGGCCGTGCTCCCGGTGAGTGATCAGCAACCACGCGCCGACCGCCAGCGCGCCCACCAGTTCGGCCGCGAAGGCGAAGAACGCGACCATCGACACCAGCTTCGTCCCGCCGAGGTTCACCACCGTGGCCAGCGCCAGCATCCCCAGCGCACACCAGATCGTGGTGGTGGTCGAGGACGTGAAGCCGAAGAGCGCCGCCACGAAGGGACCGGCGCCGTAGGCCACCGCGGAGATCGTGGACATCAGCGCGAGCAGATAGATCCAGCCAGTCATCCAGCCCCACTTGCGGCCCCACAGCCGGCGGGCCCACGGGTACACGCCGCCGGAGACCGGGAACTGGGCGACCACCTCGCTGAAGACCAGGGCGACCAGCAGTTGGCCGAGCCCGGCGATGACGATGCCCCAGATCATCGGCGGACCGCCGGCGGCCAGCGAGGAGGCGAACAGCGTGTAGACCCCGACCACGGGGGAGAGGTAGGTGAAGCCGAGGGAGAAGTTCGCCCACAGGCTCATGTCCCGTTTGAATTCGGACTCGTACCCCAGGGCCGCCAGACGCTGCGCGTCGGCGTCCAGGGAAGGCTCCGATCCTCCGGGTGAGGTCGTCTCCGGCATGGCCCGCTCCTTGGAAATGGCACCAGATTGCCGTGACCGCGTCACGGTGGCCGAAAACCTACGACATTGAAGTTCAAAGGACAAGGGTTTGCCGGTACGCTGAACTTCCCCTGGACGAGGAGGACATGGCGACCGTGGACGGCCGGCTTCCCGCCCGCAACGTGGTGTTCGCCCCCCTGGCCGATGCCGGGCGGGCTGACGCCGTGGTGCGCAGGATCGCCGAGGCGGTCACCCTCGGCATCGTCGCGGACGGCGAGCAGCTCCCCAGCGAAAGCGATCTCGCCGTCCAGCTGGGCGTCGCCAACGGCACCGTACGCGAGGCGCTGGCCATCCTGCGCGAACAGGACCTGGTCGAGACGCGGCGCGGACGGGGCGGCGGCAGCTTCGCCCGTTCCCCCAAGGACGGCGCGGCCGGACTCCAGCTGGCCCGCCTCAAGGAGATCGGCACTGTGGAGCTGCGGGACCTCGGCGACGAGCACTTCGCTGTCTTCGGCGCCGCCGCCCGCTTCGCCGCCGAACGCGCCCCCACCGACGCCGCCGTCCGCATCGGCCGACTGGTGACCGCGCTGCGCGTCTCCGCCACCCCGGTCGAACGCCAGCGTGCCGACGCCCGCTTCCACATCGAGATCGCCGCCGCCTCGCAGTCGGTACGGCTCACCCAGCTCGAAGTCCGGCTGCAGGCCGAACTCGGACCGCTGCTGTGGCTGGCCGAGGCGCAGGCACCGGATCCGGGCGCCGCCGCCGACGAGCACCAGGCCATCCTGGACGCCATCGCCGCCGGGGACGCTTCGCACGCCCGCAGCCTGGCGGAGGAGCACACCGTGTCCTGCGTGCACCACCTGATCCGCACCCACCTGAAGCTCACCGACTGACCCCGGTGCGCCGACCGACGCCCCACCCGACGGAGCAGCAATGACCAGCAGTGCAGCCGACGGCCTGGCCCGGTGCGCGACCCGCATCGGGCGGGCCGTCGATTCCGTCCTCGCCTCACTCGCCGGGCTGGAGGCCCGGGCCGCCGTCTGCTGGACCGCCGCCGGAGAACGCGGTCGCAGGCCGACCACCGCAGACCTGGCCCTCGTGCGACCCGACCTCCAGCAGTTGCTGCGAGAGCAGGGCAGCCGCTTCCTCGGCGCCGGCGTCGTCGCCGCGCCCGACGCCCTCGACGACGCCCCGCTGCACCTGGAGTGGTGGCAGCGGGCCGGGCAGGACACCCTCCACCGGCTCCGGCTCGCCCTGGATCCCGCCGACGACAACTTCTACGACTACACCGTCATGCCCTGGTTCGCCGTCCCGCGCGACGTCGGACACGGCACCGTCAGCGGCCCCTACGTGGACCTGACCTGCGCCAACCGCTACGTCCTCACCTTCACCCGGCCGCTGGTCACCGGCGGCCGCTTCGCTGGCGTCGTCGGCGCGGACATCACTCTCGCCGCCTTCGAGCAGCTGCTCGTCCCCCCGCTCAAGCAGCTCGGCGCCGACGCCGTGCTGGTCACCGGTGAGGGCCGCATCCTCGCCACCAACACCCCCGCCCGCACCGTCGGCGCCCTCGCCCACGACCTCCTGGCCTCGTCCCCGGCGGCGGACCGGGCCGCCGTGCCGGCCACTGCCGTGGACTGGACCGTGATCGGCGTGCGTCCCGGCGCATTCGCCGGCGACCGATGAGTTGCGGGGCGCCGCACGGTCTGCTCCCGTGCAAGGACCCCTCGCACGAGAGCCGTCGAGCGTCAGGAACGTGGTCAGGGTTACGGCCGGTGCGACACCGGCGTAACGAGCGCCTGGTGTGACACCGGCGTAGAAAGAGAAGGGGACACCGGTACGGACTCAGGGAGTGGCCAGCCATGCAGATCGTTGTGGACCTCACGCACTGCCAGGGCTATGCGCAGTGCGTCTTCCTCGCGCCGGAGGTGTTCGAGCTGCACGGTGAAGAGGGGTTGCTGTACGCCCCGGCCGTCCCGGACGACCAGGCCGAGCGCGTGCGCCAGGCCGCGGCGGCGTGCCCGGTCCAGGCCATCCTCGTCGGCGATGAGGTGAGCGCCGGTGCCCGGTGATCTGCGGGACGGCCGCATCGTCATCGTCGGCGCGTCGCTGGCCGGGTTGAGGGCCGCGGAGACGCTGCGCGAGGAGGGCTTCACCGGCTCACTGACCGTGGTGGGGGATGAGCCCTATCCGCCCTACGACCGGCCACCGCTGTCCAAGCAGGTGCTGCTCGGCAAGGTGTCGGCGGACACCACGGGGCTGCCGATGCGCCGGGATCCGGACGCCGACTGGCGGCTGGGCGTACGCGCTACCGGCCTGGACCCTCTCGGGAAACGGGTGATGCTGGCCGACGGCGAGTCGCTGCCGTTCGACCGGCTGCTGATCGCCACCGGAACCCGGGCGCGGCCCTGGCCCAACCCGGAGGAGGGCTCCCTGGACGGGGTGTTCACCCTGCGCACCCGCGACGAGGCCGGGGGGCTGGCCGAGCGGCTGGCTGCCGGGCCGAGGCGGGTGCTGGTGATCGGCGGCGGCTTCACCGGCTCGGAGATCGCTTCGGCCTGCCGGGAACGAGGACTGGACGTCACGGTCGCCGAACGCGGCCCCGCACCCCTGGTGGGCGCGCTCGGCGGGACGCTGTCGAAGCTTGCGGCCGTCATGCAGCGCAACCACGGCGTGGATCTGCGCTGCGGGGTGACGGTCACCGCCCTGCGCGGGGACGGGAACGGCCGGTTCACCGGCGCGGACCTGTCCGACGGCAGCCGTGTCGACGCGGACGTGTGCGTCGTGGCGTTGGGGGCGGTCCGCAATGTCGAGTGGCTGGCGGAGTCCGGGCTGGCAGCGGGCCCACGCGGGATCGCCTGCGACGCCGGGTGCCGGGCCTTCAGCATGTACGGGATCGTCACCGACGACGTCTTCGTGGCCGGTGACGTCTCGCGGTTCCCGCACCCGCTGTTCGGGTATCAGATGCTCTCCCTGGAGCACTGGGGCAACGCCGTCGCGCAGGCCGAAGTGGCGGCCCACAACATGATCAATCCGGGGCCCCTGCGGCGCCCGCACCTCGCCCTCCCGACGTTCTGGTCGAGCCAGTTCGGGCTCAACATCAAGTCAGTGGGCGTGCCGACCTTCTCCGACCAAGTGGTCATCGCCCAAGGTTCCCTGGAAGCGCGCCGTCTGGCGATGGTCTACGGCTACCAAGGGCGGGTCACCGCCGCGGTCACCGTCGACATGGCCAAGTCGCTCGACTACTACCGGCACCTGATCGAGACGGCTGCTCCGTTCCCGCCCCCGCCCGGCGCGGCGGACCGTGCGCTCGCGGCCGACATCCCGATTCCGTCCGACGTGCCGGATCCGAAGGGGCTGTCCCATGGCCCCATCGTGGCGCTCACCGGTCACCTGCCCGATCGCCGACTGACCGTGGTGCAGCCCACCGGCTGACCGGCGTCCCGCCCAACCACGAGGAGCCACCATGGACTCCGACACCTTGCTGACACGGATCACTGACTACGTGAACCGCCCCAACCCCTACCCGCTGTACGCGGAACTCCGCGAGGCCGGTCCCGTGGTGCGGCAGGCAGACGGCAGCTGTCTGATCGGCACCTACCACGAGATCGCCGCGCTGCTCCACGACCCTCGGCTGAGTGCCGATCCGCGCTGCCGCACCGCCTCGTCTCCGTCCGCGGAGATGGCGAATCCGCCGTTCCTGCGGCTCGACGACCCCGAGCACCACAGGCTGCGCACCCTGACCATGCGCCCGTTCGGCCCGCCGCACAGCCCGGGCCGGGTCGATGCCATGCGCGGCGAGATCACCCAGCTCACCAAGGAACTGATGGAGGCCTTCCATGCGGGCCGGCAGATCGACATCGTCGACGATTTCGCCTACCCGCTGCCCGTCACCGTGATCTGCCGCCTGCTCGGCGTGCCGCGCGAGGACGAGCCGCTGTTTCGAGCTTGGTCCGACGCGCTGGTCACATCCGCCGACGTGAGGCCGGACGAGGAATCCCCCGAGCGGAACCAGGCGGGCAACCAGGCGCGGATCGAGATGGGCCAATACCTCGTGGACCTCGCCGAGCAGCGCCGTGGCCACCCGACCGACGACATGCTCTCCGCCTTCGTCAACGAGCCGGATCCGGCCCTGCGGCTCACCCGCGAGGAACTCGCGGTCACCGCCGTGCTGCTGTTGATCGCGGGACACGAGACCACGGTCAACCTGATCACCAACGGGGTGCTCACCCTGCTCCGCCGCCCCGAGCATGTGGACCAGCTGCGTCGCGAACCCGACCTGCTACCGCAAGCGGTGGAGGAACTGCTGCGCTACGAACCCCCGGTCCACATGCGCGAGAGGATCCCCCGCGTCGACATCGACGTCGCCGGCACAACGATCCCCAAAGGCACGTCCGTCGTACTGGTGCTGGCCTCAGGCAACCGCGATCCCAAGCGGTTCCACGAGCCCGACCGGTTCGACCCCACCCGCCCGGACAACCAGCACTTCGGCTTCGGCAGCGGTATCCACCTGTGCTACGGCGCACCACTCGCCCGCATCGAAGCCGAGGCCGCGCTCGGCGCGCTGATCCCCCACCTGAGCACGGCACGCCTGGTCCAGGACCCGCCCCCCTACCGGCAGAACGCCATGCTCCGCGGCCCCCGCCACCTGCCCATCCAACTATGACTCGGCTACGTGGCGGCACACGGCAAGCAGGAGTGGCGGTCTGCCCGTATCCCGCTCGTCGGACTCCAACACTCGGGCTGCCTCCTGATCAGCCCGAACAGGGTCTCGTCGGCCTGGGAATGATCGAGGCGCAGACGTCGGCTGCGGCGATCCCGCTCAGGACGCCGTGACGCCACACCGCGACAGCACAGCGCTAACCGGTGGACCGCCTGCGGCGGACAGAACCGGGACGTCTCGGGGTGGAGCCGGCCGCTCCTCAAGTCACGGCCGGACCGCGCCAGGGCTCCTCAGCGCGCGGTACGCATCCGTAGCCCGCCGCATCCTCGCAGACTCCGCAGCGATCGCGGAACGCACGATTGCCTCGACGAGGGACAGCGCAGGGCGGTGCGCATCCCCTACTCGCCGGACTGCTCGACATCGCGGCCAACGCGCTCCAGCGGCTGTCGGAGCAGTCCGTACGCGCCTGGGACATCGGCGTAGTCCTGGATCCTTCTGCGGCAGTGCCCACCGCCGGGACAGCTCTGCCGTGGGAGCGGATCGACCTCATTGCCGGACCGTTCAGCCACGCCGGCACCAGGACCCGCCTCGCACCACAGCGGATCCGGGTCGAGCTCACCGACACCAGCCGGACGCTGTTCCTCGACATCGACGAGGTGCACATCTACCCCGTGGAGCCCGCTGACCCCACTGGCTCCGGCCGGCCCAGCAGAGGCGGTCCTGCGTCTGATCCACGGCCGCAACCGTTCCCAGGACCCACTGAACACGGACGGCCCAGTCACCGGCAGCGACCTGCGCACCCTCTTCCCAGGCTTTTGAGCCCGTGATCGTGGCAGCTCCTCCCCCTGATACCGCTCCTGCCCCGAACCGCGTCCGCCGGCCAGGGCGACGACCGGCGTCAAGCAATCCCAGGGGCGAATGAGCGATCAGCCCGATCGTGATAGGAAAAAACATGAGCAAAGGACACGAACCCCAGGGAAACGGCACATATGACGTGATCGTGCTCGGCGCCGGTCCGGTCGGCCAGAACATCGCCGACCGCGCCCGCGCGGGCGGCCTCAGCGTGACCGTGGTGGAACGGGAACTCGTCGGCGGGGAATGCTCCTACTGGGCCTGCGTGCCCAGCAAGGCGCTGCTGCGGCCGGTCATCGCCGTCGCCGACGCCCGCCGCGTGGACGGCGCCCGGCAGGCCGTCACCGGCCGGCTCGACACGGACCGGGTCTTCGCCCGCCGCAATCGCTACGTCACCGACTGGGACGACAGCGGACAGGCCCGATGGATGAAGTCAATCGGCGCCGACCTGTTCCGCGGCCACGGCCGGATCGACGGTCCCCGCCGCGTCACCGTCACCCGCGACGACGGCGCGCGCCAGACCCTCACGGCCCAGCACGCGGTGGCCATCGCCACCGGCAGCCGGCCCGTGCTGCCCGACATCCCGGGCATCGGACAGGCCCGACCCTGGACCAACCGGCACGGCACCGACTCCAGCACCGCGCCCGCACGGCTCGCCGTCGTCGGCGGCGGCGGAGTCGGGGTGGAGATGGCCACCCTCTGGCAGGGTCTGGGCTCCCAGGTCACCCTGCTCGTCCGCCGCGCCCTGCTGCCCCGCATGGAACCCTTCGTGGGCGAGCTGCTCGAACGCAGTCTCACCGAGGCGGGCGTTGACGTGCGGATCGGTGTGCAGGTGACCGCCCTGCGCCGCCCGGACCCCACGGGACCGGTCACCCTCACCCTCGACGACGGCAGCGAACTGGAGGCCGACGAGGTCATGTTCGCCACCGGCCGAGCTCCCCATACCGACGACATCGGCCTCGACACGGTCGGTCTCGCCCCCGGCTCCTGGCCGGACGTGGACACCACCTGCCTGGTCGAAGGTGTCGACGGCGAATGGCTGTACGCACTGGGTGACGTCAACCACCGTGCGCTCCTCACTCACCAGGGCAAGTACCAGGCCCGGACCGCGGGCGACGCCATCGCCGCCCGCGCCGCCGGCCGGCCGCTGGACGACGCCCCCTGGGGCGACCACGCCACCACCGCCGACCAGCACGCCGTACCCCAGGTCTTCTTCACCGACCCCGAAGCGGCCGCCGTGGGCCTGAACGCCGAGCAGGCGGCCCGCGCCGGCTACCGCGCCAAGACCGTCGATGTCGACTTCAACGCGGCCCAGGGCGCCAACCTCTACGCCGACGGCTACCAGGGTCACGCCCGGATGGTCGTCGACCTCGACCGGGACGTCCTGCTCGGGGTCACCTTCGTCGGCCCCGGCGTCAGCGAACTCCTGCACTCGGCGACCGTGGCGGTCACTGGGGAAGTCCCGCTCAAGCGGCTGAGGCACGCGGTCGCCTGCTTCCCGACGGTCAGCGAGATCTGGCTCTTCCTCCTCGCCGCCTACCAGCGTGACTGAGCCACGTCGCGGAAACACACCAGCGATCCGCCACACACGGCCCACGCCACGCGCTGCCCCTACGTCTGCATCCAGCGCAACCGCGATCGACTTGATCAAGGAGCACGCGCGGCGCTTCGACCACGTCGACCTGCGGCGCGGGAAGAACAGCGGCATTCTGGTTGCATGAGCGGTGCGATGATCATCGTAGACACACCGTCCCCCACAGGGGGGCGAATAGTGAGCGTGCACCGGACCGGCGGGGACGAAGTCCTTGGGCTGGCCCACTCCGATCGCGATCTGGTGGCGTTCCTTGAGGGCGCCGGCCTGTCGGACCCGGAAGAAGTTCTTGACGATCCGCGGTGGGTGGAGTGGCGAGGCAGCCCAGCGCACCGGTGGCCCCCCGCATAGGCACTCCGGGCACACGGAAATAGGCGCCAGCGGGCAGGGCATCACAGCCCTCAGCCCGCGAAGGGTGAAACGTTGGGGGGTGCGGTGCAGGACGCTCGTCCTTCGAACGATGAGCCCTTCTCACACGGCACGGGCCGCTGGTGCGAGACCTGTTCCGTCGAAGACCCCGGATCAGCGGCAGGCAACCTTGCTCAGGACTCCGAGGACCGGGCCCAGAGCGCGCGGGAGCGGAACAGGCAGTGGCCGAGTGCGGGAGTCCTGCCCCGCCGCGCATCTCGTGCTTCTCCGTTCGACCGGCGTTCGTCGTCACCGTGAGTGGTCACAACGGGCGGATCGGCTCCAGATGCCACCGGCTTCGGTATCAGACGAGTGGCGGTGACTTGGCGATAGCCGAGAACCTGGGATATCAGCGGCGCCGGAGCCAGAAGGACGAGCCGGAGTGGCCTCAGCTTCTGGTCCGGAGCCATTGATGCGCCCACGGACGGTCGAGTTCGAGTCCGGGGTAGGAGCCGATATGACAAGCGCCGGACACTCGTGCGTAACCGCGGGCGCCGGTCCCCCACCCGCCGTGCGACTCGTCCCCCCGTGGTGACCTAGGGCCCCTCCCGGCAAGCTTTGCCCCGTCGCGCCGCCCAGCACGCCCGCTCGCCGCGTTGGCCAAAAGCCCTGGTAGCTCCTTCCCCAAGCTCTCAACTCCGTTCGAGCAGGGGAGACCCCGTCCAAGGACTTCCGGCCGCCTTGCGACCGCACGCACCGGACGACGCTCCTCACGGGGCGAACATTGCCGGTCACGGCACCAGCACTCCGGCGACCCTCTGCTCTGCCTCGTCCGGACCGCAGAAGAAGGGCCCGGCACTCGCCAGGTGCACACCGGCGAAGTCGAAGCGGCCGGCCGTCTGGCCGGTCAACCGCTCATAGAATCAGGGATGGCCGCTTCCAGGTCGTCAACGCGCTGTCGTGCGATCACTGAGTCGATCTTCATCGGCATGCTGGAGCACCTCATCAGGGTTAGGGTCTGTCTGTGCTGGATCAGGCGGCGCGGCCGGCCCTGAAGGAGGCCGCAGTGTCGACGACGCGGCGGGCCTGGTAGCGGGCCGCGTGCAGGACCACCTCACCGGGCGGGCCATCGCCGGCCACGTGGGAAGTGCCGTAGGGGTTGCCTGACTGGAACTGGATGGGGTCGGTGTAGCCGGGGGGCACGATGATGCCGCCCCAGTGGTAAAAAGTGTTCGCCAGGGCCAGGAGGGTGGATTCCTGCCCGCCGTGGGTGGTGTTGGAGGCGGTGAAGGCCGAGTACACCTTGTCCGCGAGCTTGCCGTGGAACCACAGGGGACCGGTGGTGTCGATGAACGCCCTGAGCTGGCTGGCCGGGTTGCCGAAGCGGGTGGGGGTGCCGAACAGCACCGCGTCGGCCCACTCCAGGTCGTCGTGGCCGGCCTCGGCGACGTCGGCGGTGTCCTTCAGGTGTTGGGCCCACTCCGGCCTGGCGCTGACCGCTTCCGGTGGGGCCGTTTCGGCAACCTTGCGCAGTCGCACGTTGGCGCCGGCCTTCTCCGCGGCCTCGACAGCGGCTTGCGCCAAGGTATGTACGGTGCCGGTGGAGCTGTAGTAGATGATCGCGACGTTCACGGGTTCCATGATCAGTTTCCTTCCTGCGCGGGTCTGATTGGTACGCCGAGACAGCCCTGCGAGATGTGAGGCGACGTGCCGACCTCACAGTTCGACGCGCCGGCTCGTCGTAAGGGGTGAGGCAGAGCATCCAAGGGAGCCGGTGACACCATGACCAACCCATCCGAGCCGGGACACGGTCGGCCCGGTCCGGACCTGAGCGCGATCATGAGCGAGCGGCGTCAGCTGGCCAACCTCGCGTACCGGCCGCTGGGCTCCCTGGCCGATACCGAGGACGTCGTACAGGAGACCTACGCCCGCTGGTACGCCATGTCCCCACAGCAGCAGGAAGCCATCGACTCCCCTGGCGCCTGGCTGACGACCGTCGCCAGCCGTATCTGCCTCGACCTGCTCGGCTCGACGCGGGCCAGGCGTGAGCGTTACGTGGGCGAATGGATTCCGGAGCCGCTACCCGACCGGACAGAGTGGATCAGCGGGCGGCCGGGCGCCGGCATCGTCGACCCGGCTGACCGGGTCACCCTCGACGAGTCGGTCAACATGGCCTTCCTCGTCGTGCTCGAGGCGATGACCCCGGCCGAACGCGTCGCGTTCATCCTGCACGACGTCTTGCAGCACCATCTGCGGCACCGCCATCGTGAAGGCCGTCCTGGCCTTGCAACTCGCCACCTCAGCACGCGGCTGGGAGGGGCCCGACGTGGGCACGGCTGACCTCAACCTCATCGAGGGAGCGCGCCGACCATCGCGGACGTCAGAGTCACCTACGACAAGGCCATGAATGCTGCGTATGTGTACTTCACAGATCCACAAGGCCGCGCGAAGGCAGCGCGCATGTATCCCTGCGATCCGGCGGAAGTCGGCGGCATGACCAACCTCGACTTCGACAAGCAGGGGTGCCTCATTGGTATCGAGGTACTGGCGGCCAGTTCGAGGCTGCCCAAGTACCCGCTCAAGTCAGCGGAGCGTGTGGATAACGAAGGTGCGTGTATGAACCGTCACTGGATGCCGCGGTGGAGGCTCTGCAAGCCCGGGGGGAGCCCGGCACCAGAGGATGCTCGTGGGGACCTGCCCTGAAGGCCGGCAGCCATGGTACGGATCGCAGGGAGTCGGGCGAAAAGCGCCTCCCCCGGGCAGTCAGTGGCATAGCCGTCGCGGTGGCCGGAAATGGCATCGAATTCGGCCGAAGTTCCCTTCGTATAACGGCTCTTGTCATTCGTGGACGTGAGCCGCACCTTGCTGGTGGGGTCGATGCCGCGCAGGCTGAGTTTCCAGGCGGCAAGGGCCGCGATCGCATGTTCCATGGCTGGGGGCACTGGTGTCCCTCTTCCGAAGGTGCCAATCGCGGCGATCCCCGCAGTGCCTTGGTTGAACCCGATGGTGTGGGAGCCGATGACGGGGCGGTCCGCACCGCCGGCACGGCCTTCGTAAATGGTGCCGCATTTGTCGACGAGGAAGTTGTAGCCGAGGTCTCCCCATCGCTGGTCACGGGTCTGGCCCGTATACAGATTGCGCAGGGTACGCGGGACGTCCGCGCAGTCGTAGCCGTTGGGGGTGTCGGTGTGATGGATGAAGACCGCCGCCACCCCTTCCGCGTAGTGGGCATGGGGGTCGCGCTGGGTCTCGTCGGCCTGCCATTGGGTCCGCGACACGATGGCGGGCCGAGGCGCCGCACGGGGAAATGCCACTGCCGTCGCTCCGAGGGCTGGGAACGGCCGCGCGGATTCGATAGCCGGCTTCGGAACTTCTCCGGCCCGCCACACGGAAAGCGACAGAGGGCCTCCTGGCATCGTCCCTCCGACGGCACCGGCCGTCGTCACCCCGGCCGGTGCCGCCACGAGAGGAACTGCCATAGGAATCGTGACCCACAGCGCTATTTGGTACAAACGCACAGGAAAAACCTCTTTAGTCTTTCGCCGAGTGGACGGCGGGAGCGCGTATGGCCAATAGCTTTGCCACAGGAGGTTCGCTGCGCGCGCCGAGTTACTGCAGTCAGGCGAGCATGTCGACACACCTACCAGCTCCCGCCAAGGGGCCGAGGGTGAGCCCTTCCCACATCAGGAGGGTGAGGTGTGGTGAGCGACAACGATGGCCTTCACCATGTCGGTGATCCGATGGATGCTGCACCGGAGGCTTCGCAGCAGCCGGCAGCCCTTCATGACGTCCACAAGCTGCTCTATGGACCGGCGGATTTCGGCATGCGTGCTGTTGCCGCCGCCACTTCTCTCCCTTGCGCCGACGCCCTCAAACGACACCCGGACCTGGGAGCCGGCGCCCCGGTACGACTGGCCTTCACTGCGTCGGTCACCTCCAAGCCGCGCCTCACCATCACAGCCGGCCGCCTCCCGCGCCGGCCGGAAGCGTGGCGAGTGCGTCAGGTCTCGGGACGGGTGGGGTCGAAGCCGTGCTGCAGGTAGACGGTGCTGCCCTCGGCCAAGGCGCGCGAGGAGGCGTGCAGGCGGCGGGCCAGGTGCGGGGCGAACAGGGTGTCCCACTCGGCGGAGGTGGCCAGCCGCCATTCGGTAAGCTCGTCCGAGTCCAGGTGGAGTCGGTTCTCACCCTCGTCCTGGGACATCAGACCGCCGTCGAAAAGGTAGTTGACCAGTGGCGGACGGCCATCGAACTGCTCCGGTACCCAGTCGACGACCAGCAGTCGCCCCGGCGCGAGGTCGATACCCAGCTCTTCCCTGACCTCGCGCCGGGCTGCTTGCAGTGGGTCCTCTCCCGCGCCCAGCCCGCCGCCGGGGATCTCCCAGGTGTCGTTACGGTAGGACGGTTTGACCACCAGGATGCGGCCTGCTGCGTCGTGGATGATCGCTCCGGCCCCGGCGATGTGCCTGGGCAGGGAGGCGTAGTAGTCGTTGGCGGGCAATTTCGTAGGACCCATGGGAAGGGACGCTAGCGGCGCTGCCCATTGAGCGATCAGTCGCGAGCTGTCAGAACGGCAGTAAAGGATTCGGGGCTGTCGCGCACTGCTTGCTCATTCCCGAGCAGTTTTCTTCGAGGCGTTGCTGCCGGCGGACGAGGGTGTCGTCGGACGGTGGGTGCATGGCGTTCCTCCTGGGTGTCAGGTGGTGCGCTGGGGCCAAGGGACGTCGGTCTCAACGGGCGCGGCGTAGTCGATGCCGGGCACGGCGAAGCCGTAGAGCTGCTGCACCTGGACGGTGAACCAGTCGAGGGCGGCGAGGGTCGGGATGCTCTCCGTGGTGGCGGTCTTCCAGCGTTCGGCGACGGCCTCCTGGACGGCAGGGGTCAGCTCCCAGGTGTCGAGGCGGATGCGGTCCTCGTCGTCGACGTCGAGGGGCGCGTTGCCGGTGAGTTGGTCCCAGAGTTGGGTGAGCTGGGCGATCGGCGGGACCATGGCGTCTTCGAGGACGCCGCGCAGCAGCCCAACATAGAGCGCGATGCCGGGAATGGCCGTGCTGGACTGAGTGACGGCGGCCCCGTTGACTGAGGTCAGGGCTCGGCCGTCGACTTCCTTGACAAGCCGGTCGTTCAGGTCGCGGGCGGTCTCTTCCAGATGGTCCTTGGCCGCACCGATGGTGCCCTGCCGGTAGATCGCGGCGGTCAGCGGCGAGCCGATGTAGGACAGGGCGACAGTGGTGAACCCTTGTGCCAACAGGTCGCGCCCGGCAAGGCAGTCGATCCAGCGGGCCCAGTCCGTGCCGCCCATGACGGCGACGGTCTGCTCGACATCGTCGCCCTCAGCCGGCCCGGTCTCGACTGTCGTGACTTCCGGTGCCCCATCGCCGTCGAAGACGAGGGTCTTGGTGCGGTACGCCTCACCGATCGGTTTGAGCACGGACGCGTACGTGACACCGGTGTCGGGATCGGTGCGGCGGGGGGCTGCAACGGAATAGATGAGGTAGTCGAGCTTCCCGCCGAACCGCTCGTCGAGGAGGTCGGCGACCTGGTCCTTCATGGTGTCGGAGAACGCGTCGCCGTTGAGGAACACGAAGTCCCGCCCGTGCCTCACGGCCATCTCGGCCGTTGCGACAGTCCGGTACCAGCCGGCCGTTGCGGTTCGGCGACCGGGCGCCTTCTCAAAGGACACGCCGACGCCCCGGATACCGGCCCTGGCGAGTCCTGCGATGGTGGCGGCCAGCCCATACCCAGCGGACGAGCCGATCACAAGCGCGACGGGCGCCTCGTCCGCGTCCGTACGACCCTCCTGCGCCGGTTCGGGGAGTGCCTGCCACATGTCCTGGACGAGCCGGGTACAGCCGGCAGGGTGTGAGTCGAGGAACAGGAAGCCGCGGGAGCGGGAACTGACGATGCGTTCGGTCATGAGGGGTTGTCCTTGCCGGTCGACATGTTCAGGGGTGCGGCGACCACCGGAGTGCTCACCGCGTCCTGCAAGTCTCGGACCGGGCGGACCCGGTCGGTGACCTTGTCGGGAACAGTAATGATGAGGCGACCTTGGAGAGTTTCCACCATTTCGAGCAGGGCCAGGCCGGCCACGCCCGGCCCCGGCACCGGCACCCGACAGGACTCGTAGCACTCGGTCACCCGCCTGCCCGTGACCGCGGCAAGGACCTCCGTGACCGTCTGGGCGATCACGCCGCCCCGCGCCGATCCAGGACGGCGCGACACCGGGGGCCCAGGGAGGCGGTGAAGGTCCTCAGACGGTGACCTGGGACCGTGCCGGGCTGAGGTAGTACACGGCGGTCTGTTCGGCGTGAAGGACAAGCAGCCCCTGCAACTCCTGCGCTGCAGCCTTGAGGAGGTGGCCGTCAGGGGTGGCGTGGAGGGTTTCGAGGACGAAGGCGACTCGGGTGGAGTCCTCGGTGACGCGGGTGCGGTGAGCGTCGCGGTGGTTCCAGTGGCGGGTCAGGACGCCGATGGTGTCCGCGTAGATGATCTCGCCGGGCTTGGGGTTCTCAACAATGTCGGGTTCCCCGAGCGGAGTGAAGGGTGCCGTCGGCGAGCTGCTGCTCCAAGTCTTCCAGGGCGGCGGCGGTCTGGGGCCAGGGTTCGTGACCGCGCAGGCCGGTGGCGCTGACCAGGGCAATGAGGGTGTCGGGGAAGGCGTCTGCGATGGCGGGGGCGAGGCGGAAGTCGGTCATGTGCGGGAGTTCCGTTTCGTGTGCGCGTGCGGGGTGGGGGTCAGGGTTTCCAGGGGCCGATGCGGTCCAGGCGGCGGCGCTGCTGATACGCGGTGGGGGCGTCGAAGCCCTGGCCGCGTGCGGTGAGGTGGTCGGCGACGGCGGTGCGGTGCTCGACGGGTTTGTGGTCGTCGTATGTGAACTTGGCCCGTACTTCGGTGACTTCCAGGCGCAGGCCGCGGATGCCGGGCAGCATCCGGCCGTAGGGCGGCTGGTCGACAGCGACGGAGGCATGGTCGCCGTCGGGCTGGAAATGACCGAGCTGGCGGCGCAGCAGCTCGGCCTTGCCCTCGGGGTCGTCGACGATGTGAATCGCCCCAGGTGAACTGGACGGCCGTGTAGTAGCTGGTGGGGACGCCGTCGGCGGGCGTGGTAGCGGCCTTGGCGCGCCAGGGGCCGGGGATGAAGGCGTAGTCGCCGAAGACGGTGAACAGGACGTTCGGATCGTGCTCGATCGGCTTCCAGACGGGGTTGGGCCGGGCGAGGTGGAGCAGGAGGTGGGGTCCGTCGCCGGTGAAGTGGGTGGGGACGGCGATGGGCGGGTGGCCGTGCAGGCCGTTGACGCTCAGGATTCCGAAGTCGTGTCCTTCGGCGATCCAGGCCTGCCATTCGGCTTCGTCCAGGCCGGCGTCCCAGGTAGTGAGCTGCCCAGGGCCAGTAGCAGAGCGATCACGGGCGCATCCCTTACTATTTCAATGGAACGACTAAACCGTACAACGGATCGACCGGAGCGTGTCAACCAAACGACCGGACGGTGCATTTCAGTGGCCCACTCGCGAGGATGGTGATCGGATGGCCGAGACAGCCGCAGCCCTGCGGACGCTCGCGTACAACGTCAGAGCGGCCCGCACTCGCGCCGGCCTGTCCCTGGACGAGCTCGGCAGGCGTGCCCAGGTCAGCAAGGGTGCGTTGGTGGGACTGGAGAAAGCCCAGGGCAACCCCAACTTCGGCACCCTGGTCCGGCTGGCCGACACCCTCGGCATCTCGGTCTCTGCCCTGATGGAACAACCGGCCGAAGGCCGCGTCCGCGTCGTGACCGCCGACGCCGTGGCCCCCCTGTGGACCGGAGCGCAGGGCAGCGAGGCCCGGCTCATGCTGACGACCTCAGGCCCGGCCCCGGTCGAGGTCTGGCGCTGGCAACTAGAGCCCGGCGAGGAGTACCCCAGCCATCCCCACCAGGCCGGGGTCGTGGAAACCGTCAGTGTCACCTCCGGCCGGATGACCCTGATCGTCGACGGCACCGAGCACCCCGTCGAGGCCGGGCAGACCGCCACTTTCGACGGCGACGTCCCCCACACCTACTGCGGCTCCGGCGCCGAAACCTGCCACCTGATCATGACGGTTCACCTGCCGCCCGGCCCCGCCTCCATAACCTGACCCGCGCAGCGCGGGCCAGGTTGGTGATCCATGCGCATCGCCCCGACGGGGTTCCGGTCGGGGCGATGCTGCCGGTAAGGGCGATGCTGCCGGTAAGAAGGTTCTGCTGGACTGGAGTCCTGGACAGCGGCACCGTCCGGGCTTGGGGTACATGGCCAGTACCGGGGAGGTCCACGGCTTCGAGAGCCTGGCCGAGCGACGGCTCCTCCTGGCTCTCGACTTCACGGGCGGTGCCGTGACTGTGCTGTCGCAGCCTTTCGAGCTGAGGTTGTCCTCGACCAAGGGCAAAGGCGTGCACGTACCCGACTTCCTCGTCGTGACGGACGGGCCGGTACTCCTGGTGGACGTGAGACCAGCCCACCGCGTCAAGGATGCCGACGCCGTCAAGTTCGCTGCCGCGACACAGGCAGCGACCGCCGCGAGCTGGGACTCATCCGCCCCACCATCGTCGTGCCACGCAGCCGAGCCCGACATGGTCACCCGTGCCCAGATCCCGCGCACCCGCACAGCCCTGGACACCGCCCTCACCAGCGTCCTGAGTGACGCGGGCTTGAAGGCCGTCGCGCACGCGGACGGGTTCATCCTCGTCACCCCTGGTGAATACAGCACAATCGTTGCGGAACAGCAGCTCGGCACGCGCAGGCCCGTGGCGCCCGTCCTGCTGTCTCACAGCGTCCTCGACGACGTCATCCCCCACCAGGTCAGCGAGAAGCTGGCCGCCAGCTGGTGCCGCCGGGGCGCGACGGTGAAGTTCACCAGCAACTACGTTCCCGGCCACATCGCCGCCACTGCGGCAACGAGCATCGGGGCGCCCCCTGGCTAGCGGACCGCTTCTCCGGCAAGACCGCACCCAGCACCTGCTGAAACGGGGTAGTGACCCCACGCGGGTAGCAACCACCCTCAACGGCGGGGAGGCTTTCTCGTCCGCAGGCGAATGCGGGTCGGCTGCCCTGTGGCTGCCCTGATCGGTGTGATGATCAATGCCGTGGTGGCCGTTACCGCGGCACACGGTTTGTGGGAATACCAAGGCGGCGTGGAGCACAACGTGTGCATCGGCGTCGTTGCACTCGGCATCGCCGCCACCGGCCCGGGGCGACTCGCCCTGGACCACCCCTTCCGCTGGGGAAAGGGCGGCTGGCGCGAATCAGGTTTCGCTCTGTGTCTCGGTGGCATTGGCGCCGCCATCGTGCTGAGCCTCTAGCCTGGCCGTTTCTCTGAGGCGGGGCCGGTTGGCCTTCGAACCTTGCTGTCCGAGCCTCAGTCGTCCGGGTCAGATAAGCGCGGCACGCACGTTGGCGAGCGCCTCGTCGAGCGTGGTCGCAACGTTCTCGTGACCGCTGAAGCCGTCGTCCTCGCCCGGGTCGACGGTCCAGCCCCAGCCGCTTTCAGGATGCCCGTCGATGGTTGCGGCGTGCTTGCCCTTGGTGATGGTGATGGAGAGGTTCCCGGCCGGGAAGGTCTCGATATCGACGTGTGCCGTCTCGCCGAAGGCGTGGTGGATGGCGTCGCGGGCTTCCTGCTCGGTGGTCATGGGCTACTCCTGGTGGACGGTGACGACGGTGCGGCCGCTCGGGTCGGTGAGGGGCGGCCGCCCGGGGAGATCAGGGGCCGGCGGGCGGGGTGAGTCCGAGGGGTGGGGTGAGCTCGAGAACGGTGCCATCGGGGCGGGTGGCGCAGTGCTCGGGGCAGGTTCCGTGCTGCTCTTTGGTGAAGGTGGACGTCATCAGCAGGTTATCCCCGAGTCGGAGCCCCACTCCCGTGGCAGATACTCCCAGGCAATCGCCGTGTGCGGCAGGAACAGAATCTCCTGAAGCTCCGCCGATCTTTCAGACGTATACAGTCTGGGTGGTTCGTGCGGCGCTCGGCCTTCGGCTGGAGCGGCTCGATCACGTCGCACAGGTCGTCGCTGCCTTTCCACCTCTTCGCCCCGCGCCATTCCACTACCCCCGCGACCTGATGAACCTGACACCGAGCTGGACCCGATCACTCCATTGATCATTCTGCGGGAAGTTCTTGAGGAAACGGGGCAACGGCTGGAGCAGCAGATTACGAGTTGGCTGACGCTATTCCTGCCGCTGGCCTTCGGTGTGAGCGTGGTGTCTTCGGCTCCCGGCTAACTCGCCGCGTTCCGTGCAGCCGATCATCGGGTTCAGCGGTATCCGGTGGCGTCGGCGGGTTTGCCCGCGTCCTGAACCTCGACGATGTACCGCCAGGCGTCCGGTCGGCTGCCGTCAACGTCGGTGAAGCCGTAAACCCGGGCGAGCTGACCGGCGGACAACGACTGCCCGTTCCAACGGCTCGCCTGGGGATCGGCGGCCAGGGCAGCGACGGCTCGCCCGACGTAGAACGGGGTCTCGGAGATGCAGAAGTGCGGCTCGCGCTCCAGCGCGTCATGCCACGATTCCTCGGTCACGCCGAAGTGGTCGAGCATGATCTCCGAACGCATCCACCCGGGCGTCAGTGCCACCGCTGTGCCGCCCCGCGGACCGAGTTCGTGGCCCAGCGCGAAGGCCATGCGCAGCACCGCGGCCTTGGCGAGATCGTAGAAGAACGAGACCCGGTAAGTGTCCCGGTTGTACTCGGCGGTGCCGTCGGTCATCTCGACCACCAGTCCGCCGTTATTCCGCAGGAGGAGTGGAAGGGCGTGGTGGCTGGTGATTGCGTGGGTCTCCACCGCGAGCCGGAGCAACCGCAGTCCCTTGTCGAGGTCGTGCTCCCACACGGGGGTGTCCCATTCGAAGAGGAGTTCACCGCCCCAGATGTCGTTGACCAGGATGTCCAGCCGGCCTTGTTCGGATGCAATGCGATCCACCAGGCTTCGGACCTGGGAAGGAACCAAGTGGTCGGTCGGGACCGCGATGCCGCGGCCTCCCGCCTCGGTCACGAGATCGGCGGTGTCCTCGATGGTCTCGGGGCGGTTGCACTCCGAGCGTTGCCCCCGTGTGCTACGGCCGGTTACGTAGACGGTAGCCCCACCCGCGCCGAGTTCCACTGCGATCGCCCTGCCTGCTCCCCGCGTCGCCCCTGCGACGAGAGCAACCATTCCGTCCAGTGTTGCTGACATGCGTGTCCTTCCGTGTCCTTGACGCGCTGCGCCGGCACCGTTCGAGCACCGCCGACAGGATGGTTACGCAGAAACCAGACACCTTCTGTCGTACTTTCCCAAGCACGTCCCTTCGGTGACACGGTCCCCCGGGAGGCCCAGCAAGCTGTGCCGCTTCGCGCCTTCGACCTCGGTGTCAGGCTCCGATCCCGTACCCATCAGGTCACTGCGGCGGCCCTGACTCGTCCGTAGCTCTGGGATCAGAATCCGAGGTCACTGAGACTGGGGTGGTCGTCCGGGCGGCGACCGAGCGGCCAGTGGTACTTGCGGTCCGCTTCCTTGATCGGCAGGTCATTGATGCAGGCGTGCCGTACGGTCATCAACCCGTCCTCGTCGAACTCCCAGTTCTCGTTGCCGTACGACCGGTACCAGTTGCCGGAGTCGTCGTGCGACTCGTACGCGAACCGCACCGCGATCCGGTTGCCGTCGAACGCCCACAGTTCCTTGATCAGCCGGTAGTCGAGCTCGCGGGTCCACTTGCGCTTCAGGAACGCGACGATCTCGTCGCGTCCTGTCACGAACTCCGCCCGGTTGCGCCAGCGTGAGTCCTCTGAGTAGGCCAGGGCGACCTTCTCCGGGTCACGTGTGTTCCAACCGTCTTCTCCCTGACGGACCTTCTCGATCGCGGTCTCCCGTGCGAACGGGGGAAAGGGCGGGCGCGCGGTCATGACTGCTCCTTCCGGGCTGGGCACTCTGACGTCGACGCCAGGGCCGCCTGTATATGCCTGCCGGCTGTCCGCGCCCCACCGCATGGCGATTCGTGGCACGAACGTCACGTCGGCCGGTCTCGACGGACACCACCTGGCTGTCGTCGTGCGGGCACTCCCCGATCCTGGTTGATTCCAGGACATACGTCGAACCGGCTGGCACTTCCATGCCCGATCCCAATGGGTACTTATACTATTGCTTGGGGTTATTTCGACCCTGAATTCTCGGTTGCCGGCATGCTGTCGACTCAGCAACAGGCCGTACCGACCGAAAGCTGCCCATCCCGCAGACCTGAACAACGGCCGCGTTCACCCACGTCGGCGCGTGCCCACCTGCCCCCGTTCGCTCTACCGCCCTGCGACGGCCGTCACCACCTGATGTGTGCGGACTCGACACCCCAGCACCCCCTGCTCGCTTCGGCGTCGGCGTACGGAAAAGCCGGAGCGCAATGTAAGACATTGCCGCCGCGCGGCCGCAGATCGCGCTGTGCATCGAGCCGGGCCCTCTCCTCGATGCACCTGCTGCGATCTTGGTGACAACACGCCCGCCCGTGTGACAACTATCGTGCTTCGGCTCACCCTTCGCGCCTTCGCATGGCCAGGCACGGCCGTGTCAAAAGTCGAGCTCGACGTAGTCGATGTCGGTGAACTCGACCAGGAGGCCGTCGGCGCGGCGGCCGCGGTCCTTGAAGTACTGCTCCTGGAGTCCTTCGGCGACGACGGCCTGGAGCTGCTCGTCCGTGGCGCCGGCAGCCTGGGCGTCGAAGAGGCGGGCGGCGTACTCGGGCGGGAGGTGCTGAGTGATCAGCCGGATGCGTCCGTCGTCCGTGGTGCCGGGTGCTGCGGTGAACCCGAACCTCGCCCTCGTCTCCACCACGATGCCGGTGGAGGTGGCGGCCTGCTTCTTCGCCTTTTCCTTCACTCGCGGCTGCCACCGCATGCGGACCTCACCGGCGAGCCGGGCCGCGAGGTCCGCATGCGGCTTCTTGAACTGGCCCTTGACGTACCGTTCGACGGTGCGCTGGGAAATGCCCAGCAGCTCGGCCACGGCCCTGGTGCCTTTGTGCTGCTTGACAAGGAACCGCATCTGCGCGGGAGCCCCCTTGGGGATGGCGCGGGTGGCAGTGCCGGCTGCGGCTTTGTCGAGACTGTCTCCGATGATGCCCACCGAGCGCTCCTACTCTCCGTCGATCGCGGCGTCGGTTCCCTTGATATGGCGGGCCGGATTGTGTCCCTCGTCAAGCATCCGCACAGCCCACAGCAATTCCTGGGTGCCCTCGTGCTTGACCATCCCCGGGGACACACCGAGCCGGAACGTACCCGGGGCCGGCTTCCCGTCGGCGGTGTGCGGCAGGACGTCCAGCGGGGACGGCCCGTCGGAGAGGTAGACGGCACAGTCCGACAGCAGCGCGATCGGGAGCAACGAGTCCTCCCCAAGCATCAGGTGCCCGGCGGGGGCCGGAGCGGACTGCGCCGCCAACGCCGTCTTCACCACCTTGCGGTGCATGTTGACGCGGGCGGCGGAGATGACGGCGGCACGGATGTCAGGGCGCCACGTCGAACGCTCCAGTGCGGGCCACCGCTCGCCGAACTTGTACCCGGTGCCCTGGGGGCGCTCGCGCAGCTTGCCGATGCCGCCCTTGACCGTCGACTTGATGGCGGACAGGACCGCAGCCATGCCCGGGTCGGTCTGCTTGTGCCTCACCATTGCGGCGAGGAACTCGGTCTCGGTCATGCCGGGGACGACGCCCAGGTCAGCCATTGTCTGCTTGTACGCCTCGGCAAGGTGCTTGTACCAGGGGTCCAGGTACGGACCGGACTCGGTGCGGATCCACCCTTCCAGTGGCCGGATGACGACCGGCAGCTTGTAGGTGTCGATGAGCTCGGCGGCGTAGGCGACGGTCGGTGTCGCGTACCAGGCCGGGCCTTCCGGGCGGGTGCCGTGCGGTGTGAACGGGCTGGGCAAGCGCGGGTCCAGCTCGATGCCGGAAAGGTCGACCAGCCAGCTCCCGGGCGTCTTCTTGTCGAATGCTGGGGCCGTGACGTGGACCGGTGCGCCCAGACCGACAACGAGCCGGTTGGCGGCGGCGAGGAACGCGGTGTTGACGTCGATGCCGACTGCGAACGTCCCGGTGCACTCTGTGTCGGTGAGCAGTTGCGGGTCACGGGTCCACTCGTACGCCTCCTCGTCCAGGACCTCACCCGGGGTGCGCTGATGGGTGCGCGGGTAGAGGGCGGCGACGATCGGGTGCTCGTCCGGGGCTTCCACCGGTGCCGGGTCGACCGGGTCGGTGAGCGAGCCGGGCACCGGCCCGGACACCCAGGTGCCGGTGTCCTCGTTCCGTACAGCGCGGGTCGGCGGGCGCAGCGCGGTCATCGTCTCGAGGCCGGAAACGGCAGTGGAGCCGCGGGGGGTGATGACGCGAGTCGCGTAGGTGCCGAGTACATCGGCGATGCCAGCCGGGTCCAGCTGGTCGGTGTGGCCCCAGGAGCGGGTGTCGAGTGCGCCCCAGGGCAGGACCGCGAACTGCACACACTGGCGGTGCCCGCCGGTCGCGGGGCGGTAGATCCGCGCCCAGGGGCCGAAGCCGCGCCGGGTCAGGTTCCACTTCGCCCTGGTGATCTGCTTGACGACCTTGTGGTCCTCGGGCAGTCGCAGGCCGCGCCGGTCCTCCAGGCGCTCAGGGAGCCCGAGCCGTTCGGCGGCCGCGCCGGTGAGGACGATCAGAGGGTCGGCTTCCTTGCCGGACGGGTGCAGGCGCGGCGCACCCAAGTGCGCGTCGGCGAGGGTCCAGTCGACCAGCGCTGGAATGGTCCTGGCAGGACAGTCGAGGACGAGTCCGCCGACGCAGTACAGCGAGCCGTCGCCGTCCAGCACACCGAGCGGACCGTTCGCGTAGCCCGGATCGGCGGCGGCTCGGGCGGGGGCCGCCTTCGGGGTGGCCCTCCGTACGGCCGGGCGCCGCGACATCGGTGAGGTGATGCTCGCCGAACGGTCCTGACCGGCGCCCGTCGTTGGAACCGAGGCCGGGACGGACTGCGGCGTGGTGTCGGGTTCGGCGGCCGACCCTGCGGGAAGCGGGCGAACTTCCGTAGCGGTGCTCACCGTTTGGGGAGACACGACCTGACCGGGCACGACGGCGTCGGCGGGGTAGAGCTCGGCAAGCTTCTCCAGCAGCCGGGCGTACGCCTCGCGCTGCGGCGGCCGTGGTTCGGTCTTACCGCTCTCCCACGACACCACGGTCGGCCGGCGCACCTTGAGCGCCTTGGCGACCTGGTCCTGGGTCAACCCATGAGCTTTGCGCAGGCGTTCCCGCTCGGCGGGCGGGGGCAGCGGGGAAGCGGACGCGATCAGGGCGTCGATCGCGTCGAACAACTCGGACATGAACACCTCCGGTCCCACCCTACAGCGAGAAGCGCACATTCCGCGTACGACGATCGTACAATGCGCGTACATTTGACCTGTCCAACGGAGAGGTTGACCGTCCGCTGCGCACGGACCGGAGGCCGGGCAGGGACGAGGACGAGTGGCTGCGCTGCCATGGTCTGCACCCCTGCGCTCACTGCCTCGACGACGTGCGCACGCTGCTGATCAGCCGGACCCAGCTCCAACGCGAGGCTCAGGGAGACGGTACACCGCCTACTACGCGTGAGACTTCGGCGCCGATTTTCGGCAGAGGTTCGGTGGCACAGAACATCAACAAAGCCTGGCGGCGTCAGCACGGTTGTGCTCGAAGGGCCTCAGGGAACCGCGACTGAGATCGGTCCGAGGACTGATATATGCGTCCAGCAGGACGTTCATCGCAAGTGGTGGAGACGGATCGCGCAGGCAGCAGACCGGCCCCGTGAACGGATCAGGCTCCAAAGCGGACCTTCACGTCTACCTGTCGGGCGCCCGCGGACCAGACGAAGCATCAGGCAGATCCGGATCGGACTCCTGGCCTACCTGCCGGTGGACAGTCACAGGACCGGCAGCAATCCGGTGATCAGCCGACGGTCCCGCGCAGTCCCGGCGCCCGGGGCGGGTCGGCGTGGGCCGGCCCGCCCCGCGTCCGCGTCCTGGGCTTGGTCGATGGCGCCGCTCCGCGGCGTCCGGAACGCCGGTAAGTACGTGGCCATTGACACGGCTCTTACGGCGAAGGAGCGGGGCCACCTCCGGAATCGGGCATGTCGCGGCAAGGCGGTCGCGGCATGGTCCGAGTCGTCCGGCCACGCCGTTTCACGAGCCGTTCGCCATGGCTACAGCCGGGCGCGCAAGGCCTGAATGATCCAGTCGAATGCCGGCGTCAGGCTGTGCGGGGCGCTCCAGCCGTTGATCACTGCAACCAGCTGCAAGTACCTGTCACGACGCGGCTCGTTCGCTGTCTCCAGCCAGGACAGCAGCCGACGCCGGAGCTCGACGTCGTCGGGGCCGGCAATGACGTACGCGTAATGCCCCATGATCGCCGCGATGACCGGATCCGCCTGGGGCGAGGCCGGGTCGGTGCCGTCTGCAAGCGCGGGAGCAACCTGGTCACGGACCACCGCCGCAACGTCGCGGCTCAGTCGCGTGGTCCCGTCCTTCGTACGCTCTGCCATGTAGTCCTCCGCCATCCCCCGCATAACGGCACGGAAGTCCGGATCCTGGGACAGCTCGGCCAACTCCACCCACGCCTGAACCTGCTCCGCTTCGGGACTGTCAGGCAGTTCCGGTGTCATCGAGCGAATGACGGCTGCGCACTCGGGTCTGTCGTGCAGGTCGGCGAAGACAGCGTCGAGGAAATCACCGATCAGGTGACGGCGTTCGTCCTCGGAGAGTCTGGCCAGCTTGTGCATGAGTCCCATCTCCTCAAGGGTGGAGCCGCGTCTGGCCACCGCCGTCAATACCGCACGGCGCAGGCGCAGGGTCCTGATCTGCACTGCGAGGGCCTCGGCGTGCGCCGCCGCAACCTGCGGGAGCGACAGCTCCCGGTCCACTACCTTCCGAATCGTGGAAAGGTCCAGTCCCAGGTCACGCAGGGTTCGTACGAAGTCCAGGCGTGCGACGGCGTCGATGTCATAGAGGCGGTAGCCCGCCGAGCTGCGGTCGATCGGCGGCACGATCCCACGGTCGGAGTAGAACCGAATGGTCTTGACCGTGAGCCCGGTGCGCCGGGCCAGGTCACCGATCGAGTAGAGCGTGTCGCCGTCCATGCCCCCCACCTTCGCGTCTCCCCCTACTGGAGACTCAAGCCCAGTCCGGCGCCGGTAGCCAACCACGCCCATACGCGAGCCCAGCCAGCTGCACGGACGCGTCGAGGCCTCCCGTCTGCGTACGCAACCAGCACACTCGGCTACGGAAGTGCGCCTTGCCCGAAAGAGCCTACGGCTCCATCCGGTGCCCTGTTCGGCGCACCGTTGGGCCACGATCTGTCACACGTCAGTGGACTGTGCAAGGGTGCGTTACATGGGTACGACACCGGACGGGCGCCCCGTACCACCCGCGCATGCTGATGAACGCACCATGCTGGAGAGCTGGTTGGAGTTCCATCGGGCCACGCTCGTGCTGAAATGCGAGGGGCTGGACAACCGTCGGCTACGTCTTGCATCGGTACCACCGTCACCGATGACATTGCTCGGCCTCGTCCAGCACATGGCGGAGGTTGAACGCAACTGGATCCAGCGAGTGTTCGCCGGACAGGACCTGCCACTTGTGTACGAGGAAGGCAGGACGAACGGTTTCACTCTCGCCCCTGACTGTGGCATCGACGAGGCACTGACTGTCTGGCGCACGGAAGTGGCTCGGGGCCGCGAGGTGATCGCCGCCTCTTCGCTGGACGACTCCGGCAAACTCTCGGAGCAGGAGGCTGCGTACCTCGGTGGCCAGGGGGTGTCGCTGCGCTGGATCCTGGTCCACATGATCGAGGAGTACGCCCGCCACAACGGCCACGCGGATCTTCTCAGAGAGGCCATCGACGGCGCCACGGGGGCCTGAGCGGGGCGGGGAGCGAACGCAGGGCCAGCAACAGGACCGCGATGTCGTCCAGATAGACCGGGTCGGGGATCAGGTCGACAGGGCACACGGTGTAGATCACCGCGGCCCAGGCCAACGCCTTGCTGCGCAGCGGGACACCCGCGTCGATCAGCAGCTTCCTTGCGCGCAACAGCCTGACCAGAAGTACGCCAGCAGCCCCCATCGTGAGCAGTGCGGCGACCGCGCCGACGAGAATCCAGGCCCTGGTGTCCATGGTGCATAGTCCGTCCTCATCCGGATTCCTGAGCATGCCTGCGCATGCGTCGCTTCAGCGCACGCCGTTCGGCCTCACCCAGCCCGCCCCATACTCCGGAGTCCTGACCGTTCTCCATGGCCCACCCCAGACAACGTTCCCGCACCGGGCATCCCCGGCTTCTCTGGGGGTCAGCCCGATGTGGTGTGACGTTGTGCAGGGGCTGTAAGTTGATCTTCTGAGACTCCTTCTCGGGGGGTGTGGCTCTGTGGCGGGTTGTTGCATCAACCATCAGATCATGGAGTTGCATTGCGTGCCTTTCCTGTGGAATTGCCGTCGGGAGTTCGGTACTGGACGGTCGTCGACGACGACTTCGAGGTGGTGTGGGACGCAGATCAGTGGCTGCGGTTCCTGTGGTTCGGTCGGAGTCGGGCTGAACTGACGACGAAGGCGTACGCCGAGGGCGTGTCGCTGTACTTGCTGTGGTGCCGGATCACGGGGCGGCAATGGCCGCAGGCGGCCCGGGACATGGGCCTGTTCATGGTCTGGCTGAAGTACCCGCCGTCGACGCCGGACGGTGAACCAGCCTCGGTGGTGCTGGACCCCGGGGCCGAGCCGGCCCGGAGGGAACGGCGGATCAACGGGGTGCTGACCGCGGTGCGGGGGCTGCTGTCGTACGCCATGTCGGTGGGCGAGGCGCCCCGCTCGGTTCTCGGGCAGATATACGAGCTGGCCGACAGCCGGGATCTGCCGCTGGAGGCCCAGGGCGAGGACTCCGGCCTGTCCTACCGGCTGCGGGCCGTCCACCGGGTGCAGGAGCCGGAGACGGAGGTGGACCGGGCCACCGACGACGAACTGGTGGCGATGTTCCTGGAGTGCCGCAATGCCAGGGACCGGCTGATCGTGCTGCTGCTCGGCAGGGTCGGGGCTGCGCCGTGGCCAGGCGGCCGGACTGCACCGCAGCGACTGTCGGGCTCTGCACAACCCGCGGGAGCCGGTGGCTGACCTCATCCGAGCCGACCGTGGAGGACTTCCTGCGGAACTCCCCGCAGAAGGGGCTGCCCGGGTTCGGTCCCTGCCAGGTTGCCGCCTGCTACAGGCTGCGCGGCTCGGAGCGGACCATCTACTGCGAGGTCCACCGCGGATGGTTCAACCGCGAACGGCCCCTGGGGGCCTTCGACGGCGACGAGGAGCGGTGGCGCCTGACGACGCCGGCGGTGGCCGTCAACCGCGAGGTCAGCCTGCGCGGGCTGCCCGACCGGCTGGTCGCCGAGCTCCTCTACTGTCTGCAGGTCCGCACCGCCCGGGAGGTGAAGACTCGCGACCACCGAATCCGGCGCATCAGCGACCAGCTGCGTCTCCTCCAGGTCCCCAGCCTGGAAACGCTCGAAGACGCCGACCTGGTCCGCGCGGGGCTGGTCAACGACCTTCGAATGATCATCAGGGGCGCCCAGACCTCCCTGCGCAGGCTAGGGGCGACTCCGGAGACCGAACGCCTCAAGGACATCTGGGACCTGTTCGTCTTCGGCCACCACGGCACTCTCAACTTCAGCCGGATCCATCAGCTACCTCTCCGCGAGGCGGTCAAGGTCTGGGCCTACGACGAACTTCCGCGGCGCCGCGGTCGGAACGTCGCCGGCTCCATGCAGAACATGATCCGCGGCATGGAACAGCTCTCGGAGAGCCTGCGCCCGCAACGAGACGACGAAGATCAGCGTCTCGGCCATTGCTCGGCAAGCCGGAGTAGACCGCAGCTTCCTCTACCGTCACCGCGATCTACTCGAAATCGTCCATGCCGCCGAACTCGAACCGGCAGCTCAGGACCCGGCCGGCGGCTCGCCGGTCAGCCGGGCCTCGCTCCAAGCCGACCTCGCCAACGCCCAGGCCCGCAACAGCCGCCTGACCGCCCGCGTTCAGCGGCTGGAGAGACGACTGCCGCAGGCGCTGGGCACCCAGGCGTGGCGGGAGTGGAGACTTGGAGCCCCGGCGGACATCGACGAGCTCCAACGAAAGATCACGAGGCTGGGGCAGCGGAACGTCGAGCTGACCGCCACCTTGGCGGAGGCCCGGTCCGACCTCGATGCCGCACGAGCGGCCAACAGGGACCTGACCAGAGCTTTGAACCAACGCGGCTGAGTCAGAAGCTGCGTCCGAACCTCTTTCCACTGTTCAGAGGCATGATCAGGTACGGGAGGCCAGTTGATGCGCCAGGTGCCGGCACGATTGTCCATCCGGCTGGCACCCGTTCACGAAGGGGCGTATCCCGGATGGCTGGTGGCCCTTGCGGTTCCTAGCCTCGGATCATGATCTCTCGTCGTTTACGGTTATCAGCTGATGTGCTGGCGCTGGCTGTGTCGTCTCTGCCATCCGCGGCGGCTTCGGCCGCACCGCACCCTTCTGGCAGCGCATGGTCTGTGCAGCCTGACGCCGACGCCCTGCGCGATGCGGGGTCACCGGAGTGACGGTCCGCCTGGAAACCCCGCGCGGGACAGTCACGGTCATCCGTGCTGCGACCACCACGGACAGACGGCGCACCATCACCGTCTCCGCTCACAGCCGCTCCGCGGACCCGCAGGGGACGGCACCCCGTCCCTCCATTCAGCGGATGGCCGGACGCCCTCCCTTCTCGTGAATGTCGGCGTGGCAACCGAAATCGGTTTCCATAGCGTGTATGACGTACGTGGGTCAGAACCGCACGTGCAGAACAAGGCCGACCTCGTCGCCCCATTCTCGGTGCAACGGTCCACGGCGATTTTGCCGAACACTCACTAGACCATTTGAGTTCCTGAGGAATCCAGTGGGGAGAGGCCGGTAGGTATCCCCCACCCTGTTTGCGAGGTCCGCCATGGCAGACATTGAGACCATTCCCTTTCCGCAGGACCGAACCTGCCCCTACCACCCGCCGACGGCATACCGCCCTGCGCACCGGGGACCACAGCCGGTGTCGCCCGCCCGGCTCTTCGACGGCCGCGCCGTGTGGCTCGTGACCGGGCATGCGGAGGCGCGAGCGTTGCTGGTCGACCCTCGGCTGTCGGCCGACCGGGAGAACCCTGCGTTTCCCGTGTTCACCGAGCGGGTGGCAGCGACCACTTCGCGACGCGTCGAACTGATCGGTCTCGACGACCCCGAGCACAACGTTCAACGACGGATGCTGATTCCGAGCTTTACGGTCAAGCGCACAGCGGCCCTGCGGCCGCAAATCCAGGAGACCGTGGACGGACTGCTGGACGCGATCATCGAGCAGGGACCGCCGACCGATCTGGTCAGTGCCTTCGCGCTGCCCGTTCCGTCCATGGTCATCTGCGCGCTGCTCGGGGTGCCCTATGCCGACCACGAGTTCTTCGAGTCGCAGTCGCGCAAGCTGCTGTGCGGCCCCGCAGCCAGCGATATCGAGGCCGCACGGGACGCACTCGACGACTACTTCCGAGCCCTGATCCAACGGAAACGGTCCGACCCCGGCGAAGGGTTGCTCGACGAGCTCATCGCCCAACAGCTCGACACCGGGGCCGTCCACCACGACGAACTGGTCCGACTGGCCGAAATCCTGCTCGTGGCCGGTCACGAGACGACCGCGAACATGATCTCGCTCGGTACCTTCACCCTGCTGCAGCACCCCGACCAGTTGGCCCGGGTCCGCGCCTCCACTGACTTGATGCCTACTGCCGTCGAGGAACTGCTCCGCTTCCTCTCCATCGCCGACGGAATGTCACGGGTGGCTACGCAGGACATCGAGGTGGGCGGGGTGACAATCCGGGCCGGGGACGGCGTCATCCTGTCCACGTCCGTGATCAACCGGGACGAGGCCGCATATCCCTCACCGGACGAACTGGACCTCGGACGGAATTCGCACAACCACGTCGCCTTCGGCTTCGGTATCCATCAGTGCCTCGGCCAGAATCTGGCGCGGGCCGAAATGGAGATCGCGCTGCGTACGCTCTTCGACCGTCTTCCGGGACTACGGCTGGCGGTACCCGCCGACGATATCCCGTTCAAACCGGGTGACACTATCCAAGGCATGGTTGAACTGCCTGTGGCATGGTGACCGAAATCCGAACGGAAAGGACCCTGTTGTGATGCGGATCAGTATCGACACGGATGTGTGCATCGGCGCCGGACAGTGTGTGCTCGCCGCGCCGAAAGTCTTCACCCAGGACGAGGACGGTTTCAGCAAACTGCTGCCGGACCACGAGGACGCCGCCGGCCCCATGGTCGGGGAGGCGGCCCGCGCCTGCCCCGTACAAGCGATCACGATCACGTAGCCCCATGGCGCACACGCTGAGTGGATCACGTTGTTCCTGACGGCCGATCCGCCCCGGTCGTCGTCGCCGGGTGGCGTCGGCACACGGCACAGAAGCTGCCCCGAAGATCCTGGCCCCGCGCCCGCGCCGGCCGCGGGAATCCTGCGCAGGTCGTACGCAGCCTGCGGGAGAATCGCTACCGCCGATCTTCCCCCGGCAAACAGGGGCGGCGCTTGTTCAGGACCAGGTGAACGGCCGGCAAGGAGTTCCCGCAGGCCGCTGTCGACTACGTGGCCGACCTTGTGAAGCTGCCGTCGGCTGACCTCGCGAAGTACGACCTGTCGTCCCGGTCGGCCAAGGGGCACCGTACGCAGATCCGCGAGGCACCCGGCCTCCGTCCGGCGGCGCCTGTCCGGAACTACCCTTGACCACCCCTGCGGCCCGCGGCGGCCGGGCTGCCGACGGTGTTGCCCGCACGCGGGGCTCCTGATCATGACGGTGCTGCTCATGAGGCGGATGGAGTGGCTGCGTGGCACGATGAGGATATGGAGATCAGGGCAGGCGGCTGTCATCCCCAAGGAGACGGGCGATCTCGAGCAGGGGAAGTACGGCCCCGTATTTCCGAAGACGCCGGCGTGTTACGGGTTCACCATCGTCGCGAGGGTCAAGCCGGGCCGGGCCGAGGCTATCCGTGAGCACGGCAGCACCCTGGCCAAGGCGCTGGAGCGGGACCCGTATCTTCTGGCGCCGCTGAAGCTGCACTACCTGCGCTGGGTACTCTTCGACGACGACACTCGTTTCATGTATGCAGGGGATCTTCGACACCGACTTCGACAAGTACACCGAGGACGCCGTCGCCCTTTTCAGCAAGGCGGGGGTGAGCACGGCTTTCGAGAACCTCGAAGGGTTTCCCGAGGACTGGAAGACCAACCCCGAGGCGTTCGTCAGGTTCGTGCGTGAACACCACTGCCCGAGCTTCATCGAGTACGGCGAATATCCGTTCGTCACGGCCGATGAGATCAAGAAGGCTCTGCGGATCAAGAGCGCGCTGTCGGAGATGCTCGACCAACTGCATTGAGAGCGGCTGCGGCACGCTCGTCCCACTGTCCCGGCAGCTGTAGTTCTTGATCGTCATGGTGGTGGTGTCATGTGGTCGCGGCGGCGGTGACGTTGTTCCAGCGCCGGTGGCAGGCTTGTGCG
>NZ_JBICXB010000050.1:0-40236 GCF_043200055.1 Streptomyces sp. NPDC048496 | reverse complement strand
GTCGCGGTCAAGGCCTCCACGACCGCGCACCCGGGCGACGCCACGCCCGAGCGCCCGCCGTATTCCGGGCAGGGCCGCCCTCCCGTGTCCGCCTATCCGCAGCCGCACACCACCCTGCGCGCGCTGGCCCTGGCCGCCGGACAAGCAGCCACCCGCACCGTCACCTGGCGCCAGGGCAGCAAGGCCACCAAGCACAACCCAAACGCCGAGATGCGCTCGAAATTCCTGCCCCTGCGGGTCCGCCCGGCCAATCGATCCATCCGCCGCGCCGCCGACGGCTCCCTGCCCGAATGCTGGCTGCTCGTCGAGTGGCCGCCCGACTCCGCCGAGCCAACCGACTACTGGCTCTCGACACTGCCCGCCGACACCCCACTGCGCGAGCTGGTACGAATTGCCAAGATCCGATGGCGAGTTGAGCACGACTACCGCGAGCTCAAGGACGGTCTCGGCCTGGACCACTTCGAGGGCCGCAACTACCTCGGCTGGCACCGCCACGTCACCCTCGCCTCCCTCGCCCAGGCCTTCTGCACCCTGCTCAGACTCGACCCAAAAGCCCCTGCGCCGGCCTGACCCTCTACGCGGTCCTCCGCGAACTCCAGGCCCTCCTGGCCACCTGGACCGGCGCCTGCTCCATATGCGGCCAACCTGCCCCGACACCCGAACCCCACCACAGAACCTAACAAAGCCCTACTAGGCTGTGTCTACAGGACCGGGGGCGAATTGCGGCCGAGTGCACCGCATTTGATCGCCCCGTTCGCGGCAGCTGCGCTCACCGTCCCGGTCGCCGGCACACTGCGGCGATCGACAAGGCCATGGGCGTCAAGGGCACGAACGACGGCGGGATCTACAAGTTCACCTTCGCTCGGAAGGGGGCCGTCACCATGCACGGCAAGGTGGTGCCGCCGGCGATGGGGGTGACCACGGCGACCAACTTCCAGCCCACAGGAGGTGGCAAGGCCGCCGTCAACGGCGACTTCGCCATGACCGCCGACGAGGTCCAGAAGGTCACCAAGGCCCTGCGCTCCGGCGGCATCGACATCGTCGAGCTGCACAACCACGCCCTGGACGACAACCCACGTCATCCAGCCCGACCAGGACGGCGGATTCATCGACCTCCTGACCTCCACTCAGGTGATCCTCACCCTTGTCGTCGCGCTGATCGCGGTGGCCTTGTTGGTCTCCCAGTCGTGGGCGGGACGACGTGACAAGTCCATGAGGGAGGAGGACCACAAGGAGACCGGGTGGCCGAAACCCGCCCTGCCATAGGTGCCTGCCCCGTGGGCTCGCGGGTGGTGGGTCCTTGTGAGTGCTGGCGTTTCGTCAGCGGTGCTTGTAGACGTGCCATACCCCGCCGAGGCGACCTGCCCGGCGTCGTCACGATCGGAATCCTCCAGGCCCGCGGTATCCATTTTGTCGCCGTGGCCACCGGAGCCGCCCTCGTCCTGGCGCTGCTCGGCTTCCTGCCGGCCCTCTCGCTGGGGCCGCTCGTGGAAGGAGAGGCCCGCCGGGACGCGTTCCCAGGTCGGGCGTACTCAGCTACGGCGAAGGACACTGTTGCCGACTGTCCGCCCTGCCGTGATGAGGGGCCCCGATGGCGTACTACGCCACCAGCCTGATCGTCGCCCTGGTGCTGCTGCTCGCCGCGAACACCAGCTTCGGCGGACTGCCGGTGCTCATGAGCCTGCTCGCCCGCGACCACCGTCTGCCCCACCTCTTCGGGCTGCGCGCCGAGCGGCCCGTATACCGCTGCGGCGTCACGGCGCTGGCCCTGCTGGCAGCGGTGCTGCTCATCGCGGTCGACGCCGACACCCACCGGCTGATCCCCCTCTTCGCGATCGGCGTGTTCATCGGCTTCACCCTCAGCCAAGCCGGCCTCGTCCGGCACTGGGCGACCCAGAAACCGGCGGGATGGAAGCGCCGCGCGCTGATCAACGGCACCGGGGCCCTGCTCACCACCCTCGCCGGCCTCATCCTGCTCACCACGAAGTTCCTGGAGGGCGCCTGGGTTGTCGTGATCGCAGTCCCGCTGCTCATGCTGCTGTTCGCCCGCATCCAGCGCTACTACACGGCCGTGGGCGACGAACTCGAACTGGGCCGGATTCCGGAGCCACCGGACCGCCGCACCGCGAGTCTGGTGATCGTCCCCCTGGGCGAGGTCAGCAAGCTCGCCCGGCACGCAGTCAGCGCCGCCCTCGCCCTGGGTGACGAGGTCGTCGCGGTCGCCGTCCAGGCCGACCCCGCCAAGACGCAGGCCCTCCAGGACGCGTGGGAGCGCTGGAACCCGGGCGTACGGCTCGACATCATCGACAGCCCGCACCACTCCCTCGTGCAGCCGATCGTCGACTATGTGCAGCGTGCTGCTCAGGACGGGCGGCAGATCGCCGTCCCCATCCCCGAGGTCGAACCCCTCCACCGCCGCTACGAGATCCTCCAGAACCAGCGCGGTCTCCTGCTCGCCACCGTCCTGAGGGCCCGCACCGACGTGGTGGTGTGCATGCTGCCGTACCGACTCTGCGTGTGAGGACCACAGCAGCCGACTCCAGCCTTATGTGCGCCCGAACTGCGCCGGCTCTTCGGCTGCCCGCTCCTTCTCGCCGTCATCACGATCGCGTGCACCGCCATCCACCGCTTCCGCCGCAACGGCCGGCTGTGACACTCGTGCTCGACGGCCGCCGACGGGGGAGCCACTTTACGGATGTGCACGAGCGGTGCTGCCGACGATGCGCCTGCCAGGCCTAACTGGCCACAGCCTGTTGGGAGAAGCCGTTCAAGATCTTCTCCCAGATTTCTCCCAAATGATCTCCGGAAACCACTCAGGGGCCTGATCCACCGAGTGGATCAGGCCCCTGACCTGAGCTGTCGGGGTGGCGGGATTTGAACCCGCGACCTCTTCGTCCCGAATGAGGATCGGTCGAGATCGATACCTGCCTGTTCGGTATTTACGCAGGTCAGGGTGTTGGGCTCGATGGTTCTCGCGTGGTGTGGGGAGGGCTTGGGGGAGCAGATCGGCTCCCAGACGGCTCCCAGAAGAGGTTGGAGAAGGTGACGGCGGCCGGGTCACCCCCGCCGCGGCCCAGGGGGCACGGTGTCAGCGTGCGCCGACCGCCAGCTCGTAGTCGCCGATGAGGTCTCCGAGCAGGGTTCCGGCGAGGATGTCGCTGGGGACGTGACCGGCCATGTAGACGCGGGAGTAGACGACTTCGTCCTGCATCCACTCGTAGTCCGTGGTGCGGTGCGGGGCGAGGGCGCTGAGCAGGGTGACCGCGGCGGCAGAGCGTGCGGCGTGCCGGGAGGGGTAGGAGTAGGGGCCCTTGGCACCGGCCTTGAGGTGCTTGTCGGGGCGCAGGGAGGGGTCCAGGACGAACGGCGCGGGCTGCTTGTCCTTGGCGGCCACCTGGTCGCTGACGGTCTTGGCCATCTTCAGGGCGGCCTTGAGCTGTGCCTTCTCCGCGGCGCCCTGGGCGGCGGAGATCAGTTCGCGCTGGTCGTGGAGGTAGAGCTTCCAGATGTCCTTCTTGCCGTAGGTCTCCAGCCAGGTGGCGGCCTTCTTCCTGGCGGCGGTACGGGTCTTGGCGAGTTGCTGGACCTGGTGGAGTTCGGCGGTACGGGTCTGCGCGGAGGGCGGCGCGGGGATCTGCCGGGCGGCCCAGGCGGCGAACGCCTTGTCGTCGCGGGTGGTGCCGTGTTGGGCCTTCCACTGGGCGAAGAGTTTGTCCGCCTTGGTGTGCTGGGCCGCGACCTGCTTGCCGAGCGGGGCGATCTCCGTGTCGGTGAAGAGGGCCGGCGGCGGGTTCTGCTTGATGAGGGCGGTCGCTCCGGGCTTCTTGTGTTTGGCGGAGGTGAACGCGGAGGCTGTTGCCCCGATCATCTGCGGTTGCAGCAGGCCGAAGGCGGCGGCCGCGACGGCGACGATCGCGATGACGGCGTACGGCCACTTGATGCTGCGCAGGACGTTCATGCGGCGTGGGTCCTTTCGAGGTGCGGTGCCGTCACCGGTTGCCGGTCGGTCCGGAAGTGGGTGCGGGCGAGGTGGCGTACGTCGTTGTCGGGCAGACCGGGGGTGAGCAGGGACTGGCCGACGATGTACTTGCTGAGGGAAACGGGCCGGGCGCCGAGGCGCAGCAGCAGCCGGTCGGCAGGTGCGGGCCGTAGGCCGCCCTTGGTCTCGACGAGGACGTGACCGGGGTCGAGGCCGGCGGTGCGGTCGCCGTGGTGGCAGGTGAGGATGCCGTCGAGGGTGACGCGGGTGCCGTGGTGGAGGTCGGCGAGGGCGGCGCGGACGTACCGGATCTCGGTGGCGGGGGACAGGGCGGAGGCCCGGACGGGGATCCCGGCCTGTCGCAGTACGTCGTCGACGAACTCCGCGGCCGGTGCGTCGAGTCGGCCGTATGCGGGGGCCGGGATCGTGAGTGCGTGCTTGACCGTGGCGCCGCGGCCGTCCTTGGTCTTCACCTCCGCCCGGCACAGTCCGTCCTCCGCGTACAGGCGCGTGCGGACCTTCCAGCGGTGGCGGCGCCGCTGGATGTGGGCGCGCCAGGCGCCGAGCTGCGGGGTGTCGAAGTACGTGCTGAGGTAGCTGGTCGTACGCCGTCCGGCGAGGTCGAGGACCCGGTGGCTGTCGGCGAGCCGGTCGACGAAGAGGCGTGCAGCCTCGAGCGGGAGCAGGTACTTGCGGTCGGTGCGGTGCTGGAGTGCGGCTGCCGCGTCGACCTCGGTGAGCGTCGCGCCACGCAACCCCGGGAGTCCGAGCGCGGTGGCGAAGGAGGCCGGGGCCGTCATGACGCTGCCGCGCTCTCGCGCGCGGTGGGAAGGCCGGTCTCCGTGGCGGCCGGTGGCTCGTCCGGCTGGGTGGGGTAGCGGGCGGAGACCCGGGTGGTCTCGCGTACGTAGTCGACCTCGTCGACCACGACGGACAGGGGGGCCTGGCCGAAGCGGAATGCTACGTCCTGGGCGATGAGACCGGGGTCGGGGTAGATCCGGTCGAGGGTGAGCTTGACGACCCGGGTCGGGTTGTACGTCCTGGGGTCGTCGACGACCAGCACCGCCACGAGCACGAGGACGTTCAGGGCGAGGACGAGCCAGCTCTGGCGCTGCGGCAGCCCGGTGACGAGAGCGATGACCAGGGCTGCGAAGGTGTAGGCGACATCGCGTAGGGTGAACGCCGCGCTGCGCAGCCGGACCAGGGAGAGGATGCCGAACAGGCCGAAGCCGACCCCGGCCGGGAACTTGCCCCCGCCGATCGCGCCCATCGCGGCGAACAGGCCGATGTTCAGCGCGGTCAGCACGAGCGGCATCTCCGGTGCGCTGGGGCGGCGCCGGTAGAGCCAGCCGACCAGGATCAGCAGGGCGACGACGTCGAGGCCGCCGCGCGTGATCAGGTCCCCGGGGGCGATGTGGTCGGTGATGGCCTTCGCGGCGAGCACCGATATCGCTGTGTGCATGGCAGTTCCTTCCCCCGCGGCGCACCAGGAGGCGGACCGGCCCCGGTCCGCGATGCGCTGCGACGTGAAGAACGCTAGGGATGGCGCATGAACAGACCATGAAGCCTTCTCGGCCGGCCGGGCCGGGTCCTCGCGGTCGGGCATCTGCGGTTCCGGTTAGCCTGGCCGCCATGCACTACCTGGTCGTCGACGACGAGACCCGCCTGACCGATCTGGTCGTCCGCTACCTCGGCGAGTCCGGGCACACTGCCGAGGGCCGCTACGACGGGCCCTCCGGCCTGGCCGCCGCCCGCGATCCCCGCCTGGACGCGGTGGTCCTGGACGTGATGCTCCCCGGGATGGACGGGCTCAAGGTGTGCCGCACCCTGCGCGGCGAGGGCATCGACGTCCCGGTGATCCTGCTCACCGCACGCGGCGCCGTCAGCGAGCGGGTCGCCGGCCTCGACGCCGGGGCCGACGACTACGTCGTCAAACCCTTCGCCATGGAAGAGCTGCTCGCCCGGCTGCGCGCGATCTCCCGGCGCTGCCCCGACCCGTCGGGACGCCTCCAGGTCGGCGACCTCGTGCTGGATCCGGAGCAGCAGCGGGCCTGGCGGGGCGACTGCGAACTCGACCTGCCACGCCGGGAGTTCGCCGTGCTGCACGTGCTGATGGAAAACGCGGGCCGGGTCGTCTCGCGGCTGCAGCTCTTCGACGAGGTCTGGGACGGCGAGACCGATCTGCGCAGCAACGCCATAGACGTCCACGTCTCCAAGGTGCGCGCCAAGGTCGACCGGGCCTTCGACCGCACCACGATCACGACGCTGCGCGGCCGGGGTTACCGCTTGGAGACCGCCCCGTGACACGGCCCGGTCGACTGTCGGCGCGTTTGCGGCGCCTGCCGGTGGTCGCACGACTGGTGCTGGCCGTCGCCGTCACCATGTCCCTCGTTCTGGCGGGCACCGCGGGCCTGGTCTACTGGCGCGTCGAAACCGCCCTGGACCGTCAATTGGACGGGGACCTGGCCACGTACCAGCAGAGCCTGGACCGGGCCGTGCGCGCCGGTGACGTACTGCCGCCCGGCCCCGATGGCAGTCTCCATCAGGTCCTCGACGCCGAGGGCCGGGTGCTGCACTCCAGCGACGCCCTGCGCGGTCAGCAGCTGCTCACGCCCGCGGAACGCGCCGCCGTCGCTGACGGTGCCACCGTCCGCCGCGATGTCGGCTCCCTGCTGCCCATCACCTCGGACACGCTGCGACTGCAGGCCAGGCGGGTCACCGCCGGCGGGCAGCCGCGCATCGTGGTCGCCGCGGTCCGGCGGGGCCATCGTGACGAGGCGCTGCGCGAGCTCCTGGCCCAGCTGGGCCTGACATCCGGGCTGACGCTGCTGGCCGCCTCGTACGTCGGCTACCGCACCGCCCGCGCCGCGCTGCGCCCCGTCGAGCGCTACCGCAGTGGCGCCGCCGCTCTCGCCGACAGCACGGGCGGGGCCCAGGACCTGCGCCTGGAGGTGCCCACGGACCGCGACGACGAGATCACCCGGCTCGGCCACACCCTCAACCGCATGCTCGACCGGCTGGACGCCTCCGCCGCTCGCGAGCACCAGTTCATCGCGGACGCCAGCCACGAGCTGCGCACGCCGCTCACCCTGATGCGGGCTGAACTCGACGTGGCGCTGCACCGGCCGCGCAACGCCGAGGAGTTGACCGACACGCTGCGTTCCGTCGACACCGAGGTCGGTCGACTGGTCAGCCTGGCCAACGCTCTCCTTGATCTGGAACAGCTCGACAGCGGTGAAGGCGTGCAGCGCAGCGCCATCGGCCTCGGGCGCCTCCTCGACGACGCCTGCGCCCGCTACCGGACGGCCGCCGCACGCGAGGAACGCACCCTCACCGTTGAGCACGGCGACGCCACGGTGCGGGTCGACCCGCGCTGGCTCGAACCAGCCATCGGCACCTTGCTGGACAACGCCCTGCGCCACGGCGCCGGTGCGATCCGGCTGCGCGCCGAGACCCACGGCGGGCGTCTGCGGCTGACGGTCACCGACGAAGGCCCCGGCTTCCCGCCCGACTTCCTCCCGCGTGCCTTCGACCGCTTCTCCCGGGCCGAGACCAGCCGCACCACCCCCGGCACCGGACTCGGTCTGGCTCTGGTCGCCGCGGTCACCGCCTCGCACGACGGCACCGCCCATGCCGAGAACACCGCATCAGGCGCGACCGTCACCCTCGACATCGCCTGCTGAGCGGAGCGCTGAGGCGCCGGCTCCGTCTTGGAGGAGGCCGCGGCTTGCTTCTGCGGTGGAGAGGCTGGTCGTGCCTTTGGCCCGGAAGCCGTCGACCGCTGCGTCCGTGAAGTCGGCTCCGGCCGGCTCGGATGACGGCCGCGCTTCAGAAGCGTCCGGCCGCAGTGATCTCCCCCTGCCACTTCCCACCCTGCTTGGGCATCGCGATCAGGCCCCGCCCTGTGAGCGCGTGGGCCGTATGGGCGAGCTCGGGGCTGTCTGAGGTGACGGGGCGGAGCCTTCCCCGGTGCGGGTGAGGAGCGCAAGCCGGCGGTCGTTTAACGGAGACCAGGGCGCATGACGATCGTCGTGCCGTCTGTGGTCACGTCGGCACAACCCGTAGCGGGCGCATCTTCCAGGGTGCGCTACCCGTCGGGAGCTGCCTGGGAGCCGGACCTCGAAGTCGGCTCCGCAATGGCTCCCAAAGCGGGACCGCACACCAGCTCAGTGCGTGGCGTGGGGTGTGTCGTGCGGTTTGAAGTCGTAGGCGCAGGCTGGAAGTTCTGAGCCGGTTCAACGTCTTCCCGCTCGAAGCCACCTACGTGGCTCTGAAGTTGTGGGACGCGCACGCTTACCTGCTCGACTGCTTCGACGCCACACCGAGGCTCGCGTTCCCCTCCCCGGAACTGGCCAGTGGCAGGAGCAGGGCGCTGGAGATCGTGGAAACGCTGGCCTCGTATCCGATGGTCGCGGTCAACGCGTCCGCCCTCTTCCGCGCGGTGTCCGGGATGAATGCGCGGCCCACGATCGTCTTCGACGAGATCGACACCGGAGTCGGCCCCAAGGCCGGAGAGAACGAACAGCTCCGAGGGTTCCTGAACGCCGGACACCGGCGCTCCCTGCACGGCCCACCTCACCGGTACGGATCCTCAACGACCTTCTTCGTGCACGCGCAGCCGTCGTCGGCTGATGGCGCTGCACCTTGGTGTCGCCGCTCGTGCCTTCCGCAGTGACGCCGCTGTCGGCTGATGGCGAAGCGCCGGGGCTGGTTCGGCCGGCCACGGCGCTCCGGTGTTGCGCGTGTTGCAGGTGGTGCGACTACAGGACGCCCAGGATCAGGCCGCCGGTCGTGTACGAGTCCTCGCCGTAGAAGAACTCCCGCCAGGAACGGAGGAGTTCCTGGCGGCTGATGGACCCGTCGCCGTCACGGTCGAGGGCGACGAAGCGCTCCTTTACCTCGGGAGCGGAGATCCCCAGCACGGTGGCGAGCTGCTGCCACTCGCTGTGGGAGATCCCGCCGTCGTCGTCGGTGTCGATGACGTCGAAAATGGCGTGAGGCACGCCTTCGATCAGGTTGAACCGACTGGTGTCCACCATCACGCTGTTCACAGCCGCGACGAACGCGTCCTTGGACAGCCGCTCCTGGCCGTTCGCATGCCGCCGCACCTCCGCCCAGAACATCTGGTAGGTGACAATCAGCGCCTGGCCTTCGAGGCTGCCCTTGTCGACCTTGAAGCCGGACAGGAGCCGGTCGACGACGCGCTGGTAGTCGGCCCACTCCACGTAGCCGTCCGCATTCGTGTCGGTCGCGTCGAAGAGCTTGTCCAGCTTCGTCGCGATCGTGTTCTCAGCCATCTTGGTCCTCTCTGGACAGAAACCAGGGCGTCGCAGCGCCGCGCACGCTCCACAACGCTCCGTGATCTATCCGTCACGTCAGGTGGTGAAGCGGATTTGAACCCACGACCTCTTCGTCCCAAAGTAGGTGCGCAGAATGTCATTGTGGCAAAACATGCCATCCAGGCGTACGGTGCATGTGAATCAGGAGAGTCGTCGAGGGACTCGGAACCAGGAGTGAACACATGAACCGCTACGAAGGCCGCCGCGTACTCATCACCGGCGGTGGCTCCGGCATCGGGCAGGCCACTGTCCACCGCGTACTCGCCGAGGGCGGCCTGGTCGTCGCCGCCGATGTCAACGAGGCCGGGCTGAAGGCCACGTACGACACCGCTGTGGCGGGCGGCACCGCGGAGCGGCTCACCACCGCGGTCCTCGACATCTCGGACGAGGCCGCGGTCCGGGCCGGTGTCGCTGACGCCGTGGCCGCGCTCGGCGGCCTCGACGTACTGGTCAACGCGGCGGGCGTCCTGCGCTCGGAGCACACGCACAAGACGTCGCTGGAGTTCTTCAACAGGATCCTCGCGGTCAACCTCACCGGCACGTTCCTGATGATCCGTGAGGCGATACCGGCACTGCTGGCGGGCGACAAGCCGGTCGTCGTGAACTTCTCGTCGACCTCGGCGAGCTTCGCGCACCCCTATATGTCGGCGTACGCGGCGAGCAAGGGCGGCATCCAGTCGATGACGCACGCGCTGGCGAGCGAGTACAGCAAGCAGGGTCTGCGCGTCGTCGCCGTCGCACCCGGGTCGATCTCCTCCGACATGACCAGCGGCAACGGCCCCGGGCTGCCGGCCGACGCGGACATGTCGCTCTTCATGAAGCTGGCCCCGGCGCTGGGCAAGGGCTTCGCCGGCCCCGACACGGTGGCGGGCGTCGTCGCGATGCTCGGCTCCGAGGACGGTGCGTTCATCACGGGTACGGAGATCCGCGTCGACGGTGGCACCCACTTCTGAACCCGGTGCCCACAGCGGGGGCGGGGCGGCTCAGCCGGAGCCGAATCGCTCCCAGAGCAGGGGAAAGCGTGCGGCCAGCGCCGTGTCGTCCTCGAAGCGGACGGGGACGCCCTGCGGCTCGGCGGCCTGCGGCGGAAGGCCGAGGTCCGGCGTGACGACGCCGGTGAGCTGTTCGTACGCCTCGTCGGCCGCATAGCCGAGATCCTCGGCGTCCCCGTCGATCTCCTCGTCGAACTCGTCGAGCAGTTCGGCGAGGCTGTCCGGATCGTGCACCGCCCCCTCGAAGACCTCCCGCCCCTGGCCGATCAGCCAGCACCGGAAGAAGTCGAAGGCGTCGTCGCTCGCGCCGCCGAGCAGCACGGCGGCGGCGCCCCACAGGTCCCAGTGGTACGCGCGGTTGTAGCGGGCCTCGAAGTGCCGGGCGAAGTCCAGCACGGATTCCGGATCGAGCTGCACCAGCCGGTCGACGAGCAGGTCGGCATGGTCCTCGGGGTCGCCCTCGGCGGCCTCGCGGGTGCTGTCGATGATCTCCCAGAACTCCGTCTCGTCCATCACGGGTCAAGCATCGGCCTTGGTGGCAGGCGATGCACGCGGAGACACCGAAAAGGGGCCTTCAGCGATAGAGGACGCTCAGCCGTTCGGCGGCAGCGGCGAAACGGTTCCGCAACGCGGGCGGTTCGAGGACCTCCAACTCCGGTCCCAGGGACAGCAGCTGGTCGTACGCGACATCCAGGGACTCCACGGGCAGGGTGACGGTGCGCCACCCGTCGGTGCCGGGCGGCCCGGCCGCGTCCAGTGCGTCCTGGACCGCCGAACGGTCCATGGTGTGCGGCAGTCGGCCTACCCCCGCCTCCGACACCCGTACCGTCACCTCGGTCCGCAGGATCGAGCGGGCGAACCGCGCGGCCTGCTCGTCCCAGAAGCCCGGCAGATCGAAGTCGTCGTCGCGTACGAACCGTTCGTCCGACACGGCCACGGCGGTGAAGCGGTCGATCCGGTACACCCGGAAATCCGTCCCGGCGCGGGCGCACACGTACCAGACCCCGGCCTTGAGGACGAGTCCGTACGGCGCCAGCTCCCGCTCGACCTCACCGCCCGCACCGCCGCGCCGGTAGCGGGCGCTGACCATCCGGTCGTCCCAGACGGCCTCCGCGACGGCGGGCAGCAACTCGGGCGTGACGGGCTCCTGGTACCAGCCGGGTGCATCCAGATGGAAGCGCCGGGCGGCGGTGTCGGAGGCGTCCCGCAGCGAGGGCAGCAGCGCGGCGGACACCTTGAGCCGGGCCGCGGACGCGGCGTCCTGGAGCCCCATCTCGCGCAGCGCGGACGGCAGCCCGGAGAGGAAGAGCGCCTCGGCCTCGCTACGGGCCAGCCCGGTGAGCCCGGTCCGGTACCCGCCGGCGAGCCGGTACCCGCCGGCCCGGCCCCGGTCCGCGTACACGGGAACCCCCGCCTCGGAGAGTGCCTGGGCGTCGCGGGCGACGGTCCGTTCGGACACCTCCAGCTCCCGGGCGAGCTCGGCGGCGGTCATGGCGGACCGGGACTGGAGGAGCAGCACCATCTTGATGAGCCGGGCAGCACGCATGGGGGCAAGTCTGCCGTGCCCTCCATGGCCGGGAGGCCGTTACGGCCTCCCCCAGGGCTGTCCCGTAGCAAAGACGCCCTCCGTCTCCGGACAGGCTCGAAGACCGAGCCCGCCCGGGGACGGAGGGCGGCACGGCAGCCGGGCGTACCCGGCTGCCCTCACCTCACAGTCCGTACTTCTCCCGGGCCTCCTTGACCGCGGACGCGGTCACCTCGCCGCGCCGCGCCAGCTGGGCCAGCGCCGCGACCGTGATCGACTGCGCGTCGACCCCGAAGTGGCGGCGGGCCGCGTCACGCGTGTCGGACAGACCGAAGCCGTCCGTGCCGAGCGAGGACCAGTCCTGCTCCACCCACTGGCTGATCTGGTCCGGCACCTGCCGCATCCAGTCGCTGACCGCGAGGACCGGGCCCGGTGCGCCTTCCAGCGCCTGGGTCACGTACGGCACCCGCTGCTCGCCGTGGAGCAGCGCCTCGTCGCACTCCAGCGCCTCGCGGCGCAGCTCGCCCCAGGACGTGGCGGACCAGACATCGGCCGTGACACCCCAGTCCGCGGCGAGCAGTTCCTGGGCCTCCAGGGCCCAGTGGATCGCCGTGCCGGAGGCCAGCAGCTGCAGGCGCGGCGCGTCCGCTGTGGCGGGCGTGCCCTCCTTGAAGCGGTAGAGGCCCTTGACGATGCCCTCCTCGACGCCTTCCGGCATCGCGGGCTGCGGCTTCGGCTCGTTGTAGACCGTCAGGTAGTAGAAGACGTTCTCGGCCTCGGGGCCGTACATCCTCCGCAGACCGTCCTTGACGATGACCGCGATCTCGTACGCGAACGCCGGGTCGTAGTTGAGCGACGCCGGGTTCGTGGCCGCGATCAGGTGCGAGTGGCCGTCCGCGTGCTGGAGCCCCTCACCGGTCAGGGTGGTCCGGCCCGCGGTGGCGCCGACGATGAAGCCCTTGCCGAGCTGGTCGGCGAGCTGCCACATCTGGTCGCCGGTCCGCTGCCAGCCGAACATCGAGTAGAAGATGTAGAAGGGGATCATCGTCTCGCCGTGCGTCGCGTACGACGTCGACGCGGCGATGAAGTCGGCCATGGCCCCGGCCTCGGTGATCCCCTCGTTGAGGATCTGGCCGTCCTTGGCCTCCTTGTAGTACATCAGCTGGTCGCGGTCGACCGGGTCGTACGTCTGGCCCAGCGGCGAGTAGATACCGGCCGACGGGAACAGCGACTCCATACCGAAGGTGCGGGCCTCGTCCGGGACGATCGGTACCCAGCGCTTGCCGGTCTCCTTGTCCCGCATCAGATCCTTGGCCAGGCGCACGAAGGCCATCGTGGTGGCCATCTCCTGCTTGCCGGACCCCTTCTTCAGCGCGGCGAACGCCCGCTCCTCGGGCTCCGGCAGCGCCACCGCGTGCACCCGGCGGGCCGGCGCGGGACCGCCCAGGGCCGCACGGCGTTCCTGGAGGTAGCGGACCTCGGGGGAGTCGGCGCCGGGGTGGCCGTAGGGCACCAGCCCGTCCGCGAAGGCGCTGTCCGGGATCGGGAGTCCGAGCAGCTCGCGCATGCCCTTGAACTCGTCGATCGACAGCTTCTTCATCTGGTGGTTGGCGTTCTTGGACTCGAAGCCCTTGCCGAGCGTGTAGCCCTTCACCGTCTGCGCGAGGATCACGGTCGGCGCGCCCTTGTGCTCGACGGCCGCCCGGTACGCCGCGTACACCTTGCGGGCCTCGTGGCCGCCGCGGGAGGTGTAGAAGCACTCGGCGATCTTCGCGTCGGTGAGCAGCTTAGCCAGCTCGGCGAGGGCCGGTTCGGCGCCGAAGAAGTGCTCGCGGATGTACGCGACGTCGCGGGTGGCGTACGTCTGGAACTGGGCGTCCGGGACCTCCCGGAGCCGGCGGACCAGCGCACCGGTGGTGTCCAGCTGGAACAGCTCGTCCCAGGCGTTGCCCCAGAGCGTCTTGATGACGTTCCAGCCGGCCCCGCGGAACGCGCCCTCGAGTTCCTGGACCACGCGGAAGTTGGCGCGGACCGGACCGTCGAGGCGCTGCAGGTTGCAGTTGATGACGAAGGTCAGGTTGTCGAGCCGCTCACGGGCCGCGAGGGCGAGGGCGGCGGTCGACTCGGGCTCGTCCATCTCGCCGTCGCCCAGGAAGGCCCAGACGTGCGAGTTCGATGTGTCCTTGATGTTGCGGTTGGCCAGATAGCGGTTGAAGCGCGCCTGGTAGATGGCCGAGAGCGGGCCGAGGCCCATCGACACGGTGGGGAACTCCCACAGCCAGGGCAGCCGCCGCGGGTGCGGGTAGGACGGCAGACCGTCGCCGCCCGACTCCTGGCGGAAGTTGTCGAGCTGCTGCTCGCTGAGCCGGCCGTCGAGGAAGGCGCGGGCGTAGATGCCGGGGGAGGCGTGGCCCTGGATGTAGAGCTGGTCGCCGGAGCCGTCCCCCTCCTTGCCGCGGAAGAAGTGGTTGAAGCCTGTCTCGTACAGCCAGGCTGCCGAGGCGAAGGTGGCGATGTGGCCGCCGACGCCGAACCGGGAGCCCCGGGTGACCATCGCGGCCGCGTTCCAGCGGTTCCACGCGGTGATCCTGGACTCCATCTCCAGGTCGCCGTCGAACGCGGGCTCGGCGGCGGTCGGGATGGAGTTGACGTAATCGGTCTCCAGCAGCTTGGGCAGCGCGAGACCGGCGCCCTCGGCGTGCTGCAGCGAGCGGCGCATCAGGTACGCGGCGCGGTGCGGGCCCGCGGCCTTGGTGACGGCATCGAGGGAGGCCGCCCATTCGGCGGTCTCCTCCGGGTCACGGTCCGGGAGCTGGTCGAGCTCGCTCGGAAGCTTTCCTACGGGGTCGGTCATGATCGCCGCCTTCCGGAGAGGAGGGGGGTGGAGAAAGGCCCTGACTGGCAGGACAGGGCGATGGGGCCGGTGGGCCCGCGGAGTGAACTGTAAAACGCTGATCGATGATCGATCAAAGGATGAAGGGCAAAACTTCTCGATATGAAGAAATTGGCATCCGGTGCCCTGTTTCACGGCACGGAGTGACGTCAGAAATAGGATGAATCCGGGCGCTCATCTGTACGACTGAGCGCCCGGTCACGCATCTGCGTACCTGCCTCAGGCGCGCGGCGCGCATCCCAGGACATGCGCCTTCACCAGCGCACCGATGTCCGGGTCCTTGCGCAGGAACGCGTCGATGAGCGCCTCGTGCTCCTCCGCGTACGACTTCTGGACCGTCCCCAGCCACCGGATCGAGAGCGCCGTGAACACCTCGATGCCCAGACCCTCCCAGGTGTGCAGCAGTACGGCGTTCCCGGCGGCCTTCACCAACTCCCGGTGGAACGCCACCGTGTGCCGCACCTGTGCCTCGCCGTCGGCCAGCCGGTCGGCCTCGTACAGCGCCGCCACATGCGGCGACAGCCGCGAGCAGTCCTCGCCGAGCGCCGGAGCCGCCAGCTCCGCCGCGATCTGCTCCAGACCGGCCCGTACCGGGTAGGACTCCTCCAGGTCGGCGGCGGTCAGATTCCGGACCCGTACGCCCTTGTTGGGCGCCGACTCGATCAGCCGGAGGGTCTCCAGCTCCCGCAGCGCCTCGCGTACGGGCGTCTGACTGACCTCCAGCTCGGTGGCGATCCGGCGCTCCACGATCCGCTCGCCCGGCTTCCAGCGCCCGCTGACGATCCCGTCCACGATGTGCTCGCGGATCTGTTCGCGCAGCGAGTGGACGACGGGCGGGGTCATGAGGGCTCCTTCGGGGAAACCGGTGCTGCCGATCCGACCGGTGCGGGCGAGGCAACCGGTGGTGTCTAAAGACAATACGGCGGCGCCCCCGCCCGGAAGGGTTCCGGACGGGGGCGCCGCTGGTGAGGCTGGTTACAACCGTGGTGCTCAGAGGCCGAGCTCGACCTCGAACTCGCCGGCCTCCAGGATCGCCTTGACCGCAGTCAGGTAACGGGCGGCGTCCGCACCGTCCACCAGACGGTGGTCGTAGGAGAGCGAGAGGTACGTCATGTCGCGGACACCGATGACGGTGCCCTCGGCGGTCTCGATGACCGCCGGACGCTTGACGGTGGCACCGATGCCCAGGATGGCGGCCTGGTTCGGCGGCACGATCACGGTGTCGAACAGCGCACCGCGCGAGCCGGTGTTGCTGATGGTGAAGGTGGCACCGGACATGTCGTCCGGGGTCAGGCCGCCGCCGCGGGCCTTGCCGGCCAGCTCGGCGGTCTTCTTCGAGATACCGGCGATGTTCAGGTCGCCCGCACCCTTGATGACCGGCGTCATCAGACCCTTCTCGGCGTCCACGGCGATGCCGATGTTCTCCGAGTCGAAGTACGTGATGGTGCCCTCGTCCTCGTTGATCCGGGCGTTGATGACCGGGTGGGCCTTCAGCGCCTGGGCCGCCGCCTTCACGAAGAACGGCATCGGGGACAGCTTGACGCCCTCACGGGCGGCAAAGGCGGCCTTCGCCTGGTTGCGCAGCTTCATCAGCTTCGTGATGTCGACCTCGACGACCGAGGTCAGCTGGGCCTGCGAGTGCAGCGCCTTCATCATGTTGTCGCCGATGACCTTGCGCATGCGGGTCATCTTGACCGTCTGACCGCGCAGCGGGGACGCCTCCAGCTTCGGCGCCTTCGCGGCTGCCGGGGCGGCCGCGACCGGGGCCGGAGCGGCAGCGGCGGCCTTGGCGGCCTCCGCGGCGGCGACGACGTCCTGCTTGCGGATACGGCCACCGACGCCGGTGCCCTTGACCGCAGCGAGGTCGACACCGTTCTCGGCGGCGAGCTTGCGGACCAGCGGCGTGACGTACGCGCCGTCGTCGACGGCGGCGGGAGCCGGAGCCACCGGGGTGACCGGAGCCGGAGCAGCGACCGGAGCCGGGGCCGGGGCGGCCACGGGCGCCGGGGCGGCGGGCGCCACCGGGGCCGGAGCGGCCACCGGGGCGGGGGCTGCGGCGACCGGGGCCGGGGCAGCCGGAGCCGGAGCCGGAGCCGGAGCCGGAGCGGCCACGGGGGCCGGAGCGGCCGGAGCCGGGGCAGCCGCCGGGGCGGCACCCGCGGCACCGATGACGGCGAGCTTCGCGCCGACCTCGGCGGTCTCGTCCTCGGCGACCACGATCTCCAGCAGCACACCGGAGACCGGGGCGGGGATCTCGGTGTCGACCTTGTCCGTAGAGACCTCGAGCAGCGGCTCGTCCTCCGTGACCTGCTCGCCGACCTCCTTCAGCCAGCGGGTGACGGTGCCCTCGGTGACGCTCTCGCCGAGCGCCGGGAGGGTGACGTCCGTACCGGCCACGGCAGCAGCCGGAGCCGCGGCCACGGGGGCCGCAGCCACGGGGGCCGGGGCGGCGGGGGCCGCCGCGACCGGCGCCGGAGCGGCCACGGGCTCGGCGGCCGGAGCCGCGGCCGGGACGGCCGCACCCGTGCCGTCGTCGATGACGGCCAGCTCGGCGCCGACCTCGACGGTCTCGTCCTCGGCGACCTTGATGGACGCGAGGATGCCGGCGGCGGGCGCCGGGATCTCGGTGTCGACCTTGTCGGTCGAGACCTCGAGCAGCGGCTCGTCGGCCTCGACGCGCTCGCCCTCGGCCTTCAGCCAGCGGGTGACAGTGCCCTCGGTGACGCTCTCACCGAGCGCCGGAAGGGTTACGGAAACCGACATGGTTTCAGTTGCTCCTTACGAAAGTGCGGAAGTAGGTCGGTCGTCGCGCCCGGGACTGGATCAGTCGTGGGAGTGGAGGGGCTTGCCGGCCAGGGCCAGGTGGGCCTCGCCGAGCGCTTCGCTCTGCGTCGGGTGGGCGTGGATGAGCTGCGCGACCTCGGCCGGCAGCGCCTCCCAGTTGTAGATCAGCTGGGCTTCGCCGACCTGCTCGCCCATACGGTCACCGACCATGTGGACGCCGACCACGGCACCGTCCTTGACCTGGACGAGCTTGATCTCGCCCGCGGTCTTGAGGATCTTGCTCTTGCCGTTGCCCGCGAGGTTGTACTTCAGAGCGACGACCTTGTCCGCGCCGTAGAGCTCCTTGGCCTTGGCCTCGGTGATGCCCACGGAAGCGACCTCGGGGTGGCAGTACGTCACCCGGGGGACACCGTCGTAGTCGATCGGGACGGTCTTCAGACCGGCCAGCCGCTCCGCCACCAGGATGCCCTCGGCGAAGCCGACGTGCGCGAGCTGCAGCGTCGGGGCCAGGTCGCCCACGGCCGAGATGGTCGGAACGTTGGTCTGCATGTACTCGTCGACGAGGACGTAGCCGCGGTCCATCGCGACGCCGGCCTCCTCATAGCCCAGACCCTGCGAGACCGGGCCACGGCCGATCGCGACCAGCAGCACCTCCGCCTCGAACGTCTTGCCGTCGGCGAGGGTCACGCGGACACCGTCCTGCGTGTACTCGGCGCTCTGGAAGAACGTACCGAGGTTGAACTTGATGCCGCGCTTGCGGAAAGCGCGCTCAAGAAGCTTCGAGCTGTTCTCGTCCTCGACCGGAACGAGGTGCTTCAGGCCCTCGATGATCGTGACGTCGGTACCGAAGGACGTCCACGCCGAGGCGAACTCGACGCCGATGACGCCGCCGCCCAGGACGATCGCGGACTTCGGGACGCGGTCCAGCTTCAGCGCGTGGTCCGAGGAGATGATCCGGTTGCCGTCGATCTCCAGGCCCGGCAGCGACTTCGGCACGGAGCCGGTCGCCAGGAGCACGTGGCGGCCCTGGACACGCTGGCCGTTCACGTCCACCGAGGTGGGGGAGGAGAGCCGTCCCTCACCCTCGATGTAGGTGACCTTGCGCGAGGCGATGAGACCCTGCAGACCCTTGTACAGGCCCGAGATCACGTCGTCCTTGTACTTGTGGACGGCCTCGATGTCGATGCCCTCGAAGGTGGCCTTGACACCGAACTGGTCGGCCTCGCGTGCCTGGTCGGCGACCTCGCCGGCGTGCAGCAGCGCCTTCGTCGGGATGCAGCCGTTGTGCAGGCAGGTGCCGCCGACCTTGCCCTTCTCGATCAGAGCGACGTCCAGGCCCAGCTGCGCTCCGCGCAGGGCCGCGGCGTAACCGCCGCTACCACCGCCGAGGATCACTAGGTCGAAAACGGTGCTGGCGTCGTTCGCCACGTCACGTCCTCCATGCATGTGCGCCGTACGCCGGGCCCCGTCGCTGGGGGATGACCGGCCGGTCGGCTGGTGTTCGGCCGCTTTTGTTTTCGGCCCTGTGGTGGGGGCCCTGTCCTGCCGAGAACCCATCTTCGCACTTGTTGACGGTGGGCGGGACGCGGGGCCCGGGTCCGGGACGGATGATCACCCGTTCCGGATGGTTACTGCTGCGTAGAGATTGGTAGGAGCGGCGCGAAGCACCACGGTGGAAGGGTGAGGGTGGGAGACGGGTGGGAGTGCGGATTTCGTTGAGAGCGAAACCTGTGCGCACCGTGCATCGATGCCGACGGGTGAACACGTACGGCCCCGGACGTATGCCCGGGGCCGTACGCACGGAGCATCCTCAGCCGAGGTCCCCGGCAGCGGTGCGCTCCGCCAGCTTCACCAGCGTGCGGACCGCGGAACCGGTGCCGCCCTTCGGCGTGTAGCCGTACGGCGCGCCCTCGTGGAAGGCCGGACCCGCGATGTCCAGGTGCGCCCAGGTGATGCCCTCGCCCACGAACTCCTGCAGGAACAGACCGGCCACCAGGCCGCCGCCCATCCGCTCACCCATGTTGGCGATGTCGGCGGTCGGGGAGTCCATGCCCTTGCGCAGGTCGGCGGGGAGCGGCATCGGCCAGGAGGCCTCGCCGACCTCCTCGGCGATCTCGTGGATGGACGTACGGAAGGCGTCGTCGTTCGCCATGATGCCGAAGGTGCGGTGGCCCAGTGCCAGGACCATCGCTCCGGTCAGGGTCGCCACGTCGACGATCGCGTCCGGGTTCTCCTCGGAGGCGCGGGTCAGCGCGTCGCCGAGGACGAGCCGGCCCTCGGCGTCCGTGTTCAGCACCTCGACGGTCTTGCCGCTGTACATGCGCAGCACGTCACCCGGGCGGGTGGCGTTGCCGGACGGCATGTTCTCGGCGAGCGCCAGCCAGCCGGTGACGTTGACCTGGAGGCCGAGACGGGCGGCCGCGACGACGGCCGCGAACACGGCGGCGGCGCCGCTCATGTCGCACTTCATCGTCTCGTTGTGACCGGCCGGCTTCAGCGAGATGCCGCCCGAGTCGTAGGTGATGCCCTTGCCGACCAGGGCCAGGGTCTTCTCCGCCTTCGGGTGCGTGTAGGCGAGCTTCACCAGGCGGGGGCCGTGGGTCGAGCCCTGGCCGACGCCCAGCAGACCGCCGAAGCCGCCCTTGGCGAGCGCCTTCTCGTCGAAGATCTGCACCTTGATGCCGTGCTCCTTGCCGGCGGCCGTGGCCACGGCGGCGAAGGACTCGGGGTACAGGTCGTTCGGCGGGGTGTTGATCAGGTCGCGGGCGCGGTTGATCTCCTCGACGACCGTGGTGGCACGCTCCGCGGCCGCCTTGAACGCCTTGTCGCGCGGCTTGGTGCCGAGCAGGGTGACCTCGGCGAGCGGCAGCTTGGCGCCGTTGCCGTTCTTCTTGTCCTTCGGCGCGAGCTTGTTCTCGCCGCCCTGGTACGCGGTGAAGGCGTACGCGCCGAGCAGCGCGCCCTCGGCGACGGCCTCGGCGTCCTCGACGGACGTGATCGGCAGCGCGAAGCCGGCCTTCTTCGAACCGGTCAGCGCACGCGCGGCGGAACCGGCGGCCCGGCGCAGTGCCTCGCCGTCGAACGCCGCGTCCTTCTCCGGGACCGGGCCGAGTCCGGCCGCGATGACGACCGGGACCTTGAGGCCTTCAGGTGCGGGGAGTTTGGTCACTTCGCCCTCGGCACCGGAGGCGCCCAGGGTCTCCAGGACGGTGGCGAGCTTTCCGCCGAACGCCTTGTCCACGGCCTCGGCGCCCGGTGCGACGACCAGGCCCTTGGCTCCCTTGGCGACGCCGACGACAAGTGCGTCGGCGCGCAGCGTCGCCGCACCGGCAGTGCTGAGAGTGAGAGCAGTCACGGTGGTGAAATCTCGCTTCCGTTGAGTTCGTTATCGGTCGAGGGGTGGGCCGACCGTGCCCGGCGCATCGTAGACGCCGCCGCAATGTGCCGGGAATGAGCCTACGCGCGCCTTTGCTGCGGGAACACGGCGGCGGGCCGTCTGCGGCCCGTTCCGGCGGCAGGGCTCCGGCTCCCGACCGGGCCGCGACGGCGCAACCGGCCCGGGAAGTAGGGTCGGTCGGAGGTGCCGGAGCGAGTGGGGGAGAGCGATGCGCGCCCAGCGGGCTGCACGCAGGACGAGACCGAAGTCGGCGGTGCCGGTCACCGTACTGATCCTGTCGGCGGTGCTGGCCGGCTGCACCTCGGCGCCTCGAACCACCTCCACGGGGCGCTGGCAGCCGAAGCCGGGCACTGACTGGCAGTGGCAGCTCTCCGGCCGCCTCGACCCCACCGTGGACGTTCCGGTGTACGACATCGACGGCTTCGAGCACGATGCGCAGGCGGTCGCCGATCTGCACCGCCGTGGCCGCAAGGTCATCTGTTACGTGTCCACGGGCGCCTGGGAGGACTTCCGCCCGGACGCCGGGAAGTTCCCCGCCTCGATTCTCGGGAAGGGCAACGGCTGGCCGGGGGAGCGCTGGCTCGACATCCGCCGCACGGATCTGCTCGGGCCGCTGATGGAGTCCCGGATCGAGATGTGCGCGAAGAAGGGCTTCGACGCGGTCGAGCCCGACAACATGGACGGCTACCGCAACCGCACGGGCTTCCCTCTGACCGGCGCCGATCAGCTGCGCTACAACCGCCTCGTCGCCCGCATCGCCCACCGCCACGGACTCGCGGTCGGGCTGAAGAACGACCTGGACCAGATCCCGCGGCTGGAACCGGACTTCGACTTCGCGGTCAACGAACAGTGCGCCCAGTATGACGAGTGCGACGGCCTCACCCCGTTCATCGAGGCGGACAAGGCGGTGTTCCATGTGGAGTACGAGGTGCCGGTGGCACGGTTCTGCCCGGAGTCGACGAGGCTGCGTCTGAGCTCGCTCCGCAAGAAGTACGATCTGGGCACCTGGCGCCGGAGCTGCGCGGCGAGCCCGTCCGCGGATTGAGGAGAAGACGGAAACCGGGTCGCCCCCCACCCCCGTCCGCCCAGGTTCTGTCCGGCCGGTCTTCGTGGGCCCGGAACGCCTGGCACGGCACCTCGCTGCGTTGTCGTCAGTCGCCCAAGTACGTCCAGTACGAGGACGATCCTCCGCCTTGCGATGCGCCGCACCAGACGCCCCGGGCTGATCCACGAAGATCAACAGGACAGGACCTACCCCAGGGCCAACGCCACCAGCGCCGCCGTCGCCGCCGTCTCCGCGACCGCCCCGAAGACATCCCCGGTCATGCCCCCGAACCGCCGCACGCAGTGCCGCAGCAGCAGCTGCGCGCCCATCAGCCCGGCCACTACGGCAAGGCCGTGGTGCAGCGCGCCGTACCCGCCGAACACCGCCCCCGCCCCCGACCCCGCGGCCACCACCGCGACCGTCACGGCCGCCGCCGCCCCCGTCGGCACCGTTCCCGCCACCGCTGCCCCCAGCCCCTCCGGCCGGGCCGGAGGCACGCCCTGACGGGACGCCAGCGTGAGCGCGAGGCGGGCGGTGACCCCCGCGACGACCGCGGCCACCGCGCCGTGCGCCCAGCCCTGCCCGTACAGCTCATCGAGGACGGCGACCTGGGCCAGGAGGACGAACAGCAGGGTGATGACACCGAATGGACCGATGTCCGACTGCTTCATGATGCGCAACGCGTCCGCCGCGGGCTTGCCGCTGCCGAGCCCGTCCGCCGTGTCGGCGAGTCCGTCGAGGTGCAGCCCCCGAGTGAGGACCGCGGGCACCGCGGCGGAGGCGACCGCCGCGAGCAGCGACCCGGACCCGAGCAGCAGCAGCAGTGCGCCGGGGACCGCCGCGAGCAGCCCCACCACCAGACCGGCGAGCGGGGCGCTCAGCATCCCGGCACGGGCGGCCCCGCGGTCCCAGCGGGTGACGCGGACGGGGAGCACGGTCAGGGTGCCGAAGGCGAAACGTATGCCGTGGCTGTTCAGGGAGGTCACGGCGCGCAGGCTAATCCCTTGGCCGGACCGCTAGATTGGCCGAAACGCTGCAAAGCGCCGCAAAAGCGGATCAATGGGAGTGGTGGCATGGGTCACTGGTTCGATCAGAACTTTGTCGAGCCGGGGAAGCTGCCCCTGCTTCTCGCTCTGGCCGCCTTCGTGCTGACCTTCGCCGTCACCCGTCTCATCACCCGGATGATCAGGGCCGGGAAGGGGCCGTTCCGCAACATCACGCCGGGCGGGGTGCACATCCACCATGTGGTGCCCGGTGTGGTGCTGACGGTGATCGGCGGCTTCGGCGCGGTCTCCAGCGGACGGCACGGCGTCGGGGCGGGCATCTGCGCGGTGATCTTCGGGATGGGTGCGGGTCTGGTGCTGGACGAGTTCGCCCTGATCCTCCATCTCGACGACGTGTACTGGTCCGAACAGGGCCGCCAGAGCGTCGAGGTCGTCGTCCTCACCACGGCGCTCGTCCTGCTCCTCCTCGGCGGCTTCTCACCGCTCGGGGTCAAGGAACTGACCAGCGATCAGCAGCAGGGCCGGTTCGGCATCGTCCTGACCCTGCTGATCAACTTCTGCTTCGTGCTGATCGCCCTGTTCAAGGGCAAGGCGCGGATGGCGGTGATCGGCACCCTGGTGCCGTTCGTCGCCCTGTTCGGGGCGATCCGGCTGGCCCGGCCGACATCGATGTGGGCGAAGAGGCTCTACCGCAACCGGCACCGCGCCCGTGCCAGGGCGGTGCTGCGCGCGTACCACCACGACCGGCGCTGGGTGGGGCCGCGCCGCAGGTTTCAGGACCTCATCGGCGGAGCGCCGGACCGGGACCGGCTTCCCCCGCCCACGTCCTGATCGCTGTGGGCGGGCAGCTGCCGACGCCGGTCGTGCCGGGCGGTGAGACCGCACAGGATCAGCACCGCGGCGATCGCCGCCAGGTGTTCCTTGCCCGCCAGGTTGTTCTTGAAGATCACTTCGATGACCATCACCGCGATCACCACCGCCCCGGTGCGCCAGGCCCGGTAGGCGTGGCACACATAGACCGCGACCCCGACCACCGCCGCCGACGGTCCGGTGTCGACGACCTGCGCGTCGGATGCGGGCAGTCCGAACAGCCCGTCGGGGCCGACCGCGACGCCGGTCCGTGCGTACAGTGTCCCGGCCAGCGTGGCGACGTACGCGATGAGCAGCGTGCGCCGCCGTCCGAGACAGACCTCGGCGGCCCCGAACACCACGAGCACCTGCGCCAGCGCACCCCACGCGGGCAGATTGAGCGCGGGGACGAACAGCGAAAGCGGGGTACGCAGCAGAACGGTCCACAGCGGGTCCTCGGCCCGCACCGAGCCGAGGACCCGCACCGGATGTAATCCCCACGGCTGGTTCTGCACCACATGGAGCAGCGCCGTCAGGCCGACCGCGGCCAGCGTCATCGGGACCGCGCGCAGCCGGGAACGGGTCAGCCCCCCGTGCACGGTCGAGAACAGCGGCCCCCATTCGCGGCGGGCGGCCTCGGGCAGCGCCGCCATCGGTCTCATCTAGGGGTCCCCAGGTGCGAGCGGTGCAGCCACTTGGGCAGCCCGGGCGCCTCCAGGAACCCTTCGGCGCGGCCCGCGGCGATGCCGATGCGCAGCAGGTCGGAGCTCTTCTCGAAGAGCATGAAACGCGGCTCCCAGATCGGTCGGTACTTGGCGTTGGCGCGGTAGAGCGACTCGATCTGCCACCAGCGCGAGAAGAAGCTGAGCAGCGAGCGCCACAGCCTCAGCACCGGTCCCGCGCCCAGCCGCGATCCCCTCTCGAAGACCGACCGGAACATCGCGAAGTTGAGCGACACCTGTGTGATCCCGATCTCCTTGGCGCGCTGGAGGAGTTCGATGACCATGAACTCCATCAGACCGTTCTCGGCGTCCCGGTCACGGCGCATCAGGTCCAGCGAGAGACCGTTCGGGCCCCAGGGCACGAAGCTCAGTACGGCGCGCAATTCGCCGGGGCCGTCCGCTCCTTCGCCTTGTTCCTTTTCCATCGAGTCACGGCATTCGAGCATCACGCACTGGCCGTCCGCCGGATCGCCGAGCCGCCCCAGCGCCATCGAGAAGCCGCGCTCGGTCTCGCCGTCGCGCCAGTCGTCGGCGCGTCGCACCAGTTCGGCCATCTCCTCGTCGGGGATGTCGGAGTGGCGCCGGATGGTCACCTCGTACCCGGCGCGCCTGATCCGGTTGTACGCCTGGCGGACGGTCCGCATCGCCCGCCCTTCGAGGGTGAACTCGGCAGTCTCCACGATCGCCTCGTCGCCGAGCTCCAGCGCGTCGAGCCCGTGCCGGGCGTAGACCGTGCCGCCCTCCTCGCTCACCCCCATCACCGCTGGGATCCAGCCGTGTTCGCGGGCCTCGGCCAGCCATGGTTCGATCGCGCCGGGCCAGGCCTCCAAGTCGCCGATCGGATCACCGGAGGCGAGCGAGACCCCGCCGACCACCCGGTAGGTGACGGCCGCCTTCCCGGTCGGCGACCAGATGACGCTCTTCTCCCGGCGCAGTGCGAAATAGCCGAGCGAGTCGCGTTCGCCGTGCTTTTCGAGGAGGGCGCGGAGCCGGTCCTCGTCCTGCGGGGTGATCGGGTCGACGGCCCGGAGTGAGCGGAACGCCACGTACACGACGGCGATCAGCAACAGGGTGGAGAGGATGTTGATGACGACATTGGCCCAGCCGGGCACGGTGATGCCGGGGAAGCGGGCTTCGTCGGTCGCGACCGACACCAGCCGCAGCGCGCCATAGCGCCAGCGGTCGAGGAAGGCCGACCGGTACTCGTCGTGCGCCGTGTTCGTGATGGTGACCAGCAGGGTGGCGATCAGCGAGGTGACCAGCAGCCCGCCGACGGCGACCACGGCCGCCAGCTTCGCGTTGGACCGGTCACCCTTCGCGTAGAACTCCCGCCGGCCCAGGATCAGCGCCACGACGAACGCGGCTGTCAGCGCCAGGGAGATCCAGTTCTGCGGGTACTGCCGGATCTCGGGAAAGACGATCACGAAGGCGAAGAGCAGCAGCAGGAGGCCGCTCAGCACCATGTTGACGATCCAGGCGGCGCGCTTGCGCCGTCGCATGGTGATCGCGAGGAAGAGAGCGACCACTCCGGAGGAGAAGCCCGCGGTGAGCAGATAGGGCGTGAAGTAGTTCTCGGTGTTGTGCCGGCGCAGGTCCTGACCTAGCGTGACCCAGACAGCGCTCAGGAAATTGATGAACGACACGATGCGCAGATACCAGATGGTGAATGCCGCACTGCGTCGTGAGCGGACGGTGCTCCGCCGGGCGTCCTGGCCGGCAAATCGAACCTCTCCCATAAAAAGCGATCATATGGTGCATTTCACTCCATGGGGAGGCCTGCTGCGGCCGGTGTCCGATGGCCGGCGGCCGCAGCGCAGCAGGGTCCGTCAGTCGTCGTCCGCGTCGGTCTTCGAGACGTCGTCCTCGCCGGTCGGCGCACGCTCGGGCAGCTCCGCCGCCAGCGCGGCGGCGGCCTGCACGAGCGGAAGCGCCAGCAGCGCCCCGCACCCCTCACCCACGATGACACCGTGGTCCAGCAGCGGGTTGAGCGCCATCCGGTCCAGCGCCTTCGTCTGTGCCGGCTCGCCGCTCACCTGACCGGCCAGCCACCAGTCCGGCGCCCGGAAGGCGGCCCGCTGAGCGACCAGCGCGCACGCCGACGAGACCACGCCGTCCAGGATCACCGGCAGCCTGCGCACCGCGCACTGCAGCAGGAACCCCGTCATCGCCGCCAGGTCCGCGCCGCCGACCGTGGCCAGCAGCTCCAGCTGGTCACCGAGGACCGGCCGGGCCCGACGCAGCGAGTCCCGGATGGCCGCGCACTTGCGCATCCAGGCGAGATCGTCGATTCCCGCGCCGCCGCGCCCGGTGACCACCGAGGCGTCCGTGCCGCACAGGGCCGCGATCAGGGTGGCCGCCGCCGTGGTGCCACCGACGCTCAGATCGCCGAGCACCACCAGATCGGTGCCCGAGTCGGCCTCCTCGTCGGCGATCGCGATGCCCAGACGTACCGACTGCTCGGCCTCCTCCGCCGTCAGCGCGTCCTCGATGTCGATCCGGCCGCTGCCGCGCCGCACCCGGTGACGCACGACCGACTCGGGCAGCAGCTCCGGCTCGCAGTCCAGGCCGGCGTCGACGATCCGCACCGGTACGGAGAACTGGCGGGCCAGCACGGCCAGCGGCGTCGCGCCCTCCAGTGTGGCCCGGACCAGCTCGTGGGCGGTCCCGGCCGCGCGGCCGGAGACACCGAGCTCGGCCACCCCGTGATCACCGGCGAAGAGCACCACGCGCGGCTGCAGGATCGGTCTGACCGGCACGGCCTGCTGGGCGGCCGAGAGCCACTCGCCCAGCTCATCGAGCCGGCCGAGGGCGCCCGGGGGCACGATCTGCCGCTCCCGGCGTTCCTCGGCGTCGCGCCGTACGCCGCCGTCGGGGCGTTCGATCAGGTCGGAGAAGTCGTCCAGATTCACGGGAGTCTGCCTCGCGGGTCGTTACGTGGTGTGGGCCGGTGAGCCCGGCGGCGGGCTCATTGCGGAACAGTACCTGCCACGATCCTGACGCCTCTTCAGTGCGACGGCCGGCCCTCACGGCCTCCCCCACGGCAGGGAGTGGGCTCCCGACGTCCTGCGACTCCTCCCCCAAGCTCTCGGCTTCGCTCGAGCAGGGAGGGGCCCCTTCGGCGTTGTCGTCGGTCACCGACGCTCCGCGTCGACTCCCTCCTCCGCCTTGCCATCGAAGCCGCACGACGCCGCTCGCCGATCCACTCCCTGTCGTGGGGGGAGGCCGTCAGGCCCCGAAGCGCAGCAGCGTCATCGCGGGGGTCAGCGTTCGCAGCCCCGGCGTCAGATGCTGGAGCCGGATCAGTTCTCCCATCGCGCCCCGCCCCCGCGGCAGCCCCAGCGCGCGCACCTCGGTGATGTTCGGATGCGCACTGCGCAGCTTCTTCCGCTCGCCCGGGTCCATCGCCCAGTGCATCGGCGGGACGGTCATGGAGCCGACCTTCAACTTCCCGGCCACCGTCCACTTCGCCGGCCGACGCGCCATCGAGTCCAGGACGAGCACCCCGCCCGGCAGCCGTTCGGCGCAGGTCGCCAGGATCTTCCGTACCTCCCAGGGCTGCAGATACATCAGCAGCCCCTGCGTCGTGACGATCACACCCCGGCCCACAGGGTCCTCGATCTCGTCCAGCCAGGAGAGATCGGTCGCCGACCGGGAGAGCGTCCGCAGCCGGTCCGAGGAGGGCAGCAGCGCGCGGCGCAACGCTGCCACCTGAGGCAACTCCACGCTCAGCCAGGTGAGCCGCCCGTTGTCGACCCGCCAGAAGCCGGTCTCCAGACCGTCGCCGAGCGCGACGACGGTGGCCTCCGGATGCCCGCGCAGATAGCCCTGCACCGTCAGGTCGAAGCAGCGTGAGCGCAGCGCCTGCGCCTGCGAGCGGAAGGCGTCCGGCCGCCCGAAGCGCTCCTCGAAGGGGTAGTCGAGGTCCGCCATGAGCTGCAACGCCATCGGATCGTCGATCACGGGATAGAGCTGCCCCGCCTCGTACGCCCGGTTGTAGAGCGTCCAGAGCAGGGTCTCCGGAACGCCTTCCAGCATCGGCCTCACTCGTGCCATGTCCGCTCCCTTCCTGCCGCTGATCCCGTTGCGATACGGGTCAGCCGCGCAGCGTCAGCGCCTGACCGGCCACCACCAGCAGCACGTGCTCACACTCGTCGGCGAACGCGGCGTTCAGCCGCCCCAGCTCGTCCCGGAACCGCCGGCCCGCGGCTGTCGCGGGCACCACGCCCGAGCCGACCTCATTGGTCACGGCGACGACCGTACGCCGCGTTCCGCGCACTGCGCCGACCAGTTCGGTGATCCGCTCCCGCAGCGCACTCTCGCCGCCGTCCGCCCACGCCGCGTCGTCCCAGGCGTTCACCCGGTCCATCGCGTCCGTCAGCCACAGCGACAGGCAGTCGATCAGCAGCGGCGGCCCGTCCGACTCCAGCAGGTCCACCAGCTCACAGGTCTCCTCGGTGCGCCAGGCGGCCGGTCTGCGCTCCCGGTGCAGCCCGACCCGGGCCATCCACTCCGCGTCGCCTTCGCGGCCGCCGCCGGTCGCCACGTACACCACCTCGGGGAAGGTCTCCAGCCGCCGCTCGGCCTCCACCGACTTCCCGGACCGCGCACCGCCCGTCACCAGCGTCCGCCGCGGGACATCCGGTACGGCGTGGTACTCGCCGACCACCAGTGTCGTCCCGTCCGGCACGGTCCGGGCGCCGGCCGCCGCGAGCCGCCGGTCCAGCTCGGGGCCGGTGGGCGCGTCATGGTCCAGATGAACGGCGATGACCTCGGTGGCCGGCCCGATCGCTTCGACGGCCCGCAGCCTGGCCATGGCGTCCGGGCGTCCGGTCACATCACCGACCACCATGTCGTACGGCTCCGCCACCCGGTCCGTGAGACCGGCGGGGGCCGCCCCCGGCGGCATGTACAGCAGCCGCGCGCCCTCCGCGGACGTCACCTCGTACCCGGTCCCCGGCGAGTCCATCGGCACCGCCCGGATCCGGTGCCCACTGATCAGCGTCAGCACCCGCCCGTCCGGCACCCGTCCGGCCGGGGGCAGCCCGGCGGGCAGCTCCACGGCGGGCCCGTCGTGCGGATGGGTGAGCAGCACCTGCCGTACGCCGGTCAGTGAACGACCCGCGCGTGCGGCGGCGAACACGGCCCCCGGGGTGAGGTCGAGCAGCAGCGCGCCGTCGACCAGCAGTGCGGTCGCGGCGCGCGCCCACACCCCGCGGGCGGTGGCACAGGCGGCGCACGGACAGTCGGGGCGCGGCAGCCCGTCGGGGGCTCCGGTGCCGAGCAGTGTCAGTTCCACGCTCCGATCCTCCCGCGTCCCCGCACCGACTGCGCGACCAACCCCATGGATCTCGGTCCGAAAGGCCCCAGGCACTAGGCTGCGGGCAGCAACGCGACCCAGGAGGCGGACATGGCGTGGACGTGGCGGTTCGAGAAGTCCGACGGTACGGAGACGGAGCCGGCCCTGCAGCCGGAGGAATTCACGACCCAGGGCGATGCGGAGTCATGGATCGGTGAGTTCTGGAAGGAACTCCTGGACGGCGGGGCGGACCAGGTGACCCTCTTCGAGGACGCGACGAAGATCTACGGCCCGATGAGTCTCCAGGCCGACCAGGGCTGACCGCCGATACGGGCGTACGAGGGCCCCGGGCGCCGTTCCTCGGCATCCGGGGCCCTCGCACGGCAGCGGTCAGATCTCGCCCAGCGTGACGACCGCAGTCCTTTCCACACCGTCGCGCAGATACGTCACCTTGACCTTCTGGCCCGGCTTGTCGTTGGCCAGCGTCTCGGCCAGCTCCGTCATCGTCGTGACCCGTGTGTCGCCGATCTTCGTGATGATGTCGCCGACCCGCAGTCCGGCCTTGTCCGCGCCGCCGCCCGCCGTGACGGTGACCACCGCGATTCCGAACGGCTGGTAATTGTCGTCGACGACCGTGCGGCCGGTGATGTTCAGCGCCGCCCGCCCCGAGTCGGTGACCTTGCCGCTCTTGATGATCTGGTCGGCCACCGTCTTCACCATCGAGGCGGGGATCGCGAATCCTATGCCCGGTGCCGCGCCGTTCATCTGCGGATCCGTCGCCGCCAGCGTCGGAATGCCGATCACCTCACTGTTCAGGTTCACCAGCGCACCGCCACTGTTGCCCGGGTTGATCGCCGCCGAGGTCTGCACCATGTTCGCTATGGTCGCCCCGGTGCCACCCTCCGTCCGGCCCTCGCTGACGGTCCGGCCGACCGCCGACACGATGCCCTGGGTGACGCTGCTGGACAGTCCGAGCGGCGAACCCATCGCCAGCACTATCTGGCCGACCTCGACCTTGTCCGAGTTGCCGAACTTCGCCGGCTTCAGCCCGCTCGGTACGTTGTCGAGCTTGATGACGGCCAGGTCCTGCTCCGGATAGGTGGCGACCAGCGAGGCGCCCAGCACCTTCTCGCCGGTGGCGACGGTGACCTTGAACCTCTTCTCCGGGCCGACCACATGGGCATTGGTGACGATATGGCCCTTGTCGTCGTAGACGATGCCGGATCCGAGGCTGTTGGCGGCTTCGATCTGTACCACGGAGGGCAGCACATTCCTGATGACGGCCTCGTACTCGGCCTGCAGGTCACTTGCGGCCTGGGAAGTCGCGTGCGGCGAGGCCGACTTCGTGGCATTGGCGCTGGCCGAGTCCGAGTCGGAGCAGCCGGACACCAGGGCCATGGCACAGACACCTGCGGTCAGAGGCAGCAGCAGCCGGTACAGACGGCGGCGCGAGTGGGAAGCATCCATGTCTGAATCATTGCTTTTAACCCTATTGGCGGCCTGTTGGGTTCGGCCGATCGGGTGATGCCCGCTCCTCGTCCATCCCTCAACCATCCCCAGGGATTTCCGGCGGATCATGCCCGGGGCCGCGGCGCCCGGCGCGGCACCTCGCGGCGCCGCCGATACGTCCGGAACAGTTCGCCACCTGGACGCTCCGGCGCCTTGCGACGCACCGCACCGGGCGCCGCGACGGGGCAAAGCTTGCCGGGAGGGGTACTAGCCGCGCACCCCGCACAGATGCAGCAGCGCGGCAACCCGGCGGTACGGGTCCGTCCGTCCGGCCCGGTCCTCCGCGGCCAGCACCCGGTCGAGTTCCGCGGCGGCCGGCAGCTCCACGTCATCGCTCACCTGGTCCGTGAAGATCCGCACCCCGTACCAGGCGTGCAACGGCGCCGCGATTCCGGCGAGCGTGGCCGTGAGGGCGTCCAGCCGGTCGGCGCGGACCGTCAGGCCCAGCCGGTTGGTGTACGTATCCGTGTCGAACGCGGCCAGCGCCGTGTCCCAGTCCCCGGCGGTGCCGGGCCGCATCGCCAGCGCGTCGCCGTTCCGTACGAGCAGCGAGAGCAGCCCGCCGGGCGCCAGCATCCGGGCCAGCCCCGCCAGCAGCGCGTCCGGCTCCCGGACGTACATCAGTACGCCGTGACAGAGCACCACGTCGAAGCTGCCCGGCAGGAAGTGCACGCCCGTGTCCAGGCCGTCGCCCTCGATCAGCCGGACCCGCTCCCGGATGCCCGCGGGCTCGTCCCCGAGCGCCTCGCGGGCGGACCTCAGCATCTCGGCGTCGGACTCCAGGCCGGTCACCGTGTGGCCGGCCCGGGCCAGCCGCAGCGCCTGCGTGCCCTGTCCCATGCCGACATCGAGGACCCGCAGCCGCTGGCCGACCGGGTAGCGCGCGGCTATCTGCTCGTCGAGCTGCCGGGCGACGAGCTCCTGGCGGACGGTGTTGCGCAGCCCCCCGAGCCCTGCGAGCCACGCCGAAGAGGCCCCGGTGAACCCGGAGTCCTTGGAGGGGGCACCGTCCGGCAAGCCTGCGGACGGACCACCGACCGAGCCGGAAAGCTCCGTACTCAGGGCCGCTCTCCGCGCTTGACCTGCGGCTTCGGCAGACGGAGCCGACGCATCTGAAGCGTACGCATCAGGCCGTAGGCGACCGCGCCGCGCTTCGGCGTATTGGGGAAGCGCGCGTTGAGCTGCTTCTTCAGCCGGAACGCGAGACCGATCGAGTCGATGACGATGAGCACGATCACGCCGAGCCAGAGCAGCAGCGAGATGTTCTGGATGTTCCGCACCTGGATCACGCTGAGGATCAGGATGATCACCGCGAGCGGCAGGAAGAACTCCGCGATACAGAAACGTGAGTCGACGAAGTCGCGGACGAAGCGCCGCACCGGACCCTTGTCACGGGCCGGCAGGTAGCGCTCGTCGCCACTGGCGAGCGCCTCGCGCTGCTTGGCCAGGTCCACCCGGCGCGCTTCGCGCTGGCGCTTCATGGCCTCCTTGCGGTCGAGCGGCGCGCCACTGGAGGCACGACGGCGCTGCGACTGGGCATCGCTGCGCTTGGGGGTGGGGCGACCTTTGGGGGCCTGCGGGTCGCGGGGCTGCGTGGAGAGGTCCGCCGTCACCTTGGTGGCGGGGGCCTTCTCATCCTTCGAACGGCTACGGAACACAAAACCCAAGGGTACGGGGTCGGCCGCGACGACCCCAGCCCGGTCGGGAACGATCCGGCAACGGCCTGCGTCCTCCCAGGTGTCCCGAGAGGGGGCAGAACGGACGTTGCGACCGGTTTCCCCGACAGCCACCTACTCCCTGGGCCGGAGCGGTAACCGGGGGCAGTCGTCCTTGGGGAGGACCACATCCGTGCTCGAACAGTGCGGTAATAGAGACAGGGCCCGTACTGTGGGTTCTGTTGGAGTGCTGGAGCCCAGTCCGTCAGAAGGGGGCGCGCGAAGCCCATGAGCGGTGTCATGAAGCGTATGGGGATGATCTTCCGCGCGAAGGCAAACAAGGCCCTTGACCGGGCCGAGGATCCGCGCGAGACCCTCGATTACTCGTACCAGAAGCAGCTGGAGCTGCTTCAGAAGGTGCGCCGCGGTGTCGCCGATGTGGCGACCTCGCGCAAGCGCCTGGAGCTGCAGCTGAACCAGCTGCAGGGCCAGACGTCCAAGCTGGAGGACCAGGGTCGCAAGGCGCTCGCGCTCGGGCGCGAGGACCTGGCCCGCGAGGCGCTGTCCCGGCGCGCCGCACTCCAGCAACAGGTCACCGACCTGGAGACGCAGCACACGACGCTGCAGGGTGAGGAGGAGAAGCTCACTCTCGCGGCCCAGCGGCTGCAGGCCAAGGTCGACGCCTTCCGTACGAAGAAGGAGACCATCAAGGCCACCTACACCGCCGCCCAGGCGCAGACCCGGATCGGCGAGGCGTTCTCCGGGATCTCCGAGGAGATGGGCGACGTCGGCCTGGCGATCCAGCGGGCCGAGGACAAGACCCAGCAGCTGCAGGCACGCGCCGGTGCGATCGACGAGCTGCTCGCCTCCGGCGCCCTGGACGACCCGACCGGGACGGCGAAGGACGACATCGCCGCCGAGCTCGACCGGATCTCCGGTGGTACGGATGTGGAGCTGGAGCTGCAGCGCATGAAGGCCGAACTGGCCGGCGGCTCCACCCCGCCACAGGCCATCGAGGGCGGCCCGCAGGACGCCGCCCAGCAGCAGTCGTCGCAGTCCCCGCACAGGTTCGACAAGCAGTAAGGCGGACGTCATGATCGTTCGGATCATGGGGGAGGGCCAGGTAGCCCTGGCCGACAGCCACTTCGCTGAGCTCAACAAGCTCGACAACGAGCTGCTCGCCGAGATGGAGAGCGGCGACGGCCCCGGCTTCCGCGCCACGCTCCAGGCGCTCCTCGCCAGGGTGCGCGAGCTCGGCACACCTCTGCCGGACGACTCCCTGGAGCCGTCCGAACTGATCCTGCCGTCTCCCGACGCCACCCTCGAAGAGGTACGCGACATGCTCCGCGACGGCGGCCTGATCCCCGGCTGACGCCGGTCGCTCCAGCACCCGCACGCACTGTGCCCCGTGTCCGGTCCGCCGGCCGCGGGGCATGGTTCTGCCCGGACTTTCGCGTTCTGCGTGCGGTCCCGGCCGCGAGCGGACCGTATCCGTGCGCGACACGCCGTACCGTAGTTTGACGTGACCACCCTCGGAACCGGGTTCCTGCGCGCCCGGCACTGGCTGCGCGACCATCCCCTCGCGTTCGACGGTGCGCTCGCCGTGGCCGTACTCGTTGCGATGATCGCCGGATCGTTCACCGACCCGAACGCGCCGAACGGGCCCAGCTTCGGCACCCGCACGCCCGAGGCGGGCAGCGTGGTCCTGATGGTGCTCGCCGCCGCCGTGCTCGCCCTGCGGCGTCGCAACCCGATGGCGGTGCTGGCCGCCACCGGTGGGCTGTCCATCGTCGAGTTCGTGCTGGTGGACCCGCCCGCCCCGGTGGTCATGGGCGCGGTCATCGCGCTCTACACGGTCGCCGCGTCCACCGACCGGCCCACCACCTGGCGGGTCGGCCTGCTGACCATGGCCGTGCTGACGGCGTCCGCGATGGTCTTCGGGGAGTCCCCCTGGTACAGCCAGCAGAACCTCGGGGTCTTCGCCTGGACCGGCATGGCCGGCGCCGCCGGGGACGCCGTCCGCTCCCGGCGGGCGTTCGTCGACGCGATCAGGGAACGCGCCGAACGGGCCGAACGTACCCGCGAGGAGGAGGCCCGGCGGCGGGTCGCCGAGGAACGGCTGCGGATCGCCCGCGATCTCCACGACATCGTCGCCCACCACATCGCCCTGGTCAATGTGCAGGCCGGGGTCGCCGCCCACGTCATGGACAAGCGCCCCGACCAGGCAAAAGAGGCACTCGCCCACGTCCGGGAGGCCAGCCGTTCCGCACTGGGCGAACTCCGCGCCACGGTCGGGCTGCTGCGCCAGTCCGGCGACCCGGAGGCGCCGACCGAACCGGCACCCGGCCTCGCGGTCCTCGACGAGCTCGTGGAGACGGTCCGGCGCGCCGGGCTCCCGGTCGAGGTGGCCTGCGTCGACCGCAGGCCCCCGCTGCCCGCGGCCGTCGACCTGGCCGCGTACCGGGTGATCCAGGAGGCGCTGACCAATGTGCGCAAGCACGCGGGCCCTGGGGCGAAGGCCGAGGTCAGTGTCGTACGGGTCGGGGCGACGGCCGAGGTCACAGTCCTGGACAACGGCACGGGCAGCCCCGAGGGCGCGGGCGCCGACGGCGGCGGCCACGGTCTGCTCGGTATGCGCGAGCGCGTCACCGCCCTGGGGGGCATCCTCACGGCCGGACCCCGCTACGGCGGCGGATTCAGGGTTCATGCGATCCTGCCGGTCAAGGCCCGCACGGGAGAGCCGGGGACGCCGGGAGTGGCGGGCCGGACGGGGGAAGGCGCATGACACCATCACCCATCAGGGTGCTGCTCGTCGACGACCAGGCGCTGCTGCGCAGCGCGTTCCGGGTGCTGGTCGACTCGGAGCCCGACATGCAGGTCGTCGGCGAGGCGGCCGACGGCGCGGAGGCCGTGGCGCTGACCCGCTCGACGCGCCCCGATGTGGTGTTGATGGACATTCGGATGCCCGGTACGGACGGACTGGCCGCGACCCGGATGGTCAGCGCCGATCCGGAGCTGGCGGACGTACGGGTCGTCATGCTCACCACCTTCGAGGTCGACGAATATGTGGTGCAGTCGCTGAGGGCCGGTGCCTCAGGCTTCCTCGGCAAGGGCGCCGAACCGGACGAACTGCTCAATGCCATCCGTATCGCCGCGGGTGGCGAAGCGCTCCTCTCGCCGGCCGCCACCAAGGGACTGATCGCCACCTTCCTTGCGCAGGGCGGCAGTTCGGACGGTGAGGGGCCGAGCGCCGCGGAGTACTCCGAGCGGCTCGACGCACTCACCGGCCGCGAACGAGAGGTACTGGTCCTCGTCGGGGGCGGGCACTCCAACGACGAGATCGCCGAGCGTCTCGCCGTCAGCCCACTCACCGTCAAGACTCATGTGAACCGGGCCATGGCGAAACTGGGCGCCCGTGACCGGGCTCAATTGGTGGTATTTGCTTACGAATCGGGCCTGGTGCGCCCACGGGTGGAATGAAGGGTGGAGGCGGCGTACTCCACCTGCGGTATGCGCCACATAAGAAAGTGACCCTGGGGTCGACGCTTTTGCCCCTGTGGATGAGCGATGGTGTAGCTGGGCCGGGCCTGTCCCCGAGTCACCCGCCCACCTGCCGCGTAAGCCACAGAAGAGAGACCCACCCATGTCCTGGCTGTCCAGATTCAGCCTCGCGCAAAGGGCCCTGATCGGGCTGATCTCGATCGTCGCACTCGTCTTCGGAGCGATCGCGATCCCGCAGCTCAAGCAGCAGTTGCTGCCCACCATCGAACTCCCGATGGTCTCGGTGCTCGCCCCCTACCAGGGTGCGTCCCCCGATGTGGTCGAGAAGCAGGTCGTCGAACCGCTCGAGAAGTCCATCAAGGCCGTCGACGGCGTCACCGGCGTCACCTCGACCGCCAGCGAGGGCAACGCCGTCATCATGGCGTCCTTCGACTTCGGCAGCGAGGGCACCAAGCAGCTCGTCGCCGACATCCAGCAGGCGGTCAACCGTGCCCGCGTCCAGCTGCCCGACAACGTCGACCCGCAGGTCATCGCCGGTTCGACGGACGACATCCCGACCGTCGTCCTCGCTGTCACCTCCGACAAGGACCAGCAGGCGCTCGCCGACCAGCTGGACCGCACCGTCGTGCCCGCTCTGGAGGACATCGACGGTGTCGGCCAGGTCACCGTCGACGGTGTCCAGGACCTCCAGGTCTCCATCACCCCCGACGACAAGGAGCTCGCGGCCGCCGGTCTGAACGCCGGATCCCTGGCCCAGGCCCTCCAGGCGGGCGGCGCCACGGTCCCGGCCGGATCGTTCTCGGAACAGGGCAAGAGCCGCACCGTCCAGGTCGGCGGGGCCTTCACCTCCCTGAAGCAGATCGAGGACCTGCGGGTCGCCGGTCAGGACCCGGCCACCGGCAAGCCCGGCAAGCCGGTCCGCATCGGTGACATCGCCACGGTGAAGCAGGAGCCGTCCACCGCGGTCTCCATCACCCGTACCAACGGCAAGCCGAGCCTCGCCGTGATGGCCACGATGGACAAGGACGGCAGCGCCGTCGCCATCTCGAACGCCGTCAAGGACAAGCTCCCGGACCTCCGCAAGGACCTCGGCGCCGGCGCCGAACTGACCGTCGTCTCCGACCAGGGCCCCGCCGTCTCCAAGGCGATCTCCGGTCTGACCACCGAGGGCGCGCTCGGCCTGCTCTTCGCGGTCATCGTGATCCTGGTGTTCCTCGCGTCGCTCCGCTCGACGCTGGTCACCGCGGTCTCCATCCCGCTCTCCGTGGTTCTCGCGCTGATCGTGCTCTGGACCCGCGACCTGTCGCTCAACATGCTCACGCTCGGCGCGCTGACCATCGCGATCGGCCGAGTCGTCGACGACTCGATCGTGGTCCTGGAGAACATCAAGCGTCACCTCGGCTACGGCGAGGAGCGGCAGTCCGCGATCATCACCGCGGTCAAGGAAGTGGCCGGCGCGGTCACGTCCTCGACCCTCACCACGGTCGCGGTCTTCCTCCCGATCGGTCTGGTCGGCGGCATGGTCGGCGAGCTGTTCGGCTCGTTCTCCCTGACCATCACCGCGGCTCTGCTCGCCTCCCTGCTGGTCTCGCTGACCGTGGTCCCCGTCCTGTCCTTCTGGTTCCTGCGCGCCCCCGAGGGCAGCACGGAGAACCCGGACGAGGCCCGTCGCAAGGCCGAGGAGAAGGAAGCCCGCAGCAGGCTCCAGCGGCTGTACGTTCCGGTGCTGCGCTTCGCGACCCGGCGCCGTATCACCAGCATCGTCATCGCCGTCGCCGTGTTCGTCGGCACTTTCGGCATGGCGCCGCTGCTCAAGACCAACTTCTTCGACCAGGGCGAGCAGGAAGTCCTCTCCATCAAGCAGGAGCTGGCCCCCGGCACCAGCCTGGCGGCCGCCGACGAGGCGGCCAAGAAGGTCGAGAAGCTCCTCGACGAGGACAAGGGCGTCAAGGACTACCAGGTCACCGTTGGCTCCTCCGGCTTCATGGCGGCCTTCGGGGGCGGTACGGGCGCCAACCAGGCTTCCTACCAGGTCACCCTGAAGGACTCGGCCGACTTCGATGCCACCCAGAAGCGCATCGACGAGGGCCTCGGCAAGCTCGAGGGCGTCGGTGACACCACCATCGCCGCGGGCGACGGTTTCGGCAGCCAGAAACTCAGCGTCGTGGTCAAGGCCGCCGACGCGGACGTCCTGAAGAAGGCCTCCGAAGAGGTCCGGGCCGAGGTGGCGAAGCTCAAGGACGTCACCGACGTCCAGAGCGACCTGGCGCAGAGCATCCCGCGGATCTCGGTCAAGGCCAACGCCAAGGCCGCGGACGCCGGCTTCAACCAGACCACGCTCGGCGCGGCCGTCGCCGGAGCGGTGCGCGGCACCCCGTCCGGCAAGGCGATCATGGACGACACCGAGCGTGACGTCGTCATCAAGTCCGCCCACCCGGCCACCACGATGGCCGAGCTGAAGAACCTCTCGCTCGGCCCGGTCAAGCTCGGTCAGATCGCCGACGTCGAGCTGGTCCCCGGACCGGTCTCGATGACCCGGATCGACGGCCAGCGCGCCGCGACCATCACGGCCAGGCCGACCGGTGACAACACCGGTGCGGTCAGCGCCTCGCTCCAGACGAAGATCAACGCTCTGAAGCTCCCGGACGGCGCCACCGCCTCCATCGGCGGGGTCTCGCAGGACCAGAACGACGCGTTCATGAAGCTCGGCCTGGCCATGCTCGCGGCCATCGCGATCGTCTTCATGCTGCTGGTCGCCACCTTCCGGTCGCTCGTCCAGCCGTTGATCCTGCTGGTCTCCATTCCGTTCGCGGCGACCGGAGCGATCGGACTGCTCCTCATCACCGGTACCCCGATGGGCATCGCGGCGATGATCGGCATGCTGATGCTGATCGGCATCGTGGTGACCAACGCGATCGTGCTGATCGACCTGATCAACCAGTACCGGACGCAGGGCATGGGCGTCGTCGAAGCAGTCGTCGAGGGCGGCCGCCACCGCCTCCGCCCGATCCTGATGACGGCACTCGCGACGATCTTCGCCCTGCTCCCGATGGCGCTCGGCGTCACCGGCGAGGGCGGCTTCATCTCGCAGCCCCTCGCGGTCGTGGTGATCGGCGGCCTGGTCACGTCGACGCTGCTCACGCTGCTGCTGGTGCCGACGCTCTACGCGATGGTGGAACTCCGCAAGGAGCGCCGCGCGACGAAGAAGGCCATCAAGCGCGCGAAGAAGGCGGGCGTTCCGGGCCCGGCCCCGTTGGAGGAGACCACCTCCGAGGAGCCGGAGCCTGCGAAGGCCTGACGACCAGCACACACGAGGGCCCCGGCACCGGTGAACGGGATGCTGTTGGTTAATTCGGGTCCTTAATCACTTCGCCCCGCCGAGCTTTGGCTCGGCGGGGCGAAGTGCTGCGAAGTGGCTGGTGCGGGTGCGGGCCCGGGGCGTTTGCGCCTCGATGTCATAGGGCGTGACCAGGCGCGTCGCGCCCGGCGGCCGGTCTTTTGGGTCCCGACGCCTCACCCCGCCCTCGACCAGGTGGAAGTGCTGGACCCACACCTGCCGCAGGACCTGAACCTCCTCGATCTCCCGCACCCCAGCGGGTGCCCGGGGCGAGGAGACGGCCTCAAGCAGCCGCATCCCGTCCCTGCCGATCCTCTGGCCGACCTCGTCACGCTTGGTGCGGGCCTTGGGGAACCGGGAGTCCTCGGCCCGGGTGGCGTAGTACCTGAACCAGTCCGGCTCCGCGATG